>NZ_AP038333.1:2896544-3218382 GCF_047159385.1 Alteromonas sp. D210916BOD_24
CCCGAAGAAATGGTTTTTTGAATCAAGAGAGTGTTGAGGCATTGTTGAAACCTTCGGGGCGCATGGACACTTTCCTCTCAAAGAAATGTTTATAACTTTTGGGTGGAAGCTGTTTGTGATTTGAAACCTTCCAGCCGCATGGATGCGGCTGGGGAGCGTACATGGATGTATTCACCGCGAGTTTCAAATCACAAACAGCTTCCAACCTTTAAAAACAGAAAAGGAAAAAACATGACAAAGTATGCGCCACAACTTCGAGTACCGGCTACCTACATGCGTGGCGGTACCAGTAAGGGTGTGTTTTTTAACTTAACAGATTTGCCAGAAGCGGCGCAAAAACCGGGACCGGCGCGCGATGCGCTGCTACTGCGTGTTATTGGCAGCCCCGACCCTTACGGTAAACAAACCGATGGCATGGGCGGCGCGACATCCAGCACAAGTAAAACCGTTATACTGAGTAAAAGTGAGCGTGAAGGTTACGATGTCGACTACTTATTTGGTCAGGTCGCCATCGACAAGCCATTCGTAGATTGGAGCGGTAACTGCGGAAACTTAACCGCGGCGGTGGGTGCTTTCGCTATTAGCAACGGTCTTATAGATAAAAGCAAAATTCCACAAAATGGCATCGCCACTGTCAATATTTGGCAGGCCAATATCAACAAAGCCATTATTGCGAAAGTACCTATTTCAGATGGCGAAGTACAAGAGACCGGTGACTTCGAACTAGACGGCGTGACTTTCCCTGCAGCTGAAGTTGAAGTAGCTTTTGTCGATCCTGCTGATGGCGAAGGTGCCATTTTTCCTACTGGGCGCTTAATCGATACATTGGAAGTACCAGGGGTCGGCTCTCTACAGGCCACCATGATTAATGCGGGTATTCCAACCATATTTATTAACGCTGAAGATATAGGCTACACAGGTACAGAATTACAAGACGACGTTAATAGCGATAACGATGCCCTTACTAAGTTTGAAACAATCCGCGCATATGGCGCGTTACAAATGGGGCTGATCAACGACATTGGAGAAGCCGCGAACCGCCAACACACACCAAAAGTCGCGTTTGTCGCTCCTCCTCAAAGTTACAAAGCGTCTAGCGGTAAAGACGTACTGGGCTCTGATATCGATGTACTCGTAAGAGCGCTGTCAATGGGTAAACTACATCATGCCATGATGGGCACCGCTGCAGTGGCTATTGCCGCAGCGGCAGCAATTCCTGGTACGTTGGTGAATTTAGCCGCGGGTGGAGACAACAGAGAATCTGTTACTTTTGGCCACCCTTCTGGCACCTTAAGAGTCGGTGCAAAAGCGACGTTTGAAGAGAATAAATGGCAGATAAATCAGGCCGTCATGAGTCGTAGTGCACGTGTACTCATGGAGGGGTATGTTCGCATCCCTGTTGAGCAAATATAAACGGGTTACCCCGTTAGAAACTCTGCCTTTCTGAAAGCGTTTTTTATCTGAAACAACGTTAAGTTTAACATCAAGAATGGGTAGTCATCCTGTACTACTCATTCTTTATAAACGTAAAGCAAAGCTAAAAAAGCGCTAGCTACACTCTACATCCACGAACGCCGGGTAGACTCCACCTCAAACAGCACTGCATTTGCCAAACGATAGACATAGTCTTCTGGTAAGAACGGAATTGTCACTGCACCTGAGGCAAGTACAACCTTTAAGCTGGCCAGCTTCCTTCGCTTCATAAAAACACTTTGTTTGATAATGATCTGCTGCACTTTGTAGGGTTCAAAGCATAAATAGTCAACGCCAATACGTCCCCGCCTGACGTATACGTATTTCTGGTCAAACGCAATCCCCCATCGCCACCAGCGAAGGGTAAGTAATATACCAATGCCAGTAAAAGCACTGAGCGCCAATAAAGCAATGTCGGTGTGGTTGGTAACTAAACCTATAGTTAATGCAATTGTAAAAGGCAACGTCCACGCCACTAACATCCAATGCATTATAAAACGCTTGCTAATGGTCTGATAACGCTGCTGATGTAAATTGCAGCCTGGCATTACCTCCTGACTGAGCGCGAGCGCCTCATCTTCTGTCACTGAAGGTACAATAAGCTTGTTAGGCGACATTAACTCTTGAACCTGCTGACTTGTAGTGGTGTTTTGCTCAAAATATAAATTCACCCGTTTGAGTAATTTATCCAGCCAGTCTTGCTTGGCGGTAATCATTTGAATACGGGAAGCACGCATACTGACTTCTAACTTATTGAGTAAGCCGCTGCGACGTATATATCTGTCATCTGCACGTGACAAGGTATACCCGTAGAACGTGAACAATGCCCCTCCTACACTCAACAGTGCCATAACGGCCATAATCATCATCAAGACCACGAAGGCGTATAGGCTGAACTGCCACCATGCAATTGCCTGTTCGTCTACTAACTGATTTAACTGCAATCCTTTGGCGGCTAACCACTCTGTGACATAACCAAATACATCGTCATAAAAAGGGGCCGCAGCACCAAGTACAATCCATACCCGATTGTTAGTAATGCCATGTATGACGATATCGCCAACTGAACGTCGATTTAATATTTCTTCTTGTGGCTCATGGGTAGTAACGTTTTGCAACCGTGTAGCGCTATCGCTGCTCGTTGTGCCATTTTCGCTTTCGTTATCCAGAATGTCCTGTGTGTCTTGATGCGCTTTTTCATACAATACCCGCTTGCGCAGTGCGTGAGCATAAGCAAGAGGTACCGCAACTATTTTTGCTTCTTCTTTACCACTTCCTGCAGTATCTAACACCACCAACGCATAACCAAAAGGGCGATAGTAAAATGGCAATTCTATTTTGACATTCTGAATACGCCACAATGGCAAATTCGTATAACGTCGCTGAAATACACCGTTATGGATTTCAACATGTTGATTGTGCACCCGGAACCGGTACATCAAGAAGCTGATCACTCCACTCATTGAGGTCAGTAGTAGCACCGCAACTATACCTAAATACGCTTCAGGTGAATTGATGTTGTCTACTATGTTGAACGTGATCGCAAGTGCAGGGATGACGTAGATAAGCCCTTGTGCGGCATGGGCAATATTGCGAATAGTAAAGTAGACAATGGCAATCAATGACAACCTTTGCCAATCATCTCCCGTTTCCACTTTAACGGGAACCGTGTCCTGCTTAACCTGATGAGTTTGATCCATCATTAACGCGCACTCACGTCTTTGTGATCGAGAATAAATTGTCGTAGATGTTCGGCGCTTTCAAGAGGTAAACCGGGAATTTCAAACGTATGCATTTCCCCTCCCGCTGAGAAAACCTGCAACTTTGCAAGGCCAACCCACCTATCCAGTGGCCCTCGTTTTACCTCCACGTGTTGCACGCGCAAAATTGGCTGACACGATAAACTACGGAAAATGAGACCGGCTTGTTTGCAAATATCCTGCTCGCGCACCGCGTATTTTATTTTGGTGTCTGCAAAAAAGTGATAGGAAAACCACATCGCTCCCAGAAGAAATAACACACCAATCACAAACGGGTAGGCATACGCCAAATCTTCTGGTAACGCGAAAAAAGGATTAAAACGCAACGCCGATATGCCGCCAATAATAATCAAGGTAAGCAGAGTGACAAAACTCAGATTCATTGTGCGGTATTTGGCAGAAACGGGCTCGAGCTCTAGCTGTTCAAGCGCCGGTAAATCCGATTGCATAACTTGCTGATTCGAAAAGTAACCATCCTTAGATTGAGCGTGTTGTTCGCTTACCATGAGCGTGTCCCTATTGTCTTCTTTTTTCTGCCATCAAAACAAAAAGGGCCGTAGCCCTTTTTAAATACAGTCTGTGTTTGGTTGAGTGAGCTCAACACAGATTGATTTTAGGGCCTACCGACCTTTGCTTTACAAGTTGCGGTCTAAATATAAGCCTTTTATTCGCGAAACGGTTTTATAGGCCTAATCGTCTACTTGCTGTTCGTTGAGCCAATCATGCAGGGCTTTCATATCGTGTTGTACCGCCATTTGCAGCTCTTCTACCCAGTCGTGCACGTTTTCCCACCAGGTCGGATGGTCGCCCTGCTGGATCTGGTTGGCAATTCGCTGCACTCTGGCTAATCCAACTGAACCTGCGGCGCCTTTTATTTTATGTGCCTGAGAGCACACCTCTGACTTTTCATCAGCACTTAAACTCAGTTGCAGTATTTCCATATACTCAGGCATTTTTTCCTGAAACACTTTGACACTGGCTCGCACCATTTCATCACCTATGGTATCCACCAACATCTGCAATAAGTCCATATCTAAAATGTTACTTAATGTTTTGCTCGGCTCAGGACGCTCGACTTCACCGTCCACTTCAAGCGGTGCAGGAGGCGCGTGAAAGAGATCATTAAAAACCTCAATAACCCGCGATTTCTTAATTGGCTTGGCGATGACGTCATCCATGCCATTCTCAAGATATTCATCGCGCTTTTTAATGACATTGGCGGTTAATGCTACAATAGGTGTTTGCATCACCAGATCTTCTTCTATGAGGGTACTGGCCACATCAAACCCAGTCATATCCGGCAATTGAATATCCAACAAGATAAGGTCGTATTGATTCGCTCGAGCTTTATCAATGGCTTCCTGCCCTGTCATCGCCACATCGACTTTCTGTCCTAATTTTTCTAGCAGTGCTTTTGCCACCATGACATTAAGTTCAATATCTTCAACGAGCAATATGTTCAGCCCGGTCACCTCAAGTTGAGCGACTTTCATTGGGGCGCTAGAGATTTGCACCGGCAACACGATTTCAAAGCGGGTTCCCTTGCCTACCTGACTGGAGACGTGAATTTCCCCTTTCATCAAATCCACCATTTGTTTACAAATGGCGAGACCAATCCCCGTCCCCGTTGCCGATTGATGGTCGGGGTGATCAACTTGATAGTACATGGCAAAAATTTTGTCGATTTCACTTTCAGGAATTCCCACACCGGTATCTTCAATAATGAAAGTGACATATGCTTTGTCGCCATCGGGCTTAGTGGAGGAAACGGTTAAACTCACTTGGCCTTTTTGTGTGAATTTGACTGCGTTAAATAGAATATTCCACAGGATCTGACGAAGACGTGTACCATCTACCTCTACAAGGCGTGGCAGCGGCTCATTAATAGTTGTCTTTAATTCAAGCTGTTTGTCTGCCGCCAAAAGGCGAATAATGCTACTAAGCTCCTCGGTGAAATCTCGAAGCGAAACCGTTTTAAGGCTTAACTCTAGCTTGTCGCGATCCAGCTTATCTAGGTCAATAATGTCATTAAATATATTCCCCAACGTGATGGCACTGGCATAAATCGTACTGACCCAGTTGAACTGTTCATCAGTGAGCTCGGTATCCCGTAGCATGCGGCTAAGTCCCACAATGCCATTTAACGGTGTGCGCAATTCATGACTTATGGTTGCAATAAAGCGGGTTTTATCGGTGCTGGCTTTTGCCGCCGCATTTTCAGCCTGCTTGCGTTCAGTCATATCACGTCCAAATGACAACAGACCTAAACGGTTACCTTCTTTGTCAAAGAAAGGTACCCGCTTCATTTCAAAGTAGCGACGTCGACCGTCAGCAAAGCGCAACCACAACTCTTCGGTAATACTGGCGTTGGTTTCTAATACTTCGTGATCACTGGCAACAATCTGTCGCGCGAGCTCTTCTTCGTATACATCTTTAGGGGTCAGGCCAAGCAGCTCTTGTTCTGTTTTACCTGTCATCAACTCCGCTATGCGATTACAGCCAGCGAAACGCCCTTCTTCATTGCGGTAATAGATAAGGTCGGGAGAAGCATCAATAATTGAACGCAAAAGAGTAGATAGTCTTCTTGCCTGTGCCTCTTGTTCAGATTTGTCCTGAATTTCTTTTTCTAAATCTTTAAACAGCGCTTCGCGCTCTTCCTGAGCCTGCTTGCGCTGCTCAATCTCGTGATTGAGCTGGCGAATGTTGCTTTGCAACTCTCTATTGAGGAAGACATCTTCTTCACGCAAGCTTTCCAGTTGACTCACGACCTCTTTGAGATTGGTACGGGAGTTTTCCAGCTGTTTAATCAACTCACTGAAGAAATACAAGACCCATGGTGCAGATAACATCGTAAGGACCACAGCACTGATAAAGTCATCGGGCTGAACCTGACTGCCCATACTCACGCGAATGACGTAAGAGCCTCCCAATGTAAATACCAGTGACAGTACAACAAAAAGTATACTGAGCTTCAACGTACCAAAACGTTGAACAAACTGAGCAAAGCGAATTGCCCATGAATCGTTCGGTGAATCAGAATGCATGTATGTCTAATTTAAAATAATTTTGACCTTATCCTAACAGGCTTTACCATTTTCGAAAAATGTATTGCTGCGTTAACCGCCCTGACACTTTTTATAACATCTCAAATACTAAATCTTCTGTTGTAACAGGCAAAAGCGTGTAGATACAAATTAACCATCTCGACACTAAAGTAACAGGCAACCCACACCGTCTGAATAATTATTTATAAAACGTCCTTCTGTTCAGTACATTCACAAATAGAAAGGGGCAAGACGACATTCTCGACAATATCTATGCATGTGTGACGGAAAAATTGCTTTACAACTAAATAAAAATACAAAGCAAAGCCCCATTGACAACATAAATTAGCTGTTTTTGTGAATATTTATTCCACCAAAACTTTCAAACGAGAAGTATTATCATTTAGAACTCGTCCACTGTTGCGTTTCTTTAGATTATAACAATTTTGTTACAAACTCTTTTTCACTAAGATAACTTATTGAATATATTTAAATAGTTTAAATTTATACTAATTCTCTATGCCAATGGCATTTTTTGCGTTTGATTTTATATTTTAATGTGGGTATTTTGTACGGCCCGCATCGCAATAATGCATAAAAATGCGGAATCGACTGGAATCCTCTAATAATAAATAAACGACAAGAAAAGGCGCATGCTGCAAGCAATTCCGCTTGCCGGCTAAAAAGACGTCTAATAATGTTGTGATACGCAAACCTAGGCGCATCTACACGCAACGCATACCTTGCCCAGTCAAAAGGTTGAAGGAGTTTAGAGATGAGTTTATATAATCCCAATGATTCCCGGGACAACTGTGGGTTTGGCTTAATTGCTCACACTCATGGGGAAGCCAGTCACGAATTGGTAACCACTGCAATTCACGGTCTAGACCGTATGCAGCATCGAGGCGGTATTGCCGCCGACGGGAAAACCGGTGACGGCTGTGGTTTATTGCTACAGAAACCGGATGCGTTCTTTCATGCAATCGCCGAAGAAAATGGCTGGAAACTCAGCAAAAAATACGGCGTGGGCATGATTTTCTTAAGTCAGGACCCAGAACTTGCGCAAAAGGCGCGTAATGTACTTAATGAAGAACTAGAAAAAGAAACACTTTCAGTAGTGGGTTGGCGAGAAGTGCCTGTGGACCACTCAGTACTGGGAGAATTGGCCCTTACCGGTGTGCCGCAAATCGAACAAGTGTTCGTTAATGCGCCTGCTGGTTGGCGTAAGCGCGACCTTGAGCGTCGTCTGTACATGATACGTCGCCGGGCTGAGAAACGTCTTGAAAAAGATCCCGATTTTTATGTGGCTTGTTTGTCAGGCTTGGTAACCATTTATAAAGGCTTGGTAATGCCAAAAGACTTACCAGCCTTCTATCACGATCTTGCAGATGAGCGTTTGCAAAGTGCCATTTGTGTATTCCACCAACGTTTCTCTACCAATACCTTGCCCCGCTGGCCTCTGGCTCAGCCTTTCCGCTTTTTGGCCCACAATGGTGAAATTAACACCATTAAAGGCAACCGGGACTGGGCTATGGCGCGCGCGGCTAAATTTGCAACACCGCTTATTCCCGATTTAAAAGATGCCGCTCCTTTCGTTAACACCGAAGGGTCTGATTCATCGTCACTGGACAATATGCTGGAACTGTTCTTAGCAGGTGGAATGGACTTATTCCGTGCTATGCGCTTGCTAGTGCCACCGGCCTATCAAAATAACAAAACCATGGACGACGAGCTTCGTGCATTCTACGAGTTTAACTCAATGCACATGGAACCATGGGACGGCCCTGCTGGTATCGTATTGACAAACGGCCGTCATGTAGCCTGTAACCTTGATAGAAACGGTCTGCGTCCAGCGCGCTATGTCATTACTAAAAATGGCTTTATTACCCTCGCCTCTGAGGTAGGGATCTGGGATTACGAACAAACAGACGTAGTTGAAAAGGGTCGCGTTGGACCGGGTGAAATGCTGGCGGTGGATACGTACACCGGCAAGATCTGGCGTTCAACAGAAATTGATGAAGAGCTTAAAGCCCGTCATCCCTACAAAGAGTGGCTTGGTAAACACATTCGCCGCTTAACGCCTATTGAAAAACTAGATGCATCTCACATTGGTAAACGCGCATTTGATGATGATGTCATGGCTATTTATCACAAGCTGAATGCCTATAGTTATGAAGAAATTCAGCAAGTCATAAAAGTACTCGCGAAAGACGGCCAAGAAGCGGTAGGCTCAATGGGCGATGACACACCTATGGCGGTAATGTCTTCCCGTCAACGCACGGTATATGATTATTTCCGTCAGCAGTTTGCGCAGGTGACTAACCCGCCTATCGACCCATTACGCGAAAACCATGTAATGTCGTTGGCAACCTGTATTGGTCGCGAGCAAAACGTATTCAGCGAAACATCGGGTTATGCGGATCGTGTATTGTTTGACTCACCCATACTGATGTATACCGACCTTAAGCAATTGCGGGAATTCAACCCTGATAATTACTATTCGGAAGTGGTAGATCTTCAATATACGGCGCAAGAAGGGCTTAAAAAAGCCATTGAGCGTGTGTGTAACGATGTTGAAATGCTAGTGAAAAACAAACGGGCTGCGTTTGTTATTTTGTCTGACCGTAACATAAAGCAAAACCGCTTGGTTATTCCAGCCGCTATGGCGGTAGGAGCGGTTCAACGACGCTTGGTGGATAAATCGCTGCGTTGCGACGCAAACATTGTGGTTGAAACAGCCAGTGCCCGTGACCCACATCACTTTGCTGTACTAATCGGTTTAGGTGCCACCGCAATCTATCCTTTCCTTGCTTACGAAACTATTGAACAACTGTGTGAAAAAGGGGAACTGGATATTTCTCCTATGCAAGCCACGTTGAACTACCGCAAAGGTATCAATAAAGGCTTGTATAAAATCATGTCAAAAATGGGTATCAGCACTGTAGCCAGTTATCGAAGCTCAAAGCTGTTTGAAGCGGTAGGCATTAACAATGAAGTCATGCAGCTGTGCTTCAAAGGTGTAACGTCGCGTATTCAAGGTGCTGGCTTTGACGATTTTCAACAGGATCTTATTAATTTAAACCGGATTGCCTGGCTTAAGCGCAAATCTGTTGATCACGGTGGTTTATTGAAATACGTGCACGGCGGCGAATATCACGCCTACAACCCAGACGTGGTTAGCACCCTTCAAAAAGCGGTGGTTTCGGGTAATTATGACGATTACCAAGTGTATGCAAAGCTCGTTAACGAGCGCTCGCCTGCACACATTCGCGATCTACTGGCTATTAACCCTAATTGCGAAGCGATTGATATCAGTGAAGTCGAATCACCAGAAAGCCTCTTTCCGCGTTTTGACACCGCTGCTATGTCAATCGGGGCACTGAGCCCAGAAGCCCACGAGGCACTGGCCATTGCCATGAACCGATTGGGTGGACAATCGAACTCAGGTGAAGGTGGTGAACACCCTTCTCGATTTGGTACTGAAAAGAACTCCAAAATTAAGCAAGTCGCCTCGGGCCGATTTGGCGTGACGCCGCATTATTTGGTTAATGCCAATGTTATCCAAATTAAAGTCGCCCAAGGTGCTAAACCCGGTGAAGGGGGTCAGCTACCCGGTGATAAGGTCAATAAATACATCGCTCAGCTTCGTTTTTCTGTGCCAGGTGTAACCCTTATTTCACCACCACCGCATCACGATATTTACTCGATTGAAGATTTGGCGCAGCTAATTTTCGATTTGAAACAGGTTAATCCCACAGCACTGATATCAGTAAAACTGGTTTCAGAGCCAGGAGTAGGCACGATTGCAACCGGCGTAGCGAAAGCGTACGCGGACTTAATCACCATTTCAGGGTATGACGGTGGCACTGGTGCAAGCCCATTAACTTCAGTTAAGTACGCAGGAAGTCCCTTTGAACTAGGACTATCTGAAACCCAACAGGCACTGATTGAAAATGGCCTGCGTCACAAAGTACGCGTGCAAACTGACGGTGGTTTGAAAACAGGCTTAGACGTTGTAAAAGCGGGTATTTTAGGGGCTGAGAGCTTTGGTTTCGGCACCGGCCCTATGGTTGCCTTGGGCTGTAAATACTTGCGTATTTGCCACCTGAACAACTGTGCAACCGGTGTTGCAACACAAGATCAAAAACTCCGTGACGATCACTTTATCGGCTTACCAGAAATGGTAATGAATTACTTTAAGTTCATTGCTCAGGAAGTGCGCGAAATTATGGCGTCTATGGGTATAGCTAAGTTTGACGATCTCGTTGGCCGTACTGAGTTATTAAAAGTATTGGATGGCATTACCGCGAAACAAAATCGTTTAGACCTATCGCCCCTTCTGGCCCAACCTAAGGCGGGAGACCATACGCGATTATTCTGTTCGCAAACCACTAACGCACCTGTCGATAAGGGTGAGTTAAATGCAAAGATGCTAGACGATGGTCAGCAAGCGGTGCTTGATACTAAGTCAATTACGCTTAAATACCCTATTCGCAATACAGATCGTTCTGTCGGTGCTTTGCTTTCAGGTGAAATCGCCAAACACCACGGTAACCACGACTTTGAAGATACACCAATTAAAGTGGAACTCACGGGAACCGCGGGGCAAAGCTTCGGGGTATGGAACGCGGGCGGTCTTCATATGCACCTGGAAGGTGACGCTAACGACTACGTTGGTAAAGGGATGACGGGCGGTAAGCTGGTTATATATCCTCCTCGTAACGTTACCTACAATGCCCACGACAGCGCCATTATGGGCAACACCTGCCTGTACGGCGCTACTGGCGGCAAACTCTTTGCAGCTGGCCGTGCTGGTGAGCGCTTTGGTGTGCGTAACTCTGGCGCGATTGCGGTGGTTGAAGGTATTGGCGATAACGGCTGTGAGTACATGACAGGCGGTATTGTAGCGGTTCTTGGCCCGGTTGGTGTTAACTTCGGAGCAGGTATGACAGGTGGTTTTGCTTATCTTATGGATGACAATAACGACCTTGATAACCGCGTGAATGCTGAACTTGTTGATGTGATGCCAATTGAAGATAAAGCCATTCTTGCTGAACACTTACGCGGCTTAATTAATCAGCACTATGAAGAAACGGGTAGCGAACATTCACTGTCACTATTGACTGACTTCGCCGCTACGCTGAAACGCTTCAAGCTTATTAAGCCCAAAACCAGTGATGTGAAAAACTTGCTTGGCCACATCAGTCGTTCAAGTGCTGAATTACGTATTCAGGCTCAGTAGGAGGATTTAGTTTATGGCAAAGAACGTATATCAATTTGTCGATGTTGAACGTATCGATCCGCCGAAAAAGCCGATCATGGTGCGTAAACAAGAGTTCGCGGAAATTTATCAGCCGTTAAGTCAATCGCAAACCGAAGGCCAGGCAGATCGCTGTCTGGACTGCGGTAACCCTTATTGTGAATGGAAGTGCCCTGTGCACAACTACATTCCTCAATGGTTAAGCTTGGCCAATGAAGGGCGTATTTTAGAAGCTGCAGAACTTTCTCATAAAACCAACAGCTTGCCGGAAGTATGTGGTCGCGTATGTCCACAAGACAGGCTGTGCGAAGGCGCATGTACACTGAATGACGATTTTGGCGCAGTTACCATTGGCAGCATTGAAAAGTACATTACCGATACAGCATTCAAAATGGGTTGGCGCCCAGATATGTCTGACGTGGTATGGACCGACAAAAAAGTCGCCATTGTAGGTGCAGGCCCTGCGGGCTTAGCCTGTGCAGACATTCTGGTACGCAATGGGGTTAAGCCTGTCGTATACGACAAATACGAAGAAATTGGCGGCCTTCTGACCTTTGGTATTCCGTCCTTCAAGTTAGAAAAAGACGTGATTAAGCTTCGTCGTGAAATCTTCACTGAAATGGGTGTGGAGTTTGTGCTTAAAACAGAGATTGGCAAAGACATTCCCTTTCAAGACTTGCTAGATAAATACGATGCGGTGTTCCTAGGCATGGGTACCTATAAATCAATGCAAGGTGGATTTGACAATGAGCACGTAGAAGGCGTGCACGATGCCCTGCCGTTTCTTATCGCTAACACCAATCGGGTGATGGGACTTGAGAAAGATCCTGCCGACTTTATCGATATGAAAGACAAACGGGTAGTAGTACTGGGTGGGGGTGATACCACTATGGACTGTGTGCGTACCTCAATTCGTCAGGGTGCCGCACAAGTTACCTGTGCTTACCGACGTGATGAAGAAAGCATGCCTGGTTCTCGCCGCGAAGTGATTAACGCTAAAGAGGAAGGGGTTGAGTTTAAATTTAACCTGCAACCTTTAGACATTGCCGTTGACGAAAACGGTAAGGCCCGTGGGGTAAAACTGGTTAAAACTGAAATGGGGCCACCGGATGCAAACGGTCGACGTCGCCCAGTGGAAGTTGAAGGATCTGAACATGTGTTAGAAGCAGATGCGGTGATCATCGCGTTTGGTTTCCAACCCAGTCCTGCCCCCTGGTTTGCCGAATTTGGTATTATGCTTGACGAGAAAGGCCGAGTCAGAGCGCCTGCAGCGGGTAAATTCGCGTATCAAACATCTCACCCTCAGGTATTTGCCGGCGGTGATATGGTGCGTGGAAGTGACCTCGTGGTTACCGCAATTGACGAAGGTCGTAAAGCGGCTGAAGGAATTATGGACTACATCGGCGTATAGTATTTCAGCTGACAATGTCGCGTAAGCTTAATGTCTGTGTATTTTGAGTGAAGTCATTTACATAGAACGTATTCTACCAAAGGCCTGATTTAACAATCAGGCCTTTTCTTTTCGGTCATTGTTGAAAGTTTCTCATTTTGTTACGAGTAGCACCTTGGCACTTCTGCTTCCTTCTTTAAGGTGTATACCATCACTACCATTCCCATACCTGAAAAACTGAATCTGGCGTTGAAGTTAGCCTGACTCCAATCTACTATCCCAAGTAGATTAAAACTCTGTTGGTCAGAAGTCTGGCAATCGAACTGCTGTGGGATAGCACATGAAAATAAAGACAACCGCGTCAGCTAAATGCCTTGTAAACCGTCATACTTTGCTTGGTGTGTGTATTGTCTGCATGTTGTTATGCGCCCCTGTTCAAGCCGACAACAATGCACAACGCCACATGAAAGAAAGTTCGGATGTCGACAGGTCGACGACGCCATCACTTAGCAGTAAAGTGGTTGAATGCCCGACTAATTTTCAGGGAGTGAAGCTGGTAGAGAAAGCGAAGCAATGCCAGTGGTTTAATCAACGCTTACCGTCAGCACTGGTGTACTACACCGATTATTCCCCTTCACATGTGCTGTCGTTTTATGAAAAAAATCTGGCTAATGCTGTCGTTCATTCACCAGTAAATCAACGTATTTTGGTCACAGCTCACCAGGGGGCGGTTAAAGTTGTGATTTCACCAGATAAATCCGGCTCACAAGTCGATATACTGGTTTTAGACGAGCAATAAATAACCCCCGATTTCCATTTTTTACTCTCTGCTCCCCTCACTTTGTACGCTGTCTCAGCTCATTGATCTTTATCGCCATATCTTGGCATCAGCTTTGCGAATTGGCATCGGCTTTGCAAAAACCATCCTAACAGCTGAATGTTTTAACCAAGTGTCATTTTTATGACGCTCAGAACTACTGACTATTTGTGAGGATAACGATGGAATTGGCAATTATTTTGATGATGTTACTTATTGTTGTCGCACTGGGTGCCATAAAATTGTCGGATGGTGGTGTTGCATTTCCTTTTCGCAGAAAAACGCAATTATTTACCCCAGTTGAGCATTCCTTTTTAAATTTAATCGAACAAGCGATGGGTAAAGAATTTCGAATTATCTGTCGCGTGCGATTGAACGACTTAGTTGCCGTGCGTCACTCTGCAAATAAAAAAACCGCCAGTCAGGCGTTAAGTCGTGCCTCTACTCGTCAGTTAGACTTCGTGCTGGTGGACAAAACAGATATGAGCCCTGTGTTGGCTATCGACCTCGTGCACAATCAAGGCAAAGAAGGCTATAAAACCCAAAAAGATTGGTTTGTAAGTGGTGCATTGGATGCAGCGGGCCTGCCTCACGCGCGTATTAAAGTAAAGTCTGGCTATAGCGTTGACGAGATACGAGAGTGCCTAGAGAACAAGTTACTCCCATACCGACGCTTACAGCAAAAAATGGCACAGTTACCTACACATAATCCAGAGCCCACAAAGCGACCCACTCGCCCTCTTCGTTCAAGCAGACCGGCCGCCGCTTAATCTCTACTTCCCCTAGCCTTTGTTGCTTTGCTATTTTCTTACTCTCAAATAGCGGTAACAAAGGCATTTTTCTGTCAGTTTTCCCCTAATCCTTATACAATTGCGTTATAGAGTGACGTTATTACGTCATCGCACTCCCCTTTATCATGTTGGTATTATTATGAAAAGAATTGGAATTTTAGGGGCAATGGACGAAGAAGTTGCATTGCTTAAAGCCTCACTACACGATCTTCAAGAAACTCAATGGAAACACCTGACGTTTTATGTTGGCCACTTAAATGGCATTGAAGTAGTGTTGGTTAAATGTGGTATCGGCAAAGTAGCAGCCGCTATTGCCACCGCGGTACTAATAGAACAATATGCGCCGGACGCTGTGGTTAATACAGGCTCAGCAGGGGGATTTGACCAGAACCTAAGCATTGGTGATTTAGTGATTGCCAGTCATGTCATTCACCATGATGTCGATCTCACTCACTTTGGCTACAAACTTGGTCAATGTGCGGGCATGCCAGAGCAATACAGCTGTGACGACGTGCTTATCAATACCGCTAAACAAGCCGCGGCTGAAATAGCATCACTACAATCTACCACTGGCTTAATTTGCACGGGCGATGCGTTTATTGGAAGTGATGATGCCGTAGCAGAATTGCGCAAGAATTTTCCCGATATGAAAGCGGTTGAAATGGAAGGCGCAGCCATTGGGCAGACTTGCCATTTATTGGGTACGCCATTTCTAGTTATTCGCTCCTTGTCTGACATCGCCGGAAAAACCTCTTCAGTCAGTTTTAAAGAGTACCTTGATACCGCAGCGAAGCACTCTGCAGAACTTGTAATGGCAATGATAAATAAACTTGCAAAATAGATGGACTTATTAACTAGCGGTATTGATTATCAACCGCTACTGGTTCTTTGGCTGGCTATTGCCGTAGATGCTATCTGGCGATGGCCACAACGCACACACCCGCTCACATTCATGCGCTATCTACTGCGTCAAATGGGCCGTAAAGTGCTACCTTCTGCCGAATACGGACCTACTCAACACTACATATCTGGTACCTTAGCGGCCTTAGTGCTGCTATCTCCCCTTGTCGTGTGCCTGACACTATTAGTGTATATGGCTGAATACCCCGTTTTTTTTGAAGCGGTAATCATGGTAGTTCTGTTAGATTTTGGCTTCCAGCGTCAACAATACAACAAAGTTCTCAACAGTATTGGACGGAATAAGAAGTCCCTTTCAAGGGAAATGGTGGCCATTATGACCGCCAGACAGTGTGATACGCTGACAGACGTTGGTATCGCAAAGGCCGCCATTGAAGCGTTATGGCTTAAATTTCTCTATTTATATTGCGGTGTTATCGTTTATTTCGTTATTGCAGGACCGATAGGCGCCTTAATTTATCGCCTGTTATTGCTGACCTCCTGGCAGTGGCATTATCGCGCCAAAGGCATGTACTATTTTGCCATGCCAGTTCGCAAAGTCGTATCGATACTGGTGATCCCACCGGCCCTACTAGGGAGTGTTATTACCCTGATAGTCAGTCATCCTATCAAAGGGATCAAGGCTGTCAAAAACTCACCAGTGAAGGATGGTACTTCGCTGTTATTGGCCTTATTGGGTGGCGTGTTAAATATTAAACTAGGTGGGCCCGCGATATACGCGAACAAAAAATACCGCTACCCTCGAGTGGGAGGCAGAAATGAAGTGAAATACTCTCACATGTTAGTCGCGCGCTCTACGATAATCTATGCCATGATAGTGGTGGCAGTAGTAGCATCATTATGTCTGCTGTTTCAAGGAACCCACTGATCCTACTTGGCAAGCGTCGGGATCCTTCAATTATCACTGTTCACAATACACAAGATAAACACCGTGAAAAAACGCTATTTTTTATGCCTTGGCTTGTTATTTTGTCATTCCATCATGGCTCACATTGACGATGTAGAAGAAAAAAGCCACAGCATCATTGCTCAGTCCGAACAACATGACTCATCGATAGTAGATAAAGGCATCACCATCGTCAGCCTCGCCCCCCATTTAACAGAGTGGGTATTCAGTTTAGGTTTGGGTAATAACCTACTTGGGGTAAGTGATTATAGTGATTACCCCGCAGCTGCCCAATCACTTCCCAGAGTGGCAGATTACCAAGGCGCAGACATTGCCGCTATCGTAGCACTAGAGCCAGATCTCGTTCTAGCGTGGGAGGGAGGAAATAAACCTCAAGACGTGCAGAAACTGACTGCCATGGGTCTGAACGTATTTAGTACTAAAATCACTCACATTTCTGATATCCCAAAGGCACTGTTGCAATTGGGAGAGCGCACTGGAACAAGCCATTTAGCCTCGCAACTTGCTACTCACTTTCTCGCCCAACTTGGTGATCTGAAAAACAAGTACCGCAGTGAGAAACCCAGACCGGTTTTCTACTACACCTGGTCTTCACCACTCATGACGGTAGGGCCAAATGCATGGGCCAATAAATTGCTTAGTGTGTGTGGCGCTAAAACCCTGTTTGACGACAGCCCGGTGGATTATCCGCAAGTATCAGTAAAAGAAGTACTGATTCGACAACCCGATGTGATAGTGGCCGCCAGTCACCAAAGTACTAACGAATTAGAAAATTTCTGGGCCCCCCATCGCCCATATATTAAGGCACCATTGGTGGCGGTAAACCCTGACATTACCAGTCGCTTTTCGTTAAGACTCATCAGTGAGCTAAACGTGCTTTGTAAAGGTATCAACAATTGATTGATAAGACTATACTCGAGCACATTCCCATTTAAACCCGTGATGATTTTAGGTTACTGATGAAAATTGCTTTACCAATGATGTTTGCCATTGCTGGCATTGTTATGTCTATCTCGATACCGCATTCAGCTAACGCTAATTCACAAACCTCAGTGGCGCCATCACCCCATGTGGTTGAGCGAGTAGCCAATAAGGAATGGTTACTACTCGATGTTCGCTCTACAGAAGAGTTTGCACAAGGTCATATACCTGGCGCGATGAATATTCCTTTTGATGAAATCGATCACTATCTCGCTGAATTAGATACACATAAAGGTAAACCCATTATCATTTATTGTCGTTCTGGCCGCCGCGCACGAATTGCGATGAAGGTTTTAGCCGATCTAAACTTTCCTGACGTGATGCATCTCGAAGGTGATGTGGAGGGCTGGAGTGAAGCTGGGTTACCGCTAGAGCGTAGGTAAATAGCATAGTCGTCGTTACCCTGAGGACGTAATTACGTTGAGAATTTGCTACTTCCACATTGGTGAATTCGTATGTTAATCGTACCTTATGTGATAGACTTTCCCTCTGTATTACAGGTCAATATTGCTAATGAAAATAGATATCGCCACTCCCGCTATGTTATTCCCAGCCATTTCATTATTGCTATTGGCTTATACCAACCGCTTCTTAACCTTAGCCACTATTATTAGAAACTTCTCTAAAGAAGAACGCGATGACAACACCCTGGCGCAAATCAAAAACTTACGTCTACGCATACAGCTTATCAAGCGTATGCAGATTGCTGGGGTAGGTAGCTTTTTCCTCTGCGTTGTTTCTATGCTTGCAATTTATCTCACTTACCAACAGGTAGGTAATTGGGTATTTGCAGCAAGTTTAGTATCACTGCTTTACTCGTTGTGGATGTCGGTTAGAGAAATCCTCATATCTGTCGAAGCCTTAGACGTGCACCTTGACGGTATGAAACAGGCCCATAATAAAAAGAAATAAGTTTTTACCTATGAAAAGCATTTCCTCGACCAAATCTGATGTGCATTATGCGCCGCTTGCGCCTGAGTACTTTGAAGGTATCGTCACCCTTGGTAACCAAGTCCACGGTGATAATTACCTGACGTTAGATTTGATTACTCAATATTATACCCAAAGCTTTCACGATGGCATCAATGCCAGTTGGGTGGCGCTGTCAGGTACAGATGATCAGGTAGTGGGTTTTAGGCTGACTTTTGCCCATAGCCAATGGCAAACCGATAAATGGTGCTCGCCTGACATGTGGCCCGTCGATAAAAACAAAGTGTGTTATTTCAAATGCAATACCGTATCTCCAGCCATGCAGGGGCTTGGGATTGGCAGCATCTTACTTGAAAAATCTATCACCCAAGCAAAGGCGCAGGGTGCAGTAGCAGGACTTGCTCACATCTGGCTTGCCAGCCCAGGTAACAGTGCATTTAAATACTTTGCCAAAAATGGTGGTGAACTCATTAAAAAGCACCCTAATAAATGGCGCTATGCCTCTATTCACGAGAACTACGATTGTCCTGTGTGTGAAGGATATTGTGAGTGTGAAGGAGCAGAAATGCTGCTTCGTTTTTAATTTATTAGGCGCTTTACATGTACGATCCACTTATTTCACAACGGGTGATGCCAAATCTGTCTTTGCCCAAAAGCTACTGGCACGGTACTTATCAATGTCAAAGCCCATCCTCGTTAACACACAATATTACTACTGAATATCTTATTGTCGGGGGGGGCTATACTGGGTTATCTGCCGCCATGACGTTAGCAGAAGCGGGCAAAGCGCCGGTTCTCATTGACGCAAATGCATTGGGATTTGGATGCGCAGGTCGCAATGGCGGGTTCATTTTATCCGGCAGTGGTCGAATGTCCTTAAACGCTATTGAAGCTAAATGGGGCTGTGATATCGCAGACAGCATGAAAAAAGAATTTGACGGTGCAGTGAACTTGCTAAAGTCTCGAATTCAACAATACGACATGCAGGTCGACTTGGCTGATGGACCTTATTTTAAATTAGCTCACACTGCCAAACAGGCTGGTGTTTTACATAGCAATGCCACTGCGCTTGCGACCCGGTTTAAAGACCCTAGTACACTGCTAAGTAAGCAGGAAATTGAAAACAAATTCGCAATTAAAGGCGTTTTTGGTGGGGTCGAAGTCAAGGGCGCCTGTCTTCATCCCTTAAAATTAGCCGATGAGTACGCAAGAGTAGCGCAAATGCTTGGAGCAACCTTGTATTACCATACGCCGGCATTAAACATTGAAAAACACCCCAGTGGCTTTGTTGTCACTACGCCTACCGGTGTGATTAACGCGAAGCATGTACTGCTAGCCAGTAATGCTTATACCCCAAAACACTTCAATAAACTCGTCGATAACAAACAGTTTCCCGTGCAATCCAGTATTTTTGTCACCTCGCCTATGAGTGAGCAACAAAAAAACGCTACAGGATTGAATGGCCCAATGAGCTTCATGGATACCCGTATGATGAAGTATTATTATCGTGTGTTACCCGACGGGCGATTGCTGTTTGGGGGACGGGGCGCCGTCACTGGCCAACATGCCGATAAGCCACAAGAAAGGCAACGACTCTACCGCGCGATGCTGAAAAGTTTCCCCGCGCTGGAAGGTATCACAATGGACTATTTTTGGAGTGGTTGGGTAAGTGTTTCTCTGGACAATATGCCGCGCATATTTGTCGAAGAAAAGCAGAACAATGCCTCTCGCATGGGTTATGCCATGGGCTACTGTGGCTCTGGGGTATCCTTTGCCGCTTTCGCAGGTATGCGTCTTGCGCAACGAATGCTCGATGACAGCGAAATAAATCTTTCTCTGCCCCTTTACCAATCGCCATTACCTTCTTACCCTTTTGCCAGCTTTAGGCGGCTAGCATTGCGCGGCTTGTATCAGTGGGCAAAAGTAGCTGAAAGGTAATCGGTTATCGCGAACTTAGTTTACAATAGCGACAAACTAATCTTAGACCTGTTAAAGGTGTAAGTACAAAAAAGCCCGCGGTTAACACGGGCTTTCAACTGATATAAAAAAGGCATTACGCCAAGGTGATACGCGCAAACTTTCGCTTACCAACCTGATAAACATTTTCACCTTTTTCAGTGATAACCAAACGCGTGTCTTCCACTTTATCGCCGTTGATTTTCACCGCACCTTGTTTAATCATGCGCATAGCATCTGATGTTGAACCTACTAAATTAGCCTCTTTTAGTAAGTTACCAATGGCAATACCTTCATCGCTAAGCGCAATTTCAAGCTCAGGCATATCATCAGGAATGGCGTTTTTCTGGAAACGCTGAATAAAATCCTGATGTGCGCCTTCTGCAGCCGCTTCATCGTGGAAGCGTGCAATAATTTCTTTGGCAAGCATGATCTTTATGTCCCGTGGGTTTTCGCCATTTGCCACACGGGTTTTAAGATCTGCTATTTCTTCCAGAGGGCGGAAGCTGAGTAGGTCATAATAACGCCACATCAAATCATCAGAAATCGACATCACCTTACCAAACATATCGTTAGGTGCATCTGTAATGCCGATATAGTTGTTAAGTGACTTAGACATCTTTTGAACACCGTCCAAGCCTTCTAGCAGCGGTACCATTACAATCGATTGTTGGGTTTGCCCCTGCTCTTTCTGAAGCTCTCGGCCCATTAGCAGGTTAAAGCGTTGATCGGTACCACCAAGTTCTACATCAGCTTTCAGTGCAACCGAGTCCCAGCCTTGAACCAGTGGATAAAGAAACTCGTGAATAGCGATAGGCTGGCCATTGGTGTAACGCTTTTTAAAGTCATCCCGTTCTAACATTCGGGCAACGGTTTGGCTTGCCGCGAGCTTAATCATGCCCGCCGCGCCCAGCTTATCCATCCATTCAGAGTTAAAACGTATTTCAGTTTGATCTTTATCTAAAATCTTAAATACTTGCTCTTGATAGGTTTTTGCGTTTTCCAGTACCTGTTCTTTACTCAGGGGCTTGCGTGTTACGTTTTTACCTGTAGGATCACCAATAAGGCCGGTGAAATCACCAATAAGAAAAATCACCTTATGGCCAAGTTGCTGGAAGGTTCGCAACTTATTAATAAGTACTGTGTGACCAAGATGTAGATCAGGCGCCGTTGGATCAAAACCCGCCTTAATAGTCAGGGTTTTACCGGATTTTAGTTTTTCAATTAAATCCTCTTCGGGGAGAATTTCGTCAACACCCCGTTTAATCTCAGCCAACGCTGTTTGCCAATCTTTCATTTCTAAGTCACACTCTTTGATAAGACTAAATTAAATTTTGGCGGCATTTTACGCGTACAAGGGAACCATTAAAAGGTTTACGCGTCAAAAACCGGATTACAAACAGTCAAGTCGCATAATCGAATAGGTATTTTGAATTATCTACTTGAAGTCTGGCTAACATTAGAACGTACCAAGAAAAGCTGGAAACAGGCTGACTTAGCCTCAACAATTTGCGCTAACATTATAATGAGAAAAGTTGCACGTAAAGCAACGTATGTGGATCCGTGTTGTACACATAACACATCTCAGGTGGGCAGTAATATGAGACAGAAATTAGACGCCTCAAAGGCGCTCAATTTATTCAAAAAATTACCGAAACAGCACAGAACGGGATTAGCTGTTGCTAGCTTGTTTCTGGGTGGACTAATTCTATTACCTTCTGAGCCAGTAGAAGCAAGTCGTCATCAAGAAGCCTATACACTGGATGCGGGTGTCCGTTATCCTGTGGAGCTGCATATCGCGCCGTCGTCTAACGTGTTTACAGGTGAAGAAGAGTCAAACTGGCAAACCTATAAAGTACGCAGTGGTGACACACTGGCTAAGTTGTTTAAGCGGGCGGGATTTAGCTCACGCGACGTTTACAACGTGACTCAGGCAGGTGAATTATCAAAAACGCTAGTGACCTTGCTGCCGGGTGATGAATTGTCGTTTAAGGCTAAGAGTGACGGCAGTTTTGGCGAACTCAAGTACAAGCTCTCTTCCACAGAGACTCTATTCGTGCGCCCAATGTCAGGTGATGAGAATGGCGCGCTGACAGCAGATTTGGAAAAACGCGATGTTGATATCCGCTATAACTTCGCGCAAGGTGAAATAGAATCGAGCTTTTGGAATGCGGCGGTTGACGCCGGGCTAACCAGCAATCAGATAATGAATCTGGCAGGCATCTTTGGTTGGGATATTGACTTCGCCATGGAAATCCGCTCTGGCGACACTTTCAACGTGGTTTTTGAAGAGCAATACATTGACGGTGAATTCGTAGGCTATGGCGACATTGTGGCCGCTGAATTCACTAACCAAGGTGAAAAGTTCAGTGCTATTTTGCATGAAGACGGTACGTACTACACGCCTGATGGCCGCAGTATGCGCAAGAGTTTCTTGCGTGCACCAGTTAATTTCAGGTATGTCAGCTCGAACTTTACTAAAGCCCGCTTTCACCCAGTACAAAAGCGTTGGAAAGCCCATAGAGGTACAGATTACGTGGCAGCGGTAGGCACACCTGTGATGGCGGCAGGCGATGGCAAAGTGGTTAAGTCAGCTTATGATAAATACAACGGCCACCATGTGTTCATCCAACATGGGGAAAAATACACGACCAAGTATTTACACTTCAAAAAGCGTACAGTTAAAGTGGGTGACACGGTAAAACAAGGCCAGACTGTAGGCTATTTGGGAAGTACAGGTATGGTAACTGGTGCTCACCTTCACTACGAGTTTCTAGTTGACGGTGTACACAGAAATCCGCGTACGGTAGAGCTACCCAAAGCGCTTCCCATTGCTAAGGAAGAGAAAGAAAGATTCATGGAAATTGCCGCAATACGTCAAGAACAGCTAGATAATAACAAGCGCATTATGCTTGCGATGAAATAGCCGCTTTATGGCAAAATACATTGGCCTGATGTCAGGCACCAGCATGGACGGCGTAGACGCCGTCCTATGCGACATTACGCCGCACTCTTGCATTACCTTAGCTGCGCATTCCGTTCCCTATCCCCATGATCTTTTACTTACCTTAAACGCACTGTGTATTGAAGGCCCAGACGAGCTAAACACGCTCGCCATCGCTGACAGACGCGTAGCAGAAACCTTTGCTGATGCTGCGCTGGGTTTATTAGCCAAGGCGTCCCTTTCGCCACACGACATTACTGCCATAGGCTCACATGGTCAAACCGTTCGCCATCACCCTAATAGCGATGTCCTATCGGTACATTTCAGCAGTGCAGCGGTGCGCGGCTTCACATGTCAAATCGGCGATCCCAATACCATCGCGGTACTTACCGGGATTGACGTGATAGCGGATTTCAGAAGAAAAGATATTGCCTTAGGTGGACAAGGCGCCCCGCTGGTTCCCGCCTACCACAATGCGGTTTTTGCCCACCCACAAAAATACCGTGCACTGGTTAACATTGGCGGTATCGCAAACGTTTCGCTGTTATCCCCAACCTACCTGCATTCGCCGCCGAAAGGTTTTGATACGGGTCCAGGAAATACCTTAATGGACAAGTGGATTTCCCTTCACTTGAATAAAAGCTTTGATGAAAATGGCCAGTGGGCTGCATCAGGTGAAGTTCATGAAGAGTTACTCACCCTACTTATTCAGGATCCGTACTTTTCATTGCCGCCCCCCAAAAGTACCGGACGAGAATATTTCAATATTGATTGGCTCAGTAATGCACTAGGTCAGTTTTTCCCTTCATTAGCACACACAGGGCTTGAAACACCAACGCCTCATATTGCGCCACAGGACATTCAGGCAACGCTGTTAATGCTGACCGCCACGACCATTGCACAAGATCTAAAGCGTTACTTCTGTGCGCAAAATGAATATGGCGAGCCCAGTGAAGTCATTGTCTGCGGTGGTGGAGCATTTAACCAAACTTTAATGACGAGGTTGCGGGACAAGTTAACGGACGTAGACGTCTGTGACTGCCATGTTCTGAATATCCACCCCCAACATGTGGAAGGCGCCGCTTTTGCCTGGCTAGCCTACGCTTATATGAATGATATCCCAGCCAATGTACCTGAGGTGACAGGCGCATCTAAAGCAGCGGTGTTAGGTGGTCTATACAAAAAAGGGTGATACGCAAAGATGCGTTAACATCACTTACCTAATCCCCCTGCAGGTGGGCTTAGGTATAAAAAATCCCGAGCCCGCGTATGGATAGGCCCGGGAGAAGGAGAACATCTTCAAACATACTATCGGCCACGCCATTCAATTCCTTGAATCACATCGCCGATTGACTTACTGGCTACTCATCAAGCTTGCCATGCTGGCTTTACTAGAGAAGTGCTGAGCACATATGCGTTCACTGGTTTTCAAATACAGTGAGTCGATGGCATCGTTTGCCATAAACTTATCGCAAAAACCCGGCGCATAGGGTTCAATAAAATGCTTGGCTGCCAACATAAAATGGGCAATCAGTTGTTTAACGTTATCGGTGCCCATGGCAATTCGCATGGTGGTCAGTTCAATGCCCGCTTTCTTTTGCTCGTCGGTACTTAACTCAGAATGTGAAGTGAGCGCCGGACACAGAATAATGGTGTTGTTTTGCCCTATACTGACTTGATGACTAAACGCTGGCTCTAACGCATCAAAGAATCGGGTAAACACGTCTCTGGGAAGTTGGGCTGGGGCCATATCAACCGTGAATAGCGTACACGGCCAGCCGTGGGTGTGTTGTTTTTCTCTTAAACCCGCATTACTGTGTTCAGGCAGCGCATGACAATTCACCCGAATGTAGTCGTGTGCATTGAGAAATTCGGTAAACACTTGCGTATTGATCACTTTGGTCATCATTCGCTGTTCAAGGGTTTTCATTCCATTTAAGACGTCGAAGGCTTTCTCAGAATCCAAAAACGCGCCTTTTATGTAGTACACGTCCCAGAACATGGTTTGTGACCAATCCACACCGTTAACACTGCTACCTTTAGGCTGAAACATACGATGACCTTCACCAATCACCACACCTGCGGTGGTGGCACCACTCCCACAAAGATCTTTGGTATAGCTGTGTATCACGTAATCAGGTCTGGCCGCCTTATTGATGTGCTGTAGCGGCTGATGAAGTACCGGTGTGGCTAATGTCGAATCAAGCATAACCAGTGCGTCCTGTTGATGAGCAATTTCGCAGATCCCCGGCACATCCAGTACATAGCCGTGAGGGTTACAGGGCGATTCCAGGTATACGTGCAATTTCGCGCCGTCAGACAGACGGGAAGCATACGTTTGCTGTGTTTGATGCATAAATTGCGCAAAGCTTTGTGCGTCGTACCCATCAAACCATGCAATTTGAATATCCATGCGATTGCTTCGAGCGAAGTAATCGTGAAGTAATTGGTAAACCCCGCCGTAAACATTGCGGGATACAATCAGAACGTCCCCGTGACTCAACACATTGGAAAGACAGGCATCAATTGCTGCCATCCCCGAATTGAAGTTCCACGCAAGATAATCGGCAGCGTAAGGCCCAGCTTCTAAATCGACAATGGCATTCGCCAGTGAAATATTGGTAGGGTTTAACAACCGAGAATAAATTTGGTGAGTAAACTCTTTGCCTTGGAAAGCGTCATCAACCCATTCAGTACAGGCGTATACGTAGGTAGCCGTGCGCACCACAACAGGTGTGGCAGAGAATAAGGCCGTCACGTTGTCAAATAAGGGGTAATGACCTTGAGAGCCATTGCCTGAGGAAAGACTTTGATACGTAGCTCGAAATGGATTTTGTAGCGTATCGAGAATTTTGGCGATTTGAAAAGAAAGAAACTTTTTGGCATTGAAATACGCCACCCTGTCTTCTTTATCAAGCCCTTGTAATGTATTACTGGTAATTTCCCACAGTTGCATTACGCTTGACTGCGCACCATACAAATGGTGTGCAGTTTGCGCCAGCGCTTTGCCATAATGGCTATCGGCATCTATACCAAAATGTGCCAACTGCTCGTCGACTAAGGCTTCAACTGTAGTGGCTTGAGTAGTATTGCGTTTAGGCGATAGCACGCTGGCGTGTTTAATCTGATTATCAGTAGCTTGACCATCGCGACTCGATGAATGAAGAGAATGAGAATTTGACTGCATAGTGGTTCCGTTAACTTTTGATACCAACACTCTTTGGTATTACTTCTATCTACTTACAAAAATGTAAATCTTAATTAACAAATTTAGAACAACTCGATGTGCGAAAGCACTGTGAGAAAGAGGAAAGAAATGTTTACTTTAGCGGTCGAAGGCAAGTGAATATGGCGAGTTCAAAGGGGATCAGCGTCACTATTTTAAGCGATGAAGCAGAAGATATTGCGCAAGCCATACACCAAAAGATGGACGAAAACGGCGATTGCCGTTTGGACAATGGCATGCCATTAATCCACATAGCGTTAGTAACGTCTTCCCCCAAAGCTGTGGATACCGCTAACACACAGGTACTATTAGCAGATCCAGATCTCGCCGCTGAAATCGTTTTGGATTGTCATACTCTGCGTTGGATTCAGTCCACATGGGCAGGGAATGCTCCCTTATTGAATTTAGCCAAAACGGATTACCTGCTCACGGGACTCAAGGGGGTGTTTGGCAAACTGATGCGAGAATATGTGTTTGCCTATTTGCTGCAACACGCACGCAGTGTCAGCGACTTCAGTACCAATCAACGGGCCAGCCCGCCTTTCTGGAAAACCATACCCCGATTTCCGTTAGATGGGCAAACGCTTGGAATTACTGGGCTTGGCAACATTGGCGAAGCGCTGATCCCTGTTGCCCATGCATTTGGCATGAAAGTGATTGGACTCAGTAGAAGCGGCAGATCGGTTTCAGGTACAGAAAAAATGTATACAGCAGAGACGCTTGTTGAGTTTGCTCAGCGCTCAGATCACGTGGTGAATTTAATGCCAGAAACGCCCGCCACGCAGAATCTGCTCTCTTATGATTTCTTCCGCGCGCTTAAGCCTTACAGTGTTTTTATTAATGCGGGACGAGGCAGCGCAATAAACGAAGAAGCACTTCTAACATGTCTGAACGAGCAGTGTTTTAAGCACGCTGTGTTAGATGTATTTAGACAAGAGCCTCTGGGATCGGCTCATCCTTTTTGGCACCATCCAAGGGTGTCGGTAACCTGTCACACTGCTGCAGAGTCGCAGCCTTCAGATGTGGCTACCGTATTTTTGGATAACGCAATGCAATTTATCTTGGGTCGCCCTTTGCACTATCGACTCGATTTCGAGAAGGGCTATTAGCGCTTACTAGACCTTCAAACATTCGCCTTGCCTTGACGGCACGTAGAGCACTAAAGAATTACATAGCAAAGGTCAACAGGCCCTAGTCTAGTCACGTACTCAGCTGCGAGGATCGGTAGCCGTGACTTCTATTCTGTGATGATGTCTTTCATGAAAGTCGAGTAACTGGGGGTAGGCTTTCATGTCGTGAAGTTCTCTAAACAGTACCCAATCCACCATGGTATAAAGGCATATCTCAGGATAAGTCCAGCCACTAAACCCGCCCGCATCAATCTGTTCAGCCAGTGCTGACAATACCGCTTCAATGCGCTCATTTTGAAGCCGGAAATACATTTTATCCTGATTGATATCAAACTCTGACCGCTTGAGTAACATTAACTGCACAAAAGAATCATTGGCGGCATCAATCAAAGTTAACTGATTCTCTTCTTCCCATGTCAACCCGTCGTGATCTAATTTATCAGCCAGGTAGCTGTATATAATGCGAGAGTCAAAAAGCATTTGACCGTCATCTTCCAAGCACGGCACTTTCAACGTTGGGTTACGAGATGCTAATAGTTCGCGATCTTCACCAGAAAAAATTTGTAAATTTAAAAAGGTGTGTTCAGTAGACGATAAAACAATTCGAATGCGTCGAACATAGGGAGACGTGGTTGAGCCATACAGTTTCATAGGCACCTTCTTGAAGTTGCTGGAAATCTATGGAAACAGTGTAGCCGGATTTTTCGCGTAAAGGGAAGCGTTAAAATGGGGTTACCGACAGGTATACTGAGGTGTATGCCTGTCGTTATGATGTAGACGTTTTAAACACTAAAACTTGAACCGCAGCCACAGGTAGTGGTTGCATTCGGGTTTTCCACCAAGAAGCGAGAACCTTCCAGGCCATCTACATAGTCCACCACGCCCCCCACAAGGTACTGTAAACTCATAGGATCGACGACTAGCGTAACACTGTCTTTCTCGATGGTCATATCGCCTTCATTTACCTTTTCATCAAATGTGAAACCGTATTGAAAGCCAGAACACCCACCACCTGTTACGTAAACACGCAGTTTTAAATCAGGATTTTCTTCTTCTGTAACAAGGGCTTTAACTTTCGCTGCTGCCGCGTCAGAAAACTCAATTGGCAACGCCGTTTCTACAGACATACCCACCTCTTATCGATTACTGTGCGCAATTGCACAAGCTTAAGTGCAATTATCTAATACTTGAGTATTTCCATCAACTATTGGGGCAAAACTTAACGAAACAAGCGTTAGCTGAGGTTATTGTTGGACAGTCTGGCGTCTATTCTTTAGAAGCGCCATACTCCAAGCGCCTGTAGAGTATTTTCGTCCTGTTGAGTGCCAAGTTTATTATTCCAGTACTGATATTCAACGCCCACATACACTCTATCGTTAACGTCAAACAAGGCTTTTCCCACATCCCAACGCACTTGTACCTGTGCTAATAGCCAGGATTCAACTCTCACTCCGGCAATTTCTGACGCCCTTTCGTCGATATACTCCATATGACCTTCTATATAAAATTGCTGAGATTGAAGGGGAAGTGCATAACGCCAGGCTACATCTACCATCCAGCTATCGCCGTGCTTTGGCGCACCGCCTTCTGCGAGACCTTCGCTATCATCAATATACGCCGTAAGCGTCAAATTGAGAAAATGGAAACCCTCTACATCAAATTGAAGTTGTATACCGGGTAGGTATTTAAGCACATCGGACTCAGGTGCCATATTAAACCCCATCACCAGGCTGATATCTTTAATCCAATCATTGCTTAAAGGTGTTGCAAGGAAAGTACTGGCACTCAAAGTGGGATACCACTCTGCGTAAAGCGTGTCTTCATTACCCGCACTGGCATAGTCAACAAACAAAAAGTGTTGTCCGTATTCCCAACCACTGGCATGTTGAAACGTAAATATCAGGGTCTCCTCTTTCGTACCGGCATCTTGTGTAAAAGGCTGGATCAAGTTGCCCTGCTGAATATGAAGTTCGTTGATACTCCACAAAGAAGCGGAAACAGAGGTAGAAAGGGCAGCCATTACTATCGCCAATGAATAAACATTGAAATTCATGCTGTAGTCCTGTTAGCTTAATTTGACAGCTAAGTCTAGACGCTCTTTTCAAAACCGCTAACTTTGCCTGTTAGTTATACAAACCGACGATAGTGAAATAATCATCTTTTTACGGGAACCAAAAGCGTGACTATGACAAGTTCAGAAAAAAATACCTCCGCTTCATTAGTACTGTATGAACAGTTTCCCGCTTCTCGCTTTACCGACAAAGAGAGTTATAAGGCAGCACTACTTGCTCGTCAGGAGCAACTATTTCACGTACAACAATCCTATTACCATCAAAAAAAGCGCGCCTTGATTATTTTTGAAGGTTGGGATGCCTCTGGAAAAGGTGGCGCGATCCGACGGGTAACCGAAAAACTCGATCCCAGAGGAGTCAGTGTAATGCCCGTTGGCAAACCCCGAACCGATGAACAGGAAAAACACTTTCTTTATCGGTTCTGGCAACATATTCCTGCTCCAGGCACACTGGCAATATTTGATCGTTCACACTATGGGCGTGTGCTGGTCGAGCGCGTAGACAATCTCATTGTGAAAGCGCAATGGCAGCGCGGTTATCAGGAGATTAACGACTTTGAGAGGACGCTTAACGATAGTGGGATCCGCATTGTGAAGCTGTTTATGCACATCTCCTCTAAGGAGCAGCGTGAACGGTTTGAAGAGCGATTACACAATCCGTTTAAACGCTGGAAACTCACGGAAGAAGACCTTCACAACCGCCGCCAGCGAGGAGAATATATAAAAGCCGTCAATGAGATGTTTAAGATGACCAACACGGACTACGCGCCCTGGACTATTATTAATGGAGAATATAAGTGGCAAGCGAGAATCGATGTTCTTGACACAATTATCGAGAAATTAAGCCACGGCGTTAATATTACTCCCCCTCCGCTTGATGAAAAGCTTATCGCCCTGGCATCCCGTCAGCTCGATATCAACGAATCCCTGTTGAAGTCATAATAATCTCTGTGTAAGGCATTGTTTTGCTAATAAGTCCTTGATGTGAGTAATAACACAGTCACAATTGCTAACAAATTAGTTGCAACCTTATTAGTAGATCCCAAATCAAACTATTACACTTGGATAACATGACGTTGTCGCCCCCTTCGAACCGTTTGTCCCTCGCGGGCCATTATTAATTTGCTCCGAACGATTTTCAGGCTAGCAGAAGGCGTAAAAGTCAGAAATTATAGATATATCACAATAAAAACATTGTGAGTGCCCATGATTGACCTTGCAGTACATCGTTAGCCCTCGCCGCCTCGTGAAAAAGTCACAGTAAGTGAGTATCAACCACTTCCTCACGTGGCAGGGAAAGAGCATTGCTCATTACCTGTATTTAATACAAGTGACAGCAACTACTGCATTTCACAATGGCCACTCAGTTATAACAAGGATCACCTATGTCCAAACTTAGCGTTTTCTGTCTTTCTGCTATTATGCTCAGCGGCGCCACCGCTGCTAATGCAAAGGAAGGCATGTTTACCCCAGAGCAACTTCCAGCTATTGCCAAAGATTTAAGCAAGACAGGGCTTGCCATTCCCGCAGACAGTATTGATGATTTAACCGCCTTTCCAATGGGCGCTATTGTTTCATTAGGAGGGTGCTCGGCATCGTTTGTATCTGACGAGGGACTAGCGGTAACCAACCACCACTGTGCCAGAGGCTCAGTTCAGTACAATAGTACGCCTGAGCACAATTATTTGAAAGACGGGTTTCTTGCTGCTAACCAAGCACAAGAACTGCCTGCGGCACCGGGAACGCGAATGTTTGTTACCGTTGGTTTCGCTGACGTTACCGATAAAGTAACTGGTTCAATTGAAGACAGTGTGCAAGGAAGAGCACGCTTTGATCGCATTGAAGCCAACCGCAAAGCGTTGATCGCTGAATGTGAGTCTGAGCCAGGATATCGCTGTTCTGTCCCCTCCTTTTTTCAGGGCTTAGAATATAAGCTGATCAAGCAAATGGAAATACGCGATGTACGCATCGCCTATGCACCTGCCGACTCCATTGGAAAGTACGGTGGTGATATCGACAACTGGATGTGGCCAAGGCATACCGGCGACTTCTCTTTTTACCGTGCCTATGTAGGTAAAGACGGTAAACCCGCTGATTTTGACAAAGACAATGTGCCGTTTAAACCGGCCCACTTTTTGAAAGTTTCCGCCGCAGGATTACAAGATGGAGATTTTGTGATGGCGGCCGGCTACCCAGGTTCGACAAATCGTTATGCCCGTTTATCTCAGGTATCTTATACCTTTGACTGGCTCTATCCGTCCTATTTGTCGTTAGTAGATGAGTGGATCAAAACCATTGAAGGCGCTTCTGAAGAAGGCAGTGATGCACGCATTAAATATGAAGCGACTCTGGCCAGTTTGAATAACTTTCATAAAAACACACTAGGCCAGTTATCAGGTGCAAAACGGGTGGGATTGGTTCCTCGCCGTGCCGCAAGAGAGGCTGAACTCGCGCAATGGCTAGATAACAACAATGCCTCTGAGCTAAAGCACGCACTTCAAGACCTTGACGCAGTCAATGCTGAAAAGATCCAAATGAATAAGCAAAATTTTTGGTATAACAACTTATCTCGTGCCCAATTGCTTTCCTCTGCCCAGACACTCTATCGCAATGCCGTAGAAAGGGAAAAACCCGATGCGCAAAGAGAATCTGGATTTCAAGAGCGGGATCAAATTCGCTTGAAAGAGGGCGTTGAGCGTATAGAGCGTCGTTTTGATGCCAAGGTCGATAAAGCTGTCTGGCAAAAGATGATCGCCATGTACCTCGAGCAACCCAAAGCAGATAGAGTTGCCGCTTTTGATGAAGTGTTAGGCATTGATGAGACCATCACCAGCGACGTATTGGCCAATAAACTAGACGCGTTCTATCAGCAAACCAAGCTTATGGAAAAGCAAAACCGCGTAAACTGGCTTACTGCCTCAAAAGCAGATTTTGAAAAAAGTGAAGACCCCTTTATCCGTCTAGCGGTAGCCCTGTTTGATACCGAGATGGCGATTGAAGACCAAACCAAAACCCTGCAAGGGAAAGCGGCTGCACTTCAGCCTAAATACATGCGCGCCATTATCGACTGGCAAAAATCTAAGGGCAGCCTAGCCTACCCTGACGCTAACAGTACACTGCGCGTGACCTATGGCAATGTTATGGGCGGCTCACCTAAAGATGGCCTAATCTACGAACCCTTTACCCGCTTAGAGGGCATCCTTGAAAAAGACACCGGAGAGTCACCGTTTGATGCGCCACAAAAGCAACTCACTTTGATAGAAAATCATCAATATGGTCCCTACAAACTCGATAGCCTGGGCAGCGTTCCGGTTAACTTTTTAACCGATCTTGATTCAACGGGCGGCAACTCGGGCTCGGCAACACTCAATGCCAACGCTGAGCTGGTAGGGTTACTGTTTGACGGAACATTTGAGAGCGTCAACTCTGACTGGGATTTTGACCCTAAAACCACCCGCACAATTCACGTAGATACTCGCTATATGCTGTGGGTTATGGAATATGTGGATGAAGCGGCCAACCTCATCAACGAAATGACTATTGTTAAATAAATTAAAGTAAACTGGCTAATTCAGATATAGTTAGCCGCAAAGGCGCGTTGGAATGGTAATTAATAGGCATTCCAAATGCGCCTCTACTTAATCATATTAAACATATTTTATTTTCAACTCGCCACATGGAAAGTCACATTAGCCGTGGTTCTAGCCACATTTTTGGGAGCAGCACTAATTGAAACGGTGTTTTTTCCTAAAGACTTAGATTCATACAACGCTTCATCAGCCTTTTTAAGCATGTCTACAAATTTAAGTGCACCTTGATTTTCTGACGATATAACACCTGCACTAATAGTAACTTTGCCATAATCAGAATGTTTATTTTTAATGTTGAGCGCCTCAACGCCCTTAAGCATTTTTTTCGCAATTAAGTTTGCACCACTTAGTCGAGTTTTTGGCAGTAGTACCACAAACTCTTCACCGCCAAATCGAAAAACAAAGTCCATTGGTCTTCGAGCCGTGTTCTTTAAACTTTTTGCGACAGCTTTCAATACTTTATCACCTTCTAAATGACCATAGCTATCATTAAACTTTTTAAAGTCATCAACATCAATCATCACCACTGCAAGTGGCTCTTTTTCTCGATTGAGCTGCTTAACCAATCTTGGAACATGCATAGAAAGAAATTGCCGATTGTACAGAGACGTCAATTGGTCTTTACATGCCAAATTTTCAAGATAAACTTCTTTTTGTTTTACGCCAATTTGACGAAGAATACGCATTTTAAGCACTTCGGCTCTCACAGGCTTAGTGACAAAATCAGCAGCGCCGGCTCTCCAACATTGCTCTTGTACTTCACTATCATCGTTACCAGTAAAAAAAATGACTGGCACATTCTTTAATTCACTATACTCCTGGAGCTTAATACAAGTCTGCAACCCATTGATTTCTGGCATGTGATAGTCCATCAAAATTACATCAGGTTTGCCGTGACGTTGACAAAACTCAATGGCCATTTGCCCATCATCGGCGTAATTGCATTCAAATTCCTTACACAACATAGCGATGATAGTAGAGCGCATCAGTGCATCATCCTCGACGATGAGTACACTGTACTTTTGTGGTTTAGTATTAGTAAACATTATGCCCTCTATAACGATTTGCATTGAAACTGCTTTTTCTTCACTGAAGAAAGCAATATGTTTGTCACTGCTTTCCATTTCCAATGGAAAGCGAAGTACATCTGTTTACTCACATATTTTATACGCTCACTCCAGCGAATTTTAAACACACCATCGTTGTTATACACATCGAGTGTACTTGCACTAGGGTAGTTAATTTCAGGGGCCCGTTTGATATGCGCAAAACCATGTTGTGTTTTCATTCTAAGCGCGACACGCGCTTGAATTTGCTCTGGAGTACGCAGCGCATAATGCCTACAAACAGGAGCATAGCTTGCCATTTTGTTTGACCAGGGTGGTATTCTTCCAGAAAGTGATTCTGGCCACTTTCTCTCTGATTCATTTTTGAAAAAACGCTGTTCCTTCCAATTAATAAGATAATGCTTTCGACGCTGCGTTATTGATGCCGACACATCTTCTTCTTCATAATTCGCTAAATCTTCATCCGTAAAGTAAAACTGAGCTTGCCACACGCACATGGCGTTTTTGTTCTTTGCTGCCGCCTTCGAAAGTTGCTTTGCCGGAGACTCAGTAAGTAACTCATCTGAATCCAAGATGTACCACCAATCGTGATCAGAATATTCACCATGGTGTTCATTGTACACACGGTTACGTAGCTGATTTTTATAAGGTTCTGCCGTTTGCCCAAAAATGACCACCTCTGAAAAACGAGATGCCATTTCATTAACCAGTTCCCACGTTCCGTCTGTAGATTGATTATCATAAATGTAAATTTTGTGGCAAAACTTCATAGCATTTAGCAGTGTTTCTTCAACAATATCTACTTCGTTTTTAACTAACATAATCGCATTAATTTTCATGATTGAAATTCCTTCTTAGGAAAACGGAACATTTGACGAGCAGAACCCTTAACGCTTAATAGCGAGGCTATCGCCTGAAAAACCGAATATTTGACATAACGATGCTTACACATGGGGGAATTCAAAATAGAAAGTGCCACACTGATATTCCCTCTTTGAATATTTTGTTTGGCGATAAATAACCCGTGCGTCGCACAGTATTTCTGAGCACTTTTCACCACGGCCTCTGGGTGACTTTCAGTCAGTAAACGTTGGTACAAACGTGTAGCAAAAGGGCAAATTTGTGAAGGAATAACGCGCTCCATGGCACGATTCATCGAATCACAATGGTAATGCAAATGTATATTTGGGCTATAAGCAATTGGCGCATCGAGTGCGGCTTTTACGAATAGGTCTTGATCTTCTCCCATTGGCTCGTTAACAGGAAATCCACCCAGTGTTTCAAAGTAACTTTTCTTCAAAACGAAAGAAGAAACCATGAAAGGTAAATCCCCTTTCGATGCAATGTCGAAATAATTATCTAGCGCATAGCCTTCTGGAGACACACTGTTAAGAATAATCTTGGCATCTGCAGGTTGGTTTTCATCCACAATACATTGGTAGCGTGTAGCGTAAGCTTGTAAATCAGGAAAACGTACCGATAATTTTTGAATTTCAAAAGTAAAAAACGGTAGCCATTTATCATCAGCATCTAGAAATGCAACATATTCACCTTTTGCAGCCTGAACACCATTGTTTCTTGCAACAGAAACTCCCTGATTCATTTGCTCAATCAATGTTAGATTCTCTACATTCATTGCTCTAACAACATCAGCGCTTCCATCCGTTGAGCCGTCATCGACAACTATGATTTCTTCAACCTTGATGTGTTGTTCTAAAATACTTTGGATCGCTCTCTCAATATGTTTAGCCTTGTTGTACAAAGGGATTACAACTGAAATTGAAAACGTGTTCATAGTGATAACTCCCAGTTTGAGTTTGCTTTTGCTACCGCAGTAGATATAGGCAATGTATCAGTTCTTTTTTCTTCACCACGCAATATAGATAGCGTGGCATCGATAAGAGAATTGGTGTTGCAATAAAAGGCGTTCATCTGAAAACGCTCAGACTTACCGATCTGCTTACACCACGCTTCACTTTTGGGATGGTAATTCAATGAAATACAAGGTGTACCTGTAAGATAGGCAAATACATTAAAGTGCAACCGCATGCCCATAACTATTTTGAATCGCTTAATTTGTTGCAATGTTTTAAGTGGGTTTTGACTATAAGCAATGCGTTTAACTGGCACCGTGTTTGAAACAAGGTCGTAAACGCGCTGCAATAAGATTTCATCGCTTTGGTGTTGATGACCATTAAAGCTCATCAGCGTGATTGGCTCTTTGGTTTCTTCCCACACCATTTGAATTGCCGTGGCGATGGCGGAAATTAATTTGTCTTCCGATAGATAATCTCTGCTTCCCATTGCATTAATAAACAAAGGGCAAAGGTTAATACACACCCCTCTTCGACAAATATTTTCATTAAAGCTACTGACACTCGCCAACATAGGTGCCAAATCAAATGCTTCTACAATATTGGCATTTGGTGCAAGCTTTTTAGCAATTTCAAAACTTTGTGCATCACGCGTTGCTACAACAGTGCAGGCATTTAAAAAGCGCATACACGCTAGTTCGTCTTCCGCTGTTTTAAAGTCCTCTATACCAACACCCAGTGCAAAACCTTTTTTGTTAGCGGTTAATGCAATAAGATGGCGTTTCAAGTCTAAGTCTCTTGCACTGTGAAGTACTGAACCACCGCCAAAAATAACCTGCTCACTTCTCAATGCATTCATGTAATGAATCAATCTATTTTGACCAGGAAACATTGGTTCAGATTTCAATGTTGAAACAACCACGCTTTCATCAAATTGCACTGTCGTTTCATTTGAAGACACTAAAATTTTGTTGTGGCCAAAATGGCGCTTCGCACCTAGGATAGTCGCAGCTAACAAGGCATCATCACCTGTGTTTTGCATGCCGTAATATCCAACAATGTAAGACTCAAATTTTCTCATTTTTAATACCGCACTTGGTTCGTTGAGTAGCAATATATGCGTTCTATACCCATGTACTGCAACCACCGTACCAATAATGAAAAGGCCTTGCAAATCAATAACAAACAGGAATCCAACATGTATTTCCTACCTTTTTAATTGGTATGCAAATTGCGATTTTTTCATTTTGCACCGTTTTAAAAATGCAGTTTGCAAAAGGCGTGGCTACTTATAATACGAAAGGGAAATTAATCGTTATTTTAAAGAATGATAAATTGAAATAGACGAGTATTGAGCGTCACTGTGTTGTGACGCTCTTGCGGGGGTTAAGTGATGCGCCAATCATAAAAAGCGCGGGCCATATAAGATTCGTGAGAATTTCTAAATTCTCAAAAAAACTATAGCCAATAAGTACTATCAACATACCTAGTGACAAATACGCGCTTTTATCAACAATGCTTCTAACAGCCAACGCTACAACGCTTAAAAAAAGTGGGATTGCAAGGCATAGAAGCCCAATAAAGCCTTTTACAAACAAAAGACCATACCAGGTGTGGTGAGAGCCTATTGGCATTCCTTCCACGGTAATTGGTCCAGGTTCAACAACACCATGCCCGAAAAACCAAGCCTCAGCTTGCCAGCGTTGAAGGGCGATGTTCGCTAATGTTTGACGAACCCGTGTTGAAGCTGGTCGCGATGCCTTCACTTCCTCATAAGAATTTAACACATATTCAATAAGCGGAAGACCAACACTTAATACCAAGGGAATAGCTACGCCAACGACAATAAAAAACCACGGCTCTGATACAAAACGTTTGGCCATAATGAAGGGAACAAGAAATAGAAACACCGCCCACCCTGCTCGAGATTGGCAAAGTAAGCACATGACTGCACACCCTATTATGCCCTTTATTCGCCATGACTCATCTTCTTCTTGGACACAAATGAGTAAGAGCAGGCACGCAAAAAGCCCCGCGGCAGGTGCCCAAGGCGTGAAAAACGACCATCGTCCTCCCCCCGTTTCTGGGTTCATGCCGTAAAGTGATACGTCGAAAAAGCTATCACCTGGTCCACCAACGGCTTTTAACGGTGACAAATAAAGCTCACCAGAAAAACCAGTAAGATAAATAACAAAGGTGACAAGACCAAAAATAGCAGAGTGATAACCCACAACACATGCACCGCGGATAATCACTTCTTTTTTTATCTCGGTTACAGCACCAAGCCAGATAAATAGCGGAATAAGTGCCCACCCTTTCATCCACCCAATACTTGATTTAATTGTTTTCCCTAAACCAAGATTCCAATCTGCATGCCCTATCCATAAAACAATAAGCATACCAATCATAGATACAGTCCAGACGTGGCTTATAATTGGCGTGGTGCTATAAGTGCGTTTGCCATCCACAAACCAACGCAACATGAAAACTGCGAAAACAAGCCATCCTAATAAAGAGCCCACCACATAGGTCGTGCCGAGTAAATAAATAGGGTAGGTGTATATCAACACCCCCCACACTATTCTCTCTTCAGCAAGGCTGACAGTAATTTTTCCCGTTTCCATACCACTATCCATCCAATAGTTAAGAACAGTCCCCCCATGATCCCACCCGCAATAGCCAGACCTTTTTTAGGACTGGAAGGATCTTGGGGAATAGCAGGCTCTGTAAGCATTTGAATAACCGGATATGATGCAAATACATCAGATTTATTGGCTTCCAATCGTGCGGCTGCAGAAGTAAATACCGCATCAGCCATATCAAATTCACGCTGTAAACGTTCTAATTCCGCAACTTCTCGTGCATACACTTTTAAACGGCCTTCCATTTGCTCTATGGCTAACCGCAATTCATCGCGTCTTGCCGCTAACCCTTTTCGCTGTGCCTGAGCCTCTACAAATTCGGCAAACAATTCCGCGCGACGAGGGTTATTTTGCAAATTTAGTGCAATAAATTGTTCTGCTGATTGTGTACCGGTGATGATCACGCCACGGGCATACAACTTCTCTCTTGCAGCTTCAGTGCGTTTCAAAGCAGTGATAACTTTAGGGTGTTGCTTTCCCCACTTTGACAAATAATCTGACATGGTGGCTGCACTTTGACGCAGTTCTTCATAGTACCCCAAAAATTCAGGGTCTGACTGCAAAGTCAATGCTCTAGCTGCCATAGAAGATGTCACGCCAAGATCTAAACTCATCTGACGAATAAAGTCATTCATTTCTTCAAGCTCAGATTGCACGTAAATGTATTTTTCACGTACTGTTGCCAGTGTAGCAGTTAACTGAACCATTTGATCGGGTGATACAAGAAATGAGCGTTCTTGAAAATCAAGGATCTTATTACGTGTTAAATTAGTTTTCTGCCTATAATCTGCCAGTACGTTTTTAATACTTTCATCACGCTTCGCCACCTCATCCGCTCTAAGTGCATCCAGCTCTTCTTGTAACGACAGGTAAAGCGCATCGAGCTTTTTGGCAGCAACTTCACGATTATTAGCAGTAATCGTTACTTCAAGAATGGAGGTTTGCTCAGTCAACGTCACTTTAGGCTCACCAAATTCTTGTAAACTCATTGATAGTTTCTCAGCTGCCGTTTTTAAAACTCGCCGACTTGAAAGCATCACTTTGTAATTCACTCGGGGGTTAAACCCTCTTGTGCCAAAGGGCGTTGCCGTTTGAGATACAACCTGCCCCACATCATTTAAACTTACATTGCTCGAATTACCTGTACCTGGTAATACCAATTCCATATTACTAGTGTATTTACTCGGACTGACAATGTAAGCAAATACCAACAATGAAATAAAAACATAACTACATAAAATAATGACGAGGTAAGGCTTCTTGGTAATTCTATATACATGACTTCTGAATCGTCCCCAAGAGCCTTGTACTACAAGTGCAGTGCTCATACTTCGGCTCCCTTAAAATATAGCCAGTGGCAACATGATGTCAGATAGTGTTTTAGCGACATCTCTTAACGTTGTTACCGATGAGTCGTAACATGCTATGGCATCATTAGGCATAAGATAAGGATTAATGTCTTCTCTTGTCGCACTTCTCATCAATTTTTCGACTGAACGCTCAATCACTTGCGTCTCTTCTGTAATGGGATGCTTACTCACCAATACCACCGTACGCGGTGCACTAATCCATTCATTCCCTCCCACACAGTTGGCTGAGATAGCAGCTTGAAGTAAACGTGTGCCATAGGGAATATTTGAAGAATAACGCCCTACACCCGCCGACGAATTTGTAACTCCGGAATCGCTAAGGTTAGACATATAAATACGAAACCCTTTCGGTGTAATTTGACTGGGTCTCACTAAAAATGGTTGGAAACACCCTGTACTAGGCACAATAACCTGATCACCTGACACTAATGGATAATCTAACACTGACTTACCTGTTAATACGCCGGTCATATCGATTTCTACTTGCCAGCCATTTCTAATAAGGATGACTTGGTCAATTTTGGCGTCTGGACGCACACCAGAAGCTGCACGAAGTGCTTCTGATAGCAAACGTTTAGACGCAAAATCGCCATTCGCTTCAAACTGTTTATCTAAGGTGTTATGTCTGTTTCTCGCATTAATTTCCACTCGACCAGGTTGAAATACAGCACCTGTCACATGCACTTCAATTCCTGCTAGCTGAGCAACGTTTACAACAACGGTAGCGGTTTCAGGTCTAAAAATATTTCCTTTAATTAAAGCAAGTTCAATATCTTTTGCCACTACATTTGGTGCACGCCCTGCCGCCATAATGGGGTCAATCAGAGGAAGCGAAACATAGCCATTCAAATCGATTACGTATTGCCCGTTAAATCCATCACCGTCTTCTATCGCAACATTAACTACATCACCTGGGCTTAGTGGAATGACGGTTGTTGTACTTTTAGTTGTTACCCATTGCGCAGGAAGGATCGAATTATCCAATGCTATTGGCTTATCAACACGATAATTAAAAGGAGCTGCAAAGTTGCGTCGCGCTTTACACGAAATTTCTGTTGAGAAAGTGGGTACTGGCGGACGCTCATGTTCAATATCAACACCATTGTCATCTGGCTGACCATAAAAGTTGCGATGCTTTTCATCCTGAGCACTACGCTCAGGTGTGTTGCTACAAGCAGCTAATAAAAGAGTCATCATTAATGTAGAACAAGTTGCTGCAATTTTTTTCATCATTTTTCCGCTAATATATAAATCTCGTCACAGCATTACAGAGCAGCAATCGTTCCACTTTTTATCTCATTGTTTTACATGAATTTTATTTCCAAAAAGAAATGTAATTATCATTATGCAATTTATATAATTCGCAAATTGAAAACGCAAAACCCGATAAATAAACTTAACTTTTTAGTTTTTAACACCGTTTTCACGGTTTTTACTGGAGGATGTTGGCCGTACCCGTTCCCTTTAGTCCATTGAATGGCAGTCTGGTTACTTCCGACATTTCCTTGCTGCAAAACATTCAGACAGTAAAGCTATGGGTTATTAAGAATTAGACTAACTGGGGAATAGTCGGTGGTGGTATCTAATGATTTATCACCAATAGCGGTTTAAGTGAATAAGGCTCATTTTAATCTTGTCCGAATATTCTAAACTGACATATACGTTTTGATCTTACTTTTATTACGGGCAAGCTCTGAGCTAAATATATCGTTTTAAACTTTGACTAATTGTGCCGAATTATTGTTACCAACAATTAACGCTCATAGAGCCGTTTAATAATCTTATACAATTTCATTCTTCCTATGTTAGGTCACTTATGATTTAGCAAAAAAAGGCGCAACCTAAGTTGCGCCAACAAAGTAGGTGAAGTTCGAATAATCATTGGGGAGGGAACTTCACCACAGGAGAGGAGAAATTATTTTCACGAGTACCTTAATATGCACCTCTTGCTAATAGAACAGCGGGAACCGTAGCGACTAATATTTTTATATCCATGTAACTCGATTGCTGTAAAATATAAGTTTTATCTAACTCCATTTGCTGCTCAAACGTAGTATCTGCTCTACCCGATACTTGCCAAAGCCCCGTTAAACCTGGCTTACAATTTAATCTTTCTAAAGTGTCACCATTGTACTGAGTGTATTCATTTACAAGGTGAGGCCGCGGGCCAACAAGTGCCATATCACCAACAATGACATTAAATAGTTGAGGCAATTCATCAATAGATAATTTTCTGATAATTCTACCTACTCGAGTTATCCGCGGATCACTGTACATTTTTTGGCAAATCCCCTCCCTATCACTTTTCATTTGTGCGGCAATTGCCCACTGATAAGAATCTGGTGTAAACATCGAGCGAAACTTATAACAACGAAACTGGCGTCCTTGCTCCCCTACTCTCAATTGAGAAAAAATAAGCGGACCTTTGCTTTCTAATTTTATAGCTATACAAACCATGAGCAAGAGTGGTGAAAGCATAACTAAACCTAAAATAGCTGTGCTCTTTTGGAACCATAATGGCAATCCATGATGGTTCGTTTGATACTGACTTTGATTAAATAATTTCATGGTCTTACTCCTGAAAAGCGTTTATTTTCTAAGTAAACGTGATACAAAAACTCAGGTACACCAAGTACATAACGCTCAAATTTTGTAACAGGCTCTTGAATCAATCTAAACACCCACTCCAAACCATACTTACGCATGATAAGTGGCGCTCTTGGAATTGCTCCAGAGAAAAAATCAAATAGCCCACCTACTGCCATGACAGCTTGGCAATCCAAACTACTCGCATATTTTTCTACCCAAAACTCTTGAATAGGCGTTCCCATTGCAACTAGCAAAATATCTGCCTTTGACTTATTTATTTTTGCTATAAGAGACGGCATCTTGTCTTCTGAAACAAATCCATGATGAGTGCCCGCTATTTTCAGACCTTTATGTGATTTGGTTAGATTCTTCGCCGCTTTTTCTGCAACACCAGGCTTAGCACCAAACAAAAATATACGCTTACCCGACTTTGCGGCCCGTTCGCACAATTTGGGAAGTAAGTCAGTACCATTCACATTATCAATCAATTCAGAACCACATTTTTTAGCAGCTATACGCATACCTATACCATCAGCAAACAAGCTATCTGCTTTCATCAATACTTCGGTAAGTTCTGGCTTCTTGCAACATGTGTTCACGGAGTTTGCATTAACGAAATAGTAAACACTGGGACGAGTACTGGAATTGTCGTTTATATTGAATTTACGTTGCGTACCAATCACCTGTTCTGCGGCATCGTCAAGTGTTACGTTATCAATAGGAAGCCCGATGACGTCAGTTATATTGTGTGGAATAGCGTGAGTAGATAGGGTCATAATCAATACCTCATTAACATTTAATAGGTATTGAGCAATAAGCTGACCAATTTTATTTTTTATTATTTTTCAGTGGTTTATATAAAAAACCAGAAACTTCCCTCTTCATTTTCTCAATTTGATTTGCAGATTAAAAATTTTCACCGTACAAACTGCGGATAGTGTTTCAATATGCGAATATAAAGGCGTTCAGTCGCCTTCTTTTTTAGTAATTCCTGGTTTTTCCCACCTGCTACCTTCACACTAAACCAAATAAATTTAGTTATTCTATTCAGTATCTTATGAAATAAATTACGAAAAAAATCAGTACGAAGTGGCCCATGATTTACATGCCTAATAAAATCCTGCAATTCGTGATTACCTGTGTTGTTCCATTTTTGTCCTAATTCGTATACACAATTTGACTTTGTGACTTCATTAATAACACCATCATTCTCTCCCCACCCAACACTCGTTAATGTATTAATGAATCTGTTTTCAATGACATTATTGAAGAATTGCAAGGCGCTTTCATCCGAGTGAACTAATATGACTCCGCTGTTGAATTCTCCTGAATACCCTTTTACCAGATATATACTTTTACCATCTATAAATTCATTACGGATATCTGGCGCGTTTTCTTGCACCAATGCATCAGCATCGAGAAACAAGACAGATCGATAACCAGATTCAATTGCTTTTTGAATAAGATATAGCTTCAGCCAACAACATTCTACGCCTAAACTGGTAAAACGTGGACGAACGACAGAAATGTACGGACAATTTAGCCTTTTTGCGTAGTTTTTGTGACTTTCTAAGTAGCGTTTATAAAGGACATCATAACCATTGAGCGCAATGCTGAATATCAGCATTCCTTTACTATCATTATCCACGTTGTCATCTAACATAAATTGCCCTCTTTAATGTTTTAGTTCCTTGTAGGAAGTGAAATAAACTTTTTCTTCACTCAATTATCTGTAAGCAAAAGCCATGCTAATAATAATTTTCAAACTTCGAATTCGCATCTTGCTAACAGACATTTTCAAATAACAAAAAAACCAAGACAAAAAAATAAAATTGACAACAAAATCAACACCTTAAATATTGGCACATATATAGCTTACTTTAGTTTACTCTTAATTGAAGAGTTAAATCCGAGGTAACTATCATGTCCAAAAACAAGTTGATCCCCTTTCTACTTAGTATTACTTGTTTTTACTTTTGTTCTGTAAAAAACGTAGCTGCAGTAGAGTATGTAAACGGCAAGTATCAATGGCAATTTTTGACAAACAAGCCCTGGCCTCAAGGCTACCAACAATCAACGGGTAAACCTGATGATCTCATGTACGCCCGAGACGACTACCCCAAAGACTTTTTTAAACGCATTCAAAATGCGTTACCTGAATCACATGTCAATGAAGCATTTATGACTGACAGCGAAGGTGCCACCATACATCTTACAGAAAGAGCAGAAGTGTTCATTACATTTATTCACGAAGGTGCAGGATATAAAAATAGTTTCGGTTTTTTTACTTTTGATAGAGAAAACCCTCCTAAATCTATAGAGGATGTGCGTGAAACGATTGTCTTCCCTAATCTATCATATCCCCACCTTACTAACGGTCACCGCGTTAGTATAGGCACGTTTCCAGCCGGTACCAGCATTGGTTTTTTCATTGCAGCAAATGGTTACTGGTACTGGACAGGGGTTAAAGATTTTCAAGCACCTTATTACTATTCGTTAAGCCATTTAAATCCTGAGCAGGAGCCAGAATTAAAGCAACATATGGTGCTACTGTATGATGAAGAAGTTCAAGAAGCTGTATTAGGCTTTGAAGATTTACCACGTACCTGGGGTGACAACGATTTTAACGATGCCGTGTTTAGCGTGAGATCAACACCGAGCACTGCGATTGAAACTCAGCAACTCGTTAAAATGCCTGACGCATCTGACAGCGATGCAGACGGTATTGATGATGGGCAAGATGAATACCCTGAAGATTTCAGGCGTGCTAGCACTAGCTACTACCCATCTTCAACATCTTTCGTCACGCTAGCATATGAAGATAATTGGCCCAAGTTAGGTGATTATGACATGAACGATCTGGTTATTCGTGAGCAATTACAGCTGACCTACAACGCAGATAATAAGATCACCGGCTTTATCTTAAAAGGGTTTATTGATGCTCGAGGCGGTGATCATGCCAATGGCTTTGGATTACGTATTCTTAATTCATCACCTGAATGGCTCGAATCAGCCTCAATTAGCATTGATGGAACAACATACAATAAAAAAGCAGAAAGATGGCAAGACGATCTTGTTATTCAGCTTTGGCGAAACAGTAAAGTATTTACCGAAACAGGTGCGACTGGAAAGTGCTCGCTGTTTAACACCGTTCCTACTTGCGATACGTTCGAACCAATAGAATTTACCTTAGACGTCAGACTAAGCGTAGATCTTAACGTATTGCATCATTCTGATTTCGATTTCTTCATCTTCAGAAATAATAATCGGGGTCTTGAAGTGCATTTTGCCAATTACCCTCCAACTAAACTGGCAAATATGCATTATTTCAATCGCCACGCAGACAATAGTGATAGCAGCCAAGGGCGTTACTATGTAAGTGACAAAAACTTACCATGGGCCCTGAAGCTTAATAGCACTTGGTCACATCCCAGAGAGTATATCGACGTACTTTGGGCCTATCCCGCGTACGAGAAATGGACTGAATCATCAGGTAAAGAAGAAGCACTTTGGTATCAAACAATCGTTAGACCACACCATGTGTTCCAAAAGTAAGGAGATTGTCATGACTATTTTATCAAAAGCAAATTATTGCATTGCCATTACATGTACCTCTTTGATGTTGTCATACAGTTTACCGGCAATAGCCAATGACAAGGCAAGTAAATCCACTGATTTAAACGTTGATCCTTCATTCGATTTTAGTAGCCACAAACGATTAACATTAGAAATAAATGTAGGGGGCGGTGAAGATAAAATCGAAGATAGATTAGACGTAAGAGTCTATTTTTTACCTGAACATAAGCGTCCTGATACGGTAAAAGACGCTATTTTGTTTTCTGGAAAAACCAATCCTAATGGTGAGTTAATACGGGGCATTGAAATACCACAACATATTACTGCGCTATACATAGAAGTGGCAGGTGGTGTAGTGCCCATAGAAAAAGAAGTTATCGTGGGTGATTCTGACTACTTAGTGCTTCAGTTCTAGTTACTTCTACTTTTGTAAAGAAAGCCACATTGTAAATATGTGGCTTTTTTTTATCCATTCACTCGACACTGGTTGGCAAATCTCGGCTTAGTTAGATAGGCTATGCGTTGTACCGCAATTGATAAAATTTAAAAACATTAAGTTAAATAGTAAGTTACTAAACATCATTTGGCTTTTTGTTATTTAAATAACTGCATCTCCCCCGCATTAAATAAGTACCACAAAGGTTAGTAAAATGAAAAAAACAATAGCCGCATTAGCCACAATAATGAGCTTTTCCACATTATCTAGTGAACCAGTAACCCCAACACCAACCCCAAAAGAAAAATACAACGTTACTGTGATTAAATTGACAGAGTGCCCTAGCATAGACAAAGTACTTGAAACCCCAAACAACCTTATATCAATGCAATTCTATAGCTCTCGTCGTTCGTGTGAATTAAGTGTTATTCACTCTGGTGAGCACATTTCTGGAGAAATAATATACGCAGACATTGCAGTGTATGGAAATGGTGGCTTTGGTTCTGAACAGATAGATGGAATTTACGGCATAAAACTGTAAATTTTATTTATGCCCAATAGGGAATGTAATAGGTCTATACGAACACTTTTTCTGTCAGATCTAATTAGTGTCTATTAACCGGGCCTGACAGAAAAAGTTAAGATCTCTTCAATTAACATTATAAACAGCATGTTACTTTGTCACACTCTGAGCAAGCAGCCAGAAAGAGGTACACTATTTCACACCTGTTTACTGACATTAATTGCACTATCAATCGAGTTATTGTGACTTTAGCCAGTCCATGACGCCCAAAGAGAACCCCTCAAATATATTTATACCTAGCCACGACTTTAAAAGATAAATGATAACTAAACCTATTAGTGTCAAGACCATAAAAACAGCAGTGATGAGTAACAAGAGCATGCTTGTAGCTATCGTTTTTTCATGCTCTGATAATGATCGTCTGTTCTTACCTGCAAGGAATACTAAATAAAAACTCCAGGGTAAAAACGGAAGTTTAACTGTTGTCCGTGCATCAACACTATGAATTCGTCCGCCACGAAGTCCTACAACACGCCTTAGCGCGAGTAATTGCTCTAAAGTAAAACTTTCAGCAACGCTCTTGTCCATGCGCTGAAGTAAGTTCTTAACAGCGGGATCGTGAATTGGATGAACCTCTTCTTTTTTATGATTCACGCTTTCTCCTTACACAAAATTAGTGCGAACACGTTGAAGAGTATTTAATACCCCACGTTCAACATTTGAATACAAAGTCCCTGGTAATAAACTTAATAAAGCACAACCCAAAGTAACGAGTGTTCTACCTGGTTCCTCCCGAAGTATTGCGGTATCGCTTTTAAATGCTTTGAAACAATATGCTAGTGCATCTTTAGCACTGCGACTTTGTACAGCCCGTCTTGACAAGTAACGGTATTGATATGCCCTTGCCAAATTGAAATACGGCTTAACAGTGTCAGGTGCGCGCTTAAGGTGCTTTTCCATACAAAATTCCCAAGCCGCAAACTGCTTTTTCAGGTTGGCGGAGAGCCCACTTGCATTTATACGATACAAGGTAAGTGGCGCTTCTATCCCTTCAAATTCATAAGAAGAATGTATCGCGCAATACACCCAAAAATCGATATCTTCAGACTGACGCATTGATTCATCAAAAAAACAAACTCTTCCAGACTCATGCTTTGATAACGTAGGGGCCAGTTCATCTAACATATCTTTTCGAATGACCGCAGCAGAGCCATTGCCCACAGGGTTTCTACACATTACGGTTTTTAGCGTGATATTGTGTAACTTGGGGAATTGCCCTAAACCATTTTTGTTACCATCTTCTGTGATAAACAAAGACGGGCAATAGCTTATCCCTATGTTATTTGATGTTTCTAGATGCTTTACATGTTCAGAAAGTTTATCCTTTTCCCACAAGTCATCAGGGTCTAATAAGGCAACATATTTACCTTTAGCGTGATAAATACCTGTGTTCCTCGCAGCTGACAGTCCTTGATTATGCTGCTTCACTATACGTAAACGGGGGTCATCTATCGCGTGTAAAATGGCTGATGATCCATCTTGACTTCCATCATCAACACATACAATTTCGTAATCGCTAAAGGTTTGTTCGAAGACAGATTTAAGCGACGATTCGATATACTTTTCCATGTTATATACGGGCATCACAACGGAAACTAAAGGCATTTTCATAGTCACATTCCTCACAGATGACGAAATTTAATTTGGCGTAAATGCAACCAAGGTTTGAATTGATATAGCATTGAAATAAAGACAGTTAAGACGCTGCTCGCGAGCAATGTGCTGGCAAGTAAATAAGGTGAAGATGGCAACGTTATCAATAGCATGACGGCAGCAACAACCAGCGCGAGTAAACGCAAATAGCTTTCATGCTTAAACAACCCCTGCGCACGTAAAACCGTGGATTGAACTTCAAGTAATAAGAAGGGCACGGCACAACAGCAAAGGATAAAAATAATAGGGATTGCATGTAGCCATTGTGCATCGAAAAATAGTGGTACATAGATAGGGGCTGCAATCCCCTGAATGATGAAGACAGAGCCTACTGCACACGTAGCCAATACTAATTTAGGAGAAATTAGCGGGGCCTTTTTCTCTCTGAACAACTTACATAGGTGAGGATATAGCGCGCCAGAAAATGCCGTACTGAGTGACTGACTTAAACCAATACCTGCACTTCTGGCAAAGGCATAAACACCTGTAACTTCCGGTGTAAATAGCTTACCAGCTATAAATAGGTCTGCGTGTTGGCGGCTCGCTTTCAATAACTCCGTCACAAACAGTTGAACCGAGGTAAGGACTAAGTATTTAAGTGAAGCAACATCAATTTTTGTTTTAAATTGTTGAACAGGTGAACGAAAAAAGAATCCCACCCATAACAACGCAAATATAAACTTCCCAACTACTACGGCCCAAATGCCAATCGGAGAAAAAACGAGTAACCCGGTAATAATATTTTCAGCAATAATACAAAGTGCATTGCGAATACTTAAAAACTTAAATTGCCCCTCTCGCTGGATCAGAAAAACATTCAAACTAACGATAGGAAACAGAAGATAAGTAAAAGCCATTACCTGAACGAGTTGGGTCAGTTCATCGTTGTCATACAAATGCCCGACCGCCATGGCAACAATAAATTGCAGTAAAAAAAGGAAAACTGCGAGCATCCACTGAAGGGCTTTCGCTGTCTCGGCAAACACTTGAAGCTTGTCGTTAGCACACTGAACTATCTGAGCACCAGCACCGCAGCGCATTATAGTGCGAATGATTTCATGGCACGCCAATGCCAACATAACAATGCCAAAAGTGGCTTTAGACAACTGGGAGGAAAGTGCGACAATAGTGAAAAGGCGAGAAACTTTGGCAACTATTTCAGCGCCTAATAACCACGACGTATTTTGAACAAACCCGTTAGCAGGAAATATACGTTTGCATAATTGAGAAAAGGAACGCATTGATGCCATGGTATTCACCTTGAATTAAAGATGAAATCACTATTTCAACAATCGTTCCAATTATTAAATAACTTTATTTTCAATAAAAATCAATGATTTAAATAATCACCTTCAAAAACAAAAGTAGGTAAATTCCCATTTTGATTTCGCAATTTGCAATTTGCAATTACCACTGTTGTATTTTGCGATACAAGGTTGAAGGACTTACGCCAAGTGCATTTGCGGCTTTAACGACGTTATCCTCATAAAACGCAATGGCATCTTGAATGGCCTTTCTTTCAATATCTGCCAATGTGCGAATATCGCCTTCGTCTTGCAGTGGAACTGATAAATCTGTATGGATGCTCACTGCTTGATCATCCAGTGCAATATCTGCAGATTGAGGGACAATTGGCACAATACTCTCTTGTGCAGTAGGCAGTTGAGAAGACAACATCGAGGCTGTTAATAGCGGCCCTTCATTCATCACTACACAGCTATGAATAAGGTTTTGTAGTTGACGTACGTTACCCGGCCAAGAAAACTTACGCAGTAATATTTTGGCATCCTCGGAAAAGCCTGAAAACACTTTGCTTTCTTCAGCCATAAAACAATGTAAAAAGTGATTGGCAAGAAGTAATACATCGTCGCCCCGTTCTCTTAACGGCGGCAAATGCAGTGCAATAACGTTTAATCGATAAAATAAATCTTCACGTAAGTGGCCATCCGCAATAGCTTTTAACGGCTCTCTATTGGTTGCAGCTATAAATCGAACATTAACTTTTTCTAATTTACCTGATCCAACTCGTTGAAATGTTCCAGTTTGAATAAAGCGTAATATTTTTGCTTGAAGCGACATATCCATTTCGCCCAACTCATCAAGAAACAAAGTGCCATTGTCGGCCTGGGTCGCTGCACCATCCCGATTTGTTACAGCACCGGAGAATGCCCCTTTTACATGGCCAAAAATTTCAGACTCCATCAGTTCAGAAGGAATAGCTGCGCAGTTAAGTGCCACAAAATTATCGAGTTTACGCTTACTCAGATTATGGATGGCTTGCGCGGCCACTTCCTTACCTACGCCACTCTCTCCAGTAATAAATACTGACGCATTACTAGGCGCTGCCTTTTCAATAATTGAATACGCATTTCTAAGCGCCTTCGACTCGCCAATAAACCCCTCTATCGTCCGTTTTCTTCTTGATTCCGCTTTTACTAATGCGGTTTTTAGCATAGTGCGCTCTACTAAAGCACTACGCATTTTTACAGCTTGTCCTATGACTAATTGAAGGCGTCTGTCATCCCATGGCTTTGTAAGATAACTCCATACTTTCGCTTCATTAATTGCTTCAAGTATATGCTCTGCATCGCCATGTGCAGTAAGCATTATGCGAATGGTTTCAGGCGCTATTTGCATCAGTTTTTCTAAAAATTCAATGCCACTCATACCCGGCATTGATAAATCACTGATGACAATATCGAAGGTTTTTTTATGACATATCTCAAGTCCTTCAGTCCCACTGCTGGCAGTTTCGATATTCGCTGACAACAAACATTCAAGGGTGCGCTTTAACGCCCTTTGCACTGCAACTTCATCATCGACTAACAATATGTCTAATTTATCTGTCATCACTTACCTTAACCACACTTTCGGTTTTCGCTTTGGGAAGAAGAATAGTAAAGCTTGTACCTATATTAATTGTAGATTCTACCTTCAATATACCATCGTGAGCTTCAATGATATTTTTGGAGATGGCGAGTCCCAACCCCGTACCTTCTCCGACTTCTTTAGTAGTGAAAAATGGGGAAAATATTTTTTCCATATTTTCCTCGCTGATCCCTGTACCTTCGTCTTTTACTTCTATACCACAATAACCTTCATATTCGAGTAGGCTTATTTTTACCCCCCCACTATTTTCTGTAGCGTGTAGTGCATTAATAACGATATTCAACAGTACCTGCTCTATTTCACCAGGGTTTACACTCACGTTTAAAGGTTCGTCAAGTAAGGTTATTTGGATATCCTGCCTGTTGTGTTTACTGTATGACGCCATTTTAATCACGTCTTTCACTACTTTATTTAAGTCAGCTAACTTGCACTCTTCCGTATTCGAATGCACAAAAGTACGCAAACTTTCACTGATTTTTCCTAGCCTATCTAAGCCATCCACATTATCTTGCAATACTTCCGCGATTGTTTCTTCTAACTTGACGAGATTGTTATCTCGAATCCTTGCTGACACTTCACTTTCTTCAATATCAGATGCTAATTCTCTTAAGGAAGCAATGGCTGGCAAAAGAACCTGCATCAAGTATCTATTATTAGCTGATATAAAGGCGAGAGGGTTATTTATCTCATGCGCTACACCACTTGCTAGAATACCTATGGACGACATCCTATCGGCAATAGTGAGTTGCTTCCTTGCATCTGATAACTCGCCTTTTAGACCGATTATCTCCTCAGTTTCATTTTTTCTTTTTGCGTCTTGGTTGATTTTTTGTAGGCTATGCCGTAGCTGAGCAATATGTGCATCTAACAGGTACAGTTTTCCCTCATCAATAGACGGTGATTCGATTAACATCGTTAACCAACCTTCCATGTCATCAATATAATGGAAATTGGAATACACAAGCCAGGTAGAAAGCCCGTTTTTTTCTGGAAGTTCAATTTCTTGAACGCACCAAAAAGGGAGTAATGAGTCTGCTTCTAAGGGTAAGTAAGATGCAATATCATTTGCTTTAATCGCATCACAGTGGTTACAAATAACACTTGGAGGTTCGCAAATTACACCGTTCTTTGTATAAAAACTGGCAGCGAATTTAGCATGTGTAAAGGTTGCACACAGCTCTAACAGCGTTTCAACCAGCGTCAAATGACTTTCGGCACTGGTAGATTCTTCAGTGGATTTAACGAAAAACTCTATTTCACGTTGCTTTAGCTCTACCTGTGCAACAGCTGTGCGTAATTCCTCGTTGGCTAGAAAGGTTTTTTGAGCATACTCATCTAACATCTTCTCTGCAGATTTGCGCGCTTTCTTCTCTCTGATAAGTCGACGCTTAAGATTTTCAATCTCTTCAGATAAGTTCTGCTTCATTTATGCTTCCTTCTATATTTTAAACAAGCACCTGTACCCAATTAATGTACAAAAGAAGCCCTATTTAAATTCTAGATTAGAATGAATAAATGTACATTCCCCATAGGTATATAGATAACATCACCATATTAATTATTTTATAGAGGTAGGACACATTTCATTGTGCCCCCCTAAAATAGATATTTAATGTATTGATATTATTGTCTATCTGGCAGCGTTACGTTGAGCTCTAAAACACTACAATCGTCGTTGTTATCTAGCTGAACTGAAACCTGATCATCAGCAATAGGCACATACTTGCGAATAACCTGAATAATTTCCTGTTGCATCATAGGTAAATAGTCGGGCTCAGTGCGCTTCTTACGCTCATGAGCAACAATTATTTGCAGTCGCTCTTTAGCTACCGCGGCGGTACTTGGCTTTTGCTTCTTTTTAAGTAAGTCAAAAATGCCCATTACTTCCCTCCTAGCAGGCGCTTAAAGAACCCTTTTTTCTCTGCTTCTAAAAAGCGGTGTTCCACTTTTTCACCCAGTAAACGTTTGACTGCATCAGCATAAGCCTGGCCGGCATTAGCTTCTTCATCAAGGATAACAGGTTGCCCTTGGTTCGACGCTTTTAGCACCGCTTCAGATTCAGGGATAACACCTAATAAGGGGATCGCAAGGATTTCTTCTACATCCGCCACGCTTAGCATTTCTGCACTTTCCACTCGCGAAGGATTGTAGCGGGTCAACAGAAGGTGTTCTTTCACAGAATGGCCTTGTTCAGCACGCATTGATTTACTTTGCAGAATACCCAAAATGCGATCTGAATCTCTTACTGATGACACTTCAGGATTTGTTACTACAATAGCTTCATCGGCGAAATAAAGTGCCATTTGTGCACCCTGCTCAATCCCTGCTGGGGAATCGCAAATGATAAATTCAAAGTCTTTTTTAAGTTCATCTAATACCGCTTGTACACCTTCAACCGTCAGTGCATCTTTATCACGGGTTTGCGAAGCGGGTAATATAAACAGATTGTCAGTTCGTTTGTCTTTAATTAGCGCTTGCTTAAGCGAAGCTTCCTTGTTAATGACGTTGACGAAGTCGTACACCACACGTCGTTCACAACCCATAATAAGGTCGAGATTGCGCAAGCCCACATCAAAATCGATTACCACGGTTTTATGACCGGCTAACGCTAGCCCCGTACTGATTGCTGCACTCGATGTGGTTTTCCCCACACCACCTTTTCCCGAGGTTACTACGATAATCTTTGCCATCTATTCTTTCCTATTTGTGCGTACAGAGTGTCAAGCCAAAGGCTCTATACGTAAAGCTTCTTCTTCTAAATATATTTGGGCTGGTTTTTTCCAACACGCGCCTTTTACCGACTCATGCATGATAAATTGCCCTGCAATTGAAACGAGTTCAGCATCAAGAGACTGGCAAAACACCCGCGCCCCTGCATTGCCTTTCACGCCTGCAAGAGCGCGTCCTCGCAAAGTGCCATAAACATGAATATTGCCATCAGCCAAAAGCTCTGCACCTTCACTTACCGACGCGGTCACGACTAAATCACTGCCTTCTGCATAGACTTGCTGACCTGAGCGCACTGGTCGGGTTATCACTTTGGCTGGTTTTATTGCAGGGGTCGCTACAGGCTGCACAACCACTTTGTCTTCTGTCTTTGTTTGGGCATCTTCTGCAGGGCTAGTTCCACTGTCACTTTCTTGGTTCCTGTGTGTTTTAAGGGAGCTATCGGAAAACTTACTTTGACTAACATCAGCAAGCCCCAAATCATTAATAACCGTCTTAAGCTCGCCTACCTCACCTTTTACTGCCATAGGTTGAAGTTGTAAGCGACGACACAATGCCACAAGTATCTCAAACTCCGTGGCACTCAGTGGTTTAACTAAATGTAAAATTAGCGAAGAACGAGTGAAAAACTGTGGTGCACTCGCTATTTTTTGCGTTAGTTGTGACTCAAACTCATCCGGGTCAAACGCTACTACCTCAAGCACAATACTCGTCAGTGTAGTGCCCTTCATGCGAAAGCAAGATTCTGTCATTGTTTCTTCCCAAAAAGGCTTCACCGAGGGATTGTTTTAAGTGAAACCTATTAGCGCTGTTGTCTATAGCTATATTATGACGTCACTGTATCAAAATTCTTCTGTACAGCAACTATAAAGGGCGCAGAAAGAAGATGAAAAGTCCTCACACACTAGCAATCGCTGCTTTTTTCACCAAGCGGATGAGAACTAAAGGATTAATTCTCATCTTGCGAATGATAACGCGCCATACACGGACATTGTTTTAACCCACTTTGCATGGCGAAAATGCGCCCTATTGCCACATTTTAATTCGAGGTGAGTTTTTTGGGGTCGAGTAACGCAGCCAATTCCTCCCGTGGAATATCGGTCATGGCTTCGGCCACATCCAATACGGGTTTGTTTTCCTGATAGGCCTTTTTCGCAATTTCCGCTGCTTTTGCATAACCAATGACAGTATTTAATGCCGTGACGAGCACTGGATTCCGATAAAGTGCCGCTTCCAGATTCTGCTGGTTTACGGTAAAACCTTTAATCGCTTGCTCACCCAATAATGTGGCACTGTTTGCCATTAAATTCAGGCTGGACAGCAAGTTTGTCGCAATCATAGGCAACATTACATTAAGTTCGAAGTTGCCTGACTGACCGCCAATGGTAATGGCGGTGTCATTTCCTATGACCTGTGCACATGCCATGGTCACAGCTTCTGGTATGACTGGGTTAACTTTTCCGGGCATGATGGAAGAGCCAGGTTGTAACGCAGGTAGCGTGATCTCGCCCAAGCCAGCTAGAGGACCCGAATTCATCCAGCGCAAATCATTGGCAATTTTCATCATAGTTACGGCAAGGCTTTTAATTGCTCCTGAGAGGGTCACGGCGGTATCTTGAGAACTAATTAGTGCGAAAAAGTTGTCTGCAGGTGTAAACGGAATATCGGTAAGCACCGTTAACGCTTCAGCAAATGCGGAAGCAAATTCAGGGTGGGCATTAATACCTGTCCCTACCGCGGTTCCCCCTTGAGCTAACTGTGTAATGGCCGATTGAAGCCCAGTGAGCGTTTGACGCTGTTGAGTTAACTGAGCCGCCCATGCATTGAGTGATTGATCCATTTTGACGGGCATTGCATCCATCAAATGAGTACGTCCAGTCTTACAGTACACAGAAACCGCATCAGCCTTTTCTTCGATGATTCCTATAAGACGATCAACCGCAGGAATGAGATGCGTATTCAGTGCAATGGCAGCGCTCACATGAATGGTGGTGGGGATAACATCATTAGAACTTTGCCCGTAATTAACGTGATCATTGGGGTGAACAGACTGAGTAGACTCTTGAGAAGCTAACTTGGCAATCACCTCGTTGGCATTCATATTCGTACTTGTACCAGACCCAGTTTGGAATATATCCACGGGAAAGTGTTGCATCACGTCATCCAGTGAAAGTAGTGAATCACATGCATTCACAATGGCCTGAGCACGCTCCTCATCCACCGTTTTCAACTTCATGTTTGCCATTGCTGCTGATTTTTTCACTGTGATCAAAGCGCGAATAAAAGACTCTGGCATACGCTGACCACTCATCGGAAAGTTTTGAATTGCACGTTGTGTTTGTGCGCCGTATAAGGCGTTTTTAGGAACCTGCAATTCCCCCATGCTGTCTTTTTCGATGCGTGTTTGCGTCATAATTTTAGCCCTTAAAACGATAACTTTAGTTAAGAATAGATCGACTACAGTGCCAACGTCTGTGTATGCATGTTTATTTTTAGCTTGGCCAGCGCAATTCGATCATTTTGATTTGTTGCATGCCGTTCCGCAGCCAATAAAGGGATGTATAGGTTGTCAAAAAGACACTGGCGCCACAATACATCCACATCTTGATCCCAAATACTACTGACCATGATTTCGAGTGCATGAAAGTAAACAGAAAACTTATCTTTGTCTTGCTGAAGCAACGAAGCGGTACAGTTCACTCCCCTGAGGTAATCACTCACCAGTGTGGGATTTACATTACCATTGTCATTGCCAAAGCGAACTTCGTTACTCACATTTCGTATGCTAGTCATCTCTTACTCTTTAGGGCGTGTTGACCTTCCCTGTATTACATACCTACATAGTTTATACAGACTATCTTATTCCTTTACAACAAATAGTAATGATAATTGTTAGCATTTACAATAATCCAATGTTATTCTACTCCGTAGCAATTGTGAGTATTTCAACAACACAATTCAGTCACCTTAGTGTGTCTTAGACAAATAAAAACACGAGGATAAGATCCATGTTAAAAAAGCTACTTTGTGGTGCAGCAGTACTTATGTTTGCTAACAATGTGCTTGCGGATGATTGCGCTATAACCGTCAAGAGCAATGATGCAATGCAATTTGACACCTCTAATATCATCATTCCCGCAAGTTGCAGTGAATTTACCGTTACCTTAGAACACACAGGGCAATTGCCTAAGCAAGCTATGGGGCATAACTGGGTGATGACGACCAAAGCAAACAGTCAAGCAGTGGCATCAGATGGCATGGGTGCAGGCTTAGACAATAATTATCTGAAACCTAATGACAGACGAATTATTGGTGCCACCCAAATTATCGGTGGAGGTGAGCAAGCATCTACAACGTTTTCCGTAAAGGGGTTAGATAAGAGCGAGGAATACATATTTTTCTGCTCGTTTCCCGGCCACATAGGGATCATGAAAGGAACGGTCACCTTGTCTGACTAGTTCGTGAAAAAAAAGCATAAGTGTCAGTTGTAAAGTGCTGACACTTTGTTCACCTGATAGCGATGCTGTAATAGATAGAAGAACATAAGGGAAGATTGTGGACACTACAGCGACGTCATCTAACCCAAGATTAAATAAGAACTCTGTTCCCAAAAGTGCGAAACACAAGTTAATTTCCACTGCTTATTTATCATCGTTTTCACACCGCCTTACTAGTACTAGGTGGCTTTATCCTCTTTTATTAATTGCATTACTTTGTGTTGAGAGTACCAGAGCGACCGTAGTCACCGTACTTGCAGATGCCTATTTTCAAGTTGCAGCTTTTGTTTATGCCTCACTTGCACTTTACTATGTCGCTACGCTGCGAATTCCTAGCCATGTCATCGCTAGCTTCATGCGTAAACACCCCATCTATGAAGTAGGCCTCTCCGCCATTCTTGGTGCATTACCGGGCTGTGGAGGCGCCATAATCGTAGTAACTCAATACACTAAGGGAGTGACAAGTTTCGGAGCAGTGGTGGCAGTACTTACCAGTACCATGGGTGATGCCGCATTTTTACTTCTTGCTCAAGCTCCTTGGGACGCGTTAACCGTGATGGGCATAAGCGTGGTAGTAGGTAGCGTCACTGGTATCACTGTCAACTATATTCACAGCCATCACGCGCTACGTTATGGGAATAAAGACTCCCTATATTGTCAGCCTATCTCCCCCCGGGCTCCCTTAACCAAGCGTATGGTTTCTATTTCACAACATTTCTGGTTAGTCGTGAGTATACCCTCTTTAATAATAGCCATCGCGCTTGCATTTCAGGTGCCTGTTAACCGCTATTTGGGTCTCAGCCAGACCTGGTTCAACGCTACCGGAGCAACGCTCGGTTTTGTAGCGATTGTGCTGTGGTCTCTCAGTGGCACAGATTTCGGCTATAGTTCATTGACCAAAGAAGATAAAGCGCCTCCTCCTGTAACGTGGAAAGCAAAAGCGGCCTTAGACACACAATTCGTTCTTGCCTGGGTAGTGTTTGCTTTTCTTTTGTTCGAGCTTTCAGCTATCTGGTTTGAGTTTGACCTTACCTCGAGCTTCGAATCAATGGGCAGCGGATTAATTGTACTTGCCATAGTTATCGGCTTTTTACCGGGGTGTGGGCCCCAAATTTTGGTGACCACTCTGTACCTCAATGGAGGGATCCCCTTTTCCGCTCAACTTGGTAACGCCATTAGTAACGATGGTGATGCATTATTCCCGGCCATCGCACTTTCACCTAAAGCCGCTATTATTGCTACGGTTTATTCTGCTGTCCCTGCATTTTTGGTTGGCTATGGTTATTGGTATTTATTTGAATAGCCAACAGAGCCTATTCTACTGTTGTAGACAGTGCTTCAGCCCAATTTATATTAAGTTCATAGTTGCCCTTTCGGGTTTTGTATTGAAAATAGGCCGTACTAAATGACAGGGCTTCTGGTTGCATACCTTCTGGCAGAGAAAAGGTCGTGTTGACCACTTGGAAAAATCTAAAACGATACTTCACAGGTTCGGTTATAAAATCTGGGTCTCCGTGAGTAAGCGTTGTTAACTCGTTACCAAGCTTACCGCTAACGGCAATATTCAAGCGCCCGTTAATCACGGCTTTATTTTGTTGAGATTGCAATAAAACCAGGCGTAACTGATAGTCATTACCTGTAAGGTGGAATACTTCTACGCCTTCGATCTGAAAACTTTTTTCAGACTTTTCCGGTGCCATGACCCGCTCATAGAAAGTAATTAATTCCTGTTGGGCATCCAGCTCCTTGCGCTGTTCTACAACGGTTTTAGTCATACTTTTAGTTTCGAGCATGGCTAACTCAAGTGCAACTTCTAACTGATTAACTTGTGTAATCAATTGATCATTTTCTTTCGAAAGAATATCGATGGTGTCTGATTGAGCAGCCACTTTTTTGCGAGCATCAGATTCAAAATTTTGGGCGAGTTTGTAGCCAAATCCCATCATTACTAATAGGAGCAATGCCACCAGCAGGGTCCATTTGTAGTTGCCCAATGTTGCTTTTAATTGATCTATTGTCATTATTACTTCGATTTTAGCGATGAACTCATTATTGCCTTTATTGGGTGTACTTTTCTACGTTGAAATAACCTGTATTAGCAAAGACAAAAACCTTGTATTCCTACCCGTACTTAACATTATGAAATTTAAGTGGTTGTGGTAAGCTTTCAATTACATAAAATCTACTGTATCACATCATGCACTTACAGGCTTTAAGAGAGGAATTAGCTCATCCCCGCACTTCCATTCAGTTGTGCTTGTTGGGCATTGTGGGTGGTAGCTGCGCAGCCGCTATTATTATTCTATTCAGGTTATGTGTAGAGTGGTTACAGGAAACGGGTATTACAACGCTGCAATCATACTTTAAGTATGATTGGATGGTTTGGCTTATCATGCCATTTGTCAGTATAACCATCATCCTCTTGGTCGCATTTCTTACAGGGTTCAAACACTATCGATTAGGTATTCCTTTTGTCATCCATCGAGTCAAATATTATTACGGCCAAATACCTTTCAGAACCACAATCAACCAGTTTTTCGGAGGTATGTCAGCGTTAGCTGGAGGATTTGTGGTAGGTCGTGAAGGCCCTTCAGTACATTTGGGGGCGTCAGGCAGTAGTTTTCTGGGTCAGTGGCTCAGACTTCCTTATAACAGCATTCGTATACTTGCCGGATGTGGTATTGCAGCCGGCATTTCTGCATCGTTTAATACGCCTTTTGCCGCGGTTATTTTTGTGATGGAAGTGGTACTTAGGGAATACAAAATACACATATTCGTACCCATAATGCTTGCCGCTGCATGCGGCTCAGTGCTAACGCGTATTGTGTTTGGCGAAGTGAATGAACTGTCGTTCCTGTCTTTTAATGCGTTTAGCCAGTGGATGTACTTTTACCTTGTGTTGTTAGGCATTCTTCTTGGTATGCTTGCAGTACTTTTTAACAATCAATTAATGCGTGTAATGACGTGGTTTAGGCCAGTTTCAATGGTATGGCGATTAATTTTGGCTGCCGTTATTACTGGCACTATTGGCATGGTGATCCCCGAAGCTCTTGGCGCCAATTTTATCGATGTAGAACACTTGTTTGACAGTTCACCCGGTGCCCTCTTATTAGTTTCTACCTTGGTATTTAAAGTAATACTTGCAGTGTTTGCTATCGGCTTAGGTATTCCCGGGGGCATTATTGGGCCCGTCATGGTTATCGGTATGTTAGCAGGAGCCGTTTTGCTGCTTCCATTGGCGTATTTTGTTAACGTTCCTGAATTCACCAGTAGTTTCGCCCTATTGGGTATTGCCGGTATGTTAACGGCTGTATTACACGCGCCGCTTGCGGCACTTTCCGCGGTAATGGAACTCTCTTACAGCCCGCAAATCATCTTACCTGCCATGCTGGTGATTGTTCCGGCCTACGTGACCTCAACCCAATTTTTCGGCAACCGTTCCATTTTTATTCGACAGCTCGACTATCAGAACCTTCCCTACGCCATTTCTTCCATACGCGAAGCACTGGAAAAGACGGGCGTATTGGCTGCGATGAATACAGAATATAAACTCTTTCACGATGCTCCTACCAAAGCGTTAAGTGATTACCTTGAGAAGAACCCCACCAAAATAGTGATTCAAAAATCAAAATTTGAAATAGATGTGCAGTATAAATTGGTCCAGTACAATGTCAGTTTAGAACACGATGCCACTGCCTTAAACTACTTCGAAATGGAGGGAATTAGCGCCCAGTCAACTCTCCATGAAGTCTATGAGCACTTAAAAAATACGCGCTCAGGGGCGGTTTATATATACGATCAGGAACTCAACGATATAGTTGGCGTTGTTACGTGGAATATTTTGCAAAGCTTCTTACAAAAGGCTCACTATTAATATGTACATCTTATGGTTTAAAGCCCTTCACATTTTTTTTATGCTGGCTTGGATGGCAGGTCTCTTCTATTTACCGAGATTATTTGTGTATCACGCGTCTGCGCAATCTCAAGTAGTTAGAGATGAATTTAAAATTATGGAACGGAGACTTTGGTTCTTTGTCACGCCATTCGCCTTATTAACTCTGGTTTTCGGCGTAGCGCTTATTGTAAGTTATGGTGGAACATGGTTTAAAATGTCAGGGTGGCTACATATTAAACTACTGCTATTGCTTGCGATTTATGGCTATCACTTCTATCTGTTTAAGTTATTAAAACAATTTGCACGAGATGAAAACCGACATTCCCCCCGTTTTTATCGCATTTTGAATGAAGCGCCTGTTTTATTGATACTCGCCATAGTTTGTCTAGCAGTAGTCAAACCTTTGTAGTCGAAGCATTTTTTGGCTATCAAAAAGTTTTAAACGGCAGGTATGGACAACACTCAAGGAGCCAGTGTTGCACCTGCCTTGGCTAGTGAGCGCGACTAAACGCAGTGCCGTTATACAGTTGACTCATTTCACTGGACTACTGATGTGTTAAAGGAACACGACAACATGGACGACTCAAACAAGCATTTAAAACACCTCATTAAGCAAACAGACTTGGCGTTTAATGCTCTTATGCGAGACCCAGGTTCAATGAGCTTAAATGCGCAATATGAAAAAGCGAAATTGGAGCTCGATAGCTATACCTCTTTGCTCAAGCACACGTTACTTAAGCGACATATTAAACGGTGATAAGGTTAGCTTTCGCAGCAAATCATTCAGGGGGATTTAACAAAGGTCTCAAATTGGTTAGGCAATGCTCCAGCCAGCTCTCCAGCTAAGCGTGTGTATTCATCAAGCATTAATGGCACCTGACGAACTAATAACGGTATGCTGTTATCCAGCTGCTCTTTCTGCTGGTCGTTTCTATATTTCAAAGCCAAATCTACATTTGCCAAGGTAGTAAACAACTTTAAACACCGAGACAGACGTATCTCAGGAAGCTCTTCCCCAGTTTTACTTTGCGAACTATCGCTGATCCTGTCCAGATACTTCCATGCGTTTTGCCACACTGGCTCGAGTTGTTTATGCACTTGTAGTAAACCAGTAAGCCAATCGACTAACTCACGTGACGGTCGATGGCCATTTTCGGTATTTGACAAAGACAAAATGGCTTGTGGTAGAGGGCAACGCTCCTCTCGCATAAGGGATAGGTGCACGCGCAAACCATTCATTAGTTCATCCGCTAATCTATCCACATCGCTATCGATCAACCGACTACCACTATCTTGTATTAACCAAGGCATCCACTGCTCAGGCATAGGGATCTCAGGCGCGGCTGCTACCGCGAAAATCATTCCATCCACGTGCGGTGCGCTGGGTAGCACACTTTTAAATGTGTCCTGTTCTACTAAGTTAGTAATGATTTCAATGGGTAAACCTTCACTCACTACCACCGTCCTATTTTAATTTGTGTTCTGTTTAGGGGCTGCTGATCTTTGGTGCTTAAAACCAATATGATAATGATTGGTTTAGCGAGACTGTTGCGTGCTCGCCGACCTATTGTCATGATAGCAAAACTAAACCAAGAGTCATTGTCATGGCAAAAGATAAATCAGGATATATTATCGCCGCAGCCTTTATCGGCCCGGGAACAGTAACCACAGCCAGTTTAGCAGGCGCAAACTTCGGCTTTCATCTAGTATGGGCACTGCTTTTTTCAGTGTTCGCTACCATTGTTTTGCAAGATATGGCCGCTCGACTTGGGGTGGCAAGTGGCCAAGGTCTTGCTACGGCAATGAAAAGTATGACGCACCAGCCCTGGTTAAAAAACTTATTTATACTACTGATTGTTAGTGCTATAGGTATAGGGAATGCGGCCTACGAGTCGGGAAATTTAACAGGAGCCGCTATTGGTCTCAACGCCTTTGTTCAGCTCGGCATTGGCCCTTGGGCGTTTTTATTGGGTGTATTGGCGGTCGCATTGTTATGGACAGGCAGCTACAAATGGATAGAAACGGTATTGGTCTATCTGGTTTTCACTATGGCAGGGGTGTTTTTTGTAACACTTTTGGTCGCCAAACCCGATATCCCTCTCATGTTCGCTCAACTGCTTACCCCACGTCTTGATACCGACGCCATCACTACTGTGCTTGCACTCATTGGTACGACGATTGTTCCCTACAACTTATTTTTGCACGCGAGCCTTGTGGCTAAATCATCCTATCAGCACGATAAGCAACAGGCCGTAGTAGCATGTCGACGTCAATCCGCAAGAGCCATAAGTATGGGAGGCTTGATTACACTTGTCATTATGGCGACAGCCATGATGGCATTTTTCAATCAGGCTGCCACTTTGGATGCTAGCAATATGGGCGAGCAGTTAAAGCCCGTGTTAGGAGATAAAGCGCAATGGTTTTTTGCTTTGGGCTTGTTTGCTGCAGGCTTAACCAGTGCAATTACCGCACCTCTGGCGGCCGCTTACGCGCTAACAGGCGCTCTGGGACTGAGTGATGATATGAAAAGCACGGGGTTTAAGCTGGTATGGTTGGTAATTATTCTCATTGGAGTCAGTGTCGCGGCATGGGGTTTTAAACCTTTACCGGCCATTATATTTGCCCAAGCCACCAATGCGTTGCTGTTACCAATTATTGCTATTTTCTTATTGGTAGTAATGAATAAAAGTGCCGCCTTGGGTAACTTTAAAAACAACTGGAAAAGTAATACCGCCGGTGTCATTGTGGTGGGCACGGTAATTGGCTTAGGGCTTTACAAACTAGTTAATATGTTCAGTTAAACACCGTTGCATTAAACAAGGCCCATAAACAGGGCCTGTTTCCATCACCGCGCAAGTCTGGTTAATATCTCGTCCAACATAGTTCGGCTACATCCAAAGTTAATCCTAAAATGATCCGCTTTGTGGAAATCGGCGCCCGGTGAGGGCCCCACCCCTTTCTGTTCTGCCCATGCCTGCACATTGTCCACACCCAGACCACTGGCATCTACCCAGGCTAAGAACGTCGCATCTGGTTTTAACATGCTTAACCCGTCAATCGCATTAATTGACTGGTATACGCAATCACGATTTACTCTTAAGTATTCAAGCTCTGCTTGATGCCAGTCATCACACTGAGTAAATGCTGCTTGAGTGGCGGCCAACCCCACAACTGTCACCCAAGGCACTATGCCTGCTGCGGCACTTGTAAACGCCTGACGCAACTGGCGATTAGGAATGATTGCAAAAGAAGTCCCCAAGCCAGCAATATTAAACGTCTTACTGGCTGCCATCAGGGTTATGCTGTTTTCTGCTAAATTTTGTTGGCGTCCTGCGGGAATATGGGTTTTGCCTTCATCCAAGATAAGGTCACAGTGAATCTCGTCAGAGCAGAGAATTACCTGATGTTTTTGACATATATCAGCTATGCGATCCAGCTCCTTTTCACTGAGCACAGAACCTACCGGGTTCATTGGATTACACAGGATAAACAGTTTGCATCTGGGATCGGCAGCTTCTTGCTCAAGCGCATCAAAATCCAGTGTATATCGCGATTTTTTCGTAGTCGGGTCGGTTTCTATGACAGTGCCGATATCGACTCTTTCCAAACCATTTAATTTGGGTGCCGCAAGCAGTGGTGGATAGTTTGGGGTTTGAATGAGTACTTTATCACCCGGTTGACAATAGGCTTTACACGCGACATTAAATGCAGGCACTACGCCCGGTGTCCACACCAACCACTCCGGCTCAATGTGCCAATTGTGTTTATCGTTCAGCCACCGTACTACTGCATTGATTGCTCCCTGATGGTGTGCAGGCAAGATATATCCCAGATTGCCGTGCTCTGCCTGCCCCTTAATAGCATCCAAAATAGGTTGAGCACAGCGAAATTCCGTATCTGCCACCCAAGCAGGTATGATGTCAGTACCTTTGTACTTTTGCCACTTGAAGGAAAACGTATCTTTTCTAGAAGGTGTCGAATCGAATAAAGCGCTCACATTACATTCCATTACTGCTCAATTATGGCACCAGTTTAGAAGCTTAGTGCACGAGAAACTAGGGGGTAATGGAGATTTCTGCGCATTCACGTGACTATTTGGCTGCACAAATGCGATTTTTTAGATCTGAGCAGCGTTTATCCAGCGGCACCATTTTTGTTGTGCACCGCTGCTTTTGATTTTTGAACCAGTTCTTGCATGCTCAACGGCTTAGCTAAAAAGCCTGCAACACCAAGCTTTCTTGCCTCCATTACCACTTCTTTATTGGGATCCGCCGTAATCAGCAAAAAAGGAACGTCCAAGCCGTTTGAGTGACAGGTCTTTAGCAAACTCAAGCCATCGTAGTCTGGCATCACCTGGTCGCTTATAATTAAGCTTAAGGTTTCAGAGGTTTGTTGAAGTAGATAGTCTCTCGCAAACTTACTACGAGTAAAAGTATATACCGTCGCATCGAGATGTGTCTCTAATGCTTCGGTGATGAGATCTAAGGTGATGGCATCATCTTCAACAACAGCTACAGAAAACACAACACTTCCCCTCAACTTCTTCTTGATTGTCGCTTAAGCACACACAGTAAAAGTGACATGAGTAAGCCTTTTTTAACACTATTTCAAGAATAGGGGCTTAAGAAAAATTTAACCACTAACCTTTGGTCGAAAAAGTTAAAAAAAATGCCCGCATTCAGCGGGCATTTTAAGATTTAATTTAATACGGTCTATCAAGACTTAGGTGCGCGTGACGCACGCTTACGTTCGTTTTCAGTAAGCAGTTTCTTACGAATACGGATTGACTCTGGTGTTACTTCTACTAGCTCGTCATCATCGATGAACTCAAGCGCTTGCTCAAGTGACATTCTGATTGGTGGAACCAGTGTTTGCGCTTCGTCAGTACCCGATGCACGAACGTTAGTAAGCTGCTTGCCTTTAAGAGCGTTTACAGTCAGGTCGTTGTCACGGCTGTGAATACCAATAACCATACCTTCGTACACTTCTACACCGTGACCGATAAATAGGCGACCACGTTCTTGAAGGTTAAACAACGCGTTAGTCAATGCTTTACCGTTTGCGTTAGCGATAAGTACACCGTTCTTACGCTTACCAATGATACCACCTTTGTACGGACCGTAGTGATCGAACGTGTGGTATAGCAAACCAGAACCAGACGTCATCGTCATAAATTCAGTTTGGAAACCAATTAGACCACGGCTTGGAATGACAAAGTCGATACGTACACGACCTTTACCGTCTGGAGACATATCCGTCATTTCAGCTTTACGCAGACCAAGCTGCTCCATAATAGAACCTTGGTGCTGTTCTTCACAGTCAATGGTTAACGTTTCGTAAGGTTCTTGTGTTGCACCGTCTACTTCTTTCAGAATTACTTCTGGACGTGATACTGCAAGCTCGTAACCTTCACGACGCATGTTCTCGATAAGAATACCTAGGTGAAGTTCACCACGGCCAGATACGCGGAATTTGTCCGGATCTTGTGTTTCTTCTACACGAAGTGCAACGTTGTGTACCAATTCGTCTTTAAGACGCTCTAGAATGTTACGTGAAGTGACGTATTTACCTTCTTTACCCGCAAACGGTGACGTATTTACCTGGAACGTCATGGTTACGGTTGGTTCATCAACCGTTAATGGAGGAAGTGCTTCTACTGTATTCACGTCACAGATTGTGTCAGAGATCTTAAGTTCACCAAGACCTGTGATTGCAATGATGTCACCCGCGTGAGCTGATTCAACTTCGTGACGCGCAAGTCCAAGGTAACCGTAAACCAAACCTACTTTACCGTTGCGCTTTTTACCATCAGCAGTAACCACAGTTACTTGTTGGTTAGGCTTCACAGAACCACGCTTAACACGACCTACACCGATTACACCTACATATGAGTTGTAATCTAGCTGAGAGATCTGCATTTGGAATGCGCCGTCGATATCGGCATCAGGAGCTGATACTTGGTCAACGATAGTTTGGAACAACGCCGTCATATCGTCTTCTTTAGTATCTGCATCTAATGATGCCCAACCGTTAAGTGCAGACGCGTAAACCACTTGGAAGTCAAGCTGTTCGTCAGTTGCACCTAGGTTGTCGAAGAGATCGAAAACTTGATCCATAACCCAATCAGGACGCGCGCCAGGCTTGTCAATTTTGTTGATAACAACAATTGGCTTAAGACCTTGAGCAAATGCCTTTTGCGTAACGAAACGCGTTTGTGGCATTGGGCCTTCCTGCGCATCTACAAGTAGAAGAACAGAGTCAGCCATTGACATTACACGCTCTACTTCACCACCGAAGTCAGCGTGTCCTGGAGTATCTACAATGTTAATACGGTAGTCGTTCCAGTTAATCGCCGTGTTCTTAGCTAGGATGGTGATGCCACGTTCTTTCTCGATGTCGTTCGAGTCCATTACGCGCTCTTCTTGCTCACCTCGAGATTCAAGGGTGCCAGACTGCTGTAACAGTTTGTCTACCAGGGTGGTTTTACCGTGGTCAACGTGGGCAATGATTGCGATGTTACGCAATTTACTAATATCAGTGGTATTCATGCTTATATAGAGCCTGTGTAAATCGATGCCGACTCAAAACGAATCGAATGAGTATGCATTAGATTTGTTGCAAAAAAATGCAGATAGAAAAATTTGCGCGGATTGTACAGAAAAACCTCGACGTTTGCGCACCTTTTTTTGATGGAATTGCGTTTTATTTTAATTCCTCTTGATATCAAGTCACCCAGTGTGACCTTTGCACCGAATTGATCTTATAAAGTGGCATCTGTCTAGAAAGTAATCTAGGCTAGAAGGCGTAAATCGACACCAAAAACACCATAACAGTGCAACAATGCACTGCATTGGTGCACAAAAATGTAATGGGAAGTGATCTCTGCCTTTGTACGCCACCAAATTCGCTAGGCATATAGATGGCATGATAATCGCTTTCACTTTTTCCACTGTTGGGATGAAGATGATCATTCCGCATTTTTACATTAAACCTGGAGGACACGATGTCAGTAGAAAAGGCATTAGAGCTGATTAAAGAAAGTGAAGCGAAGTTTGTAGATTTACGTTTTACCGACACAAAAGGTAAAGAACAACACGTATCTATCCCTGCGGGCCTAGTCGATGAAGAATTCTTCGAAGAAGGAAAAATGTTCGACGGCTCTTCAATTGCTGGTTGGAAAGGTATCAACGAATCAGACATGGTTCTTCTTCCAGACGCAAGCACCTGTGTTGTAGACCCTTTTGCCGAAGAAACCCAAGTAAACATTCGCTGTGACATCGTTGAACCTTCAACAATGGAAGGCTACGAGCGTGACCCGCGTTCTGTTGCCCGCCGTGCTGAAGAGTTCCTTAAGTCTACAGGTATCGGAGACACAGTGTTCTTCGGTCCTGAGCCAGAGTTTTTCTTATTTGATGACGTTAAATTCCATACTGATATGGCTGGTTCTTTCTACAAGATTGACTCTTCAGAAGCCAAGTGGAATTCAGGTGAAGAATTTGAAGGCGGCAACATGGCTCACCGTCCGGGCGTTAAAGGCGGTTACTTCCCAGTTCCTCCAGTTGATTCTGCACATGACATTCGCGCAGCAATGTGCCTTGTTATGGAAGAGATGGGCTTAGTTATTGAAGCGCACCACCATGAAGTGGCAACAGCAGGTCAAAACGAAATTGCATGCCAATTCAATACGCTTGTGAAAAAAGCCGACGAAATTCAAATTTACAAGTACGTTATTCACAATGTAGCCCATGCATACGGTCAAACTGCTACCTTTATGCCTAAGCCGCTTGTTGGCGACAATGGTTCTGGTATGCACTGTCACCAATCTATTTCTAAAGATGGCGTGAACATCTTCGCAGGTGACAAATACGCGGGTCTTTCTGAAGAAGCACTATACTACATTGGCGGTATTATTAAGCACGCCCGTGCGATTAACGCATTTGCTAACGCTTCTACTAACTCATATAAGCGTCTTGTGCCAGGATTCGAAGCACCGGTAATGCTTGCATACTCTGCACGCAACCGTTCTGCGTCTATCCGTATCCCGCACGTAACGAGCGATAAAGCACGTCGTATCGAAGTACGTTTCCCTGACCCAACGGCTAACCCATACTTGGCATTTACAGCCATGCTTATGGCCGGTATTGACGGTATTAAGAACAAGATCCATCCTGGCGATGCGATGGACAAAGACTTGTACGACCTACCAGCAGAAGAAGCTGCAGAAATCCCAACGGTTGCTAGCTCACTAGAGATGGCGTTAGAAGCACTAGATAACGACCGTGACTTCCTTAAAGCCGGCGGTGTTATGACTGACGACATGATTGATGCTTATATCGATCTTAAGTCTGAAGAAGTAACTAAGCTTAACATGACAACTCACCCAGTTGAGTTCGACATGTACTACAGCGTATAAGCTTATCTGTGTATAATACTTCATACTAAAGCCCGCTTAGCGGGCTTTTTTTATGTCCGTGGTTTAACTAGTATTAAGTAATGATCCTAATCAAGGTGTATTAGTGTGATCAAAGCCATTTATCACCGCCCATTGTTAATGTTAGTCGCTGTCTTCGTTTTGTTTCACGCGGGATATGTTGTCCATGCCCTACCCCAAGATCAATCCGCATTAACACTTAACGAGCATTCCACACAAGATGAAACACCCTTTGCTGAGACTTTGCCCTCATCACCTCCAATGAGAAAGCAGGCCAGTAAAGACAAAACCATTTATAAAATTATTGGCGTGGATGGTACAGTGACGTATACCGATAAAGCAGTGGAACAAGCTAAGGCCGTTGCGTTTGACGGTAAAACACAGAATGTGGTGAGTGCGCCTCCCCCACCCAAAATAACACTATCTCCTGCAACCCCTTCGCCCAAATATCAGGTTGCCATAGCCAGCCCAGCTCCCGAAGCGACAATTCGCAATAATAGTGGCGAGTTGACCATATCGGCTTATCAGCCCGCTCCCGACAAGGCGCCGACCTATCGATTGGTATTTGATGGAACACCAATTTCACAAAATAATTCTGGCGTCTTTCAGCTAAAAGGTATTCATCGCGGCGCACATAATTTTAAAGTTGAAATTACCAATAATACGGGCAAGACTCTTGCATCGTCTCCACTACAAACCCTTTACCTTCATCAGGCATCGGTGTTAATCAATAACTAATAGCGTGCAAAGTGTGGGCTTATAGCGCACCACAGCGGTTCAAAATGAAGTACTGTGATGAAACTGACATCGCACAAACGAGAATTGCACGCTACAATGCACAATTATGGTGCAAAGGAGACAGGCTCGGATGCATTCTACCGAGTTAGAGACACAACAACTGCTCAACAGTCTTAATACCGCGCTGGTAATGGTAAATAATAAACTGGTTATCGTTTATGCCAACCATGCAGGTGAAGCACTGTTTGAAACTGGCTTAAAGCAACTCATTGGACACCCTCTCCAAGATTTCTTTTTGCCCGGCACTATAGAAGTCACACGGCTAAAAGCAGCGATCAGAAAAGGCGAAGACTTTACCGAGAATGAAATCAAACTTGCCTTTCGCGATAACCGCTATGTTTCTGCCGATTTAACCGTCACTAATCTTCATCTTGAAGATGGTCCACGGCTTCTGTTTGAAGTAAAAAAAATTGATCAGCAAAAACGCATTTCCCGAGAGAATTTACAAAATGCGCAGCATTATGCTGCCCGTGAATTAGTTCGGGGTTTAGCTCACGAAATTAAAAACCCGTTGGGGGGCATACGCGGCGCTGCTCAACTATTAGAAAAAGAGTTGAGCGAAGAACACAAAGAATTTACTCAAATGATTATTGAGCAATCAGATCGCTTGAGAAATTTGGTCGATCGATTACTGGGACCGAACTCTTTACCGCGCTTTGAGTGGAGTAATGTTCACCAAGCCCTCGAAAAAGTAAGAAGTCTTATGCGGGTGGACTCTGATAACCCCATTACCATTGTGCGTGACTATGACCCAAGTATTCCCCAACTACTTATCGATCCGGATATGATCCAACAAGCTGTTTTGAATATAGTGAGAAATAGTGTGCAAGCGTTAAACGAGAGTAAGACGCCGCACCCACAAATCAGACTGGTGACGCGAATTGAGCGGCAGATGACAATTCAAACCAAGCGTCATGCACTCGTGGCCAAAATCAAAATCATCGATAATGGTCCCGGTATTCCAGCAGAACTGAAAGACACACTGTTTTACCCCATGGTAACCAGCAAACAAAATGGTTCAGGGCTAGGGTTATCCATTTCACAAACATTAATTAACCATCATGGGGGCAAAATCGATGTCGATAGCTACCCGGGACACACCGAATTCGTAATTTACATTCCAATAGATCGCAAGGAGACAGACGATGACAAATGAGTCTGTGTGGATCGTCGATGATGACAGTTCCATCCGCTGGGTACTGCAAAAAGCCCTTCAGGCAGCTGACATTAGCTGTCTAAGTTTCGAAAATCCTGAAGATTTATTGCTTCAACTGCAAAGCGGCCAAGCGCCGGAAGTGATTATTTCCGATATAAGAATGCCGCAAATGGATGGCATGGCACTCTTAAATGAAGTGCATAATGCTCACCCTATGTTACCGGTTATCATAATGACTGCACACAGCGACTTAGACAGTGCAGTTAATGCATACCAAAAGGGCGCCTTTGAATATCTGCCTAAACCGTTTGACGTTGACGAGGCCGTAACGCTAACCCAGCGGGCTATAGCTCATGCTAGGGAACAATCCACTTCTTCGAAAGTACAACAAGACGATACCGTGACAGAAATTATCGGCGAAGCGCCAGCTATGCAAGAAGTGTTTCGCGCGATAGGCAGGTTGTCTCGTTCTTCAATCAGCGTACTTATTAATGGTCAATCAGGGACTGGTAAAGAGTTGGTCGCCCATGCGCTTCATCGACACAGTCCTCGCGCAGCCAAGCCCTTTATCGCCCTAAACATGGCAGCAATTCCCGCTGATTTGGTCGAGTCAGAGTTGTTTGGCCACGAGAAAGGTGCATTTACTGGCGCACAGGCAGCACGACAGGGCCGGTTTGAGCAAGCCGATGGTGGCACACTGTTTCTCGATGAAATAGGCGATATGCCATTAGACGTACAGACGCGCCTGCTTCGGGTGTTGGCCGACGGTCAGTTTTATCGCGTAGGCGGTCATCAATCTGTCAGTGTAGATGTGAGAATTATTGCGGCTACCCACCAAAACTTAGAACAACGGGTGGCACAGGGTAAGTTCCGCGAAGACTTGTTTCATCGATTAAACGTCATACGCGTTCACCTGCCTTCGCTGGCCGAGCGACGAGAGGACATCCCATTACTCACGCGGCATTTCTTGAGAAGGGCTGCAAAAGAGTTAGATGTAGAAGCAAAGAGTATCTCAAAAGATGCTGAACGCTTAATGTCTCAGTTGCCATGGCCAGGAAATGTCAGACAACTTGAAAACGTCTGTCGTTGGCTAACTGTCATGGCAAGCGGCCAGGAAGTATTACCGAGTGATTTACCACCAGAAATACACAGCGACAGTGCCATTGAAAAACCCAGTGCAGAAGCCGGCGAATGGCCTGATTTGCTCGCCGCATGGACAGACAAGCAATTGCGTGAAGGGCATCACAATATTCTAAACGATGCCATGCTGACCTTTGAGCGGGTCATGTTGGAGCGTGCACTCCACCACACCCACGGACATAAACAAGATGCAGCCAAAAGACTGGGATGGGGACGGAACACGCTAACCCGTAAACTTAAGGAGTTAGGTGTAAATTAACGCATAAAAAGCCAAAAAGGGCATTTGCGTGCCCTTTCAATTTCCCTTAGCCATCTTCATACACCAATATGTCGCCAGGTTGGCACTGTAAATGGTGACAAATTGCTTCTAATGTTGTGAACCGAACGCCTTTAACTTTGCCGCTTTTCAATAACGACAAGTTTGCCTCAGTTATTCCAATTTTCTGTGCCAGATCTTTAGAGCGAATTTTGCGCTTCGCCATCATAACGTCAAGGTTAACAAGAACAGGCATCACACAATCTCTTTGCTTTCTTTATCTAATTCTGCGGCAGCGCTAAATAAGTGAACTAGCACAGGTAAGCACAGCACTATAATTAAAGTCATGGGGTTAAGACTTATATCTATTGACCTATTCGGCACTACTAGGTAAGTCGCCAAGGGCATCAGTGCCATATTATAACAAACATAAAAAACCGTAATCCAAGTTACGTATCTTAAGTAAATAAGTGTCTTTTTTGCATAAAAAAGCCCTCGGCTCAACGCAAGTAAAAGACGCTGAAGAAAATAGAATCCAAGCAACCAGCATCCAACTAAAGGAGAGAAAACGGTTGCTAGTAAGAACTGAGACTCTTTGTATTGATGCCACAAGGCATCAAACTGATTGCCTCCAAAGGTCACCCACCACTGCCCTTGTGACACAAAGCCATAGATGGCAATAGTGAGAACAATACCTACAACAGCAAACAGCATCATTCGCGTATAGTGACTAACCCTTTTTAGATTTTCTATAGATTGCATTGCGCGCTCTTCTTGTCCTTTTTTCGATCAGTGTACGGCACCGCAATCAACATAACAAAAAACCTCGCCAGACAGAAATATTTTATTACAAAACACATAAAAATTATTGCAAAACAATAATTACTTTCTTTTACACTTAATAAAAACGTCGAGGTTATTATTATGATGAATCACACGAATGAAGCGCTACATTTTCGCTGTAAACGCAGTGATCTGCGTTGGATACTGATTACGACTCTGCTCATTGGTCTGCCAGGATGTCGCATTTGGGACATGGCAACCTTCCAGTGGAAAAATGAGAATGCGAAAATTGCGTGGCAAAGTGCAGACAAAAAACTCGTAGATGACGCCATCACTCGAACCGTGGTGCCTTTTACTATGCTCAATAACCACATTTTGGTGAATGTGATAGTTAACAAAACCACGCCCCTGACTTTTGTACTAGACTCGGGCGCAGCTGCCACAGTCATTGCCGAAACCGATAAAACCAATGCACTAAAGTTACCTACGAATAAGCCAATCACGATAGGGGGAGCTGGAAGCAGTATGGCGCCGACGGCTTACATCGTGCACGACGCCCATATTCAATTAGGTGGGTTTTCTATCTCTGATCTATCGGTAATTTACGCACCAACATCCGCAATGCCGTTTCGCAGTATAGATGAAACTTATTTCGACGGTGTACTTGGCGCTGACTTTTTTAATTGTTGTCTTGTAGAGATAAACCACGAGACTAAGAAATTGATAATTACCAAACCCGACGAGAATAGCAGGGCGCTTTATCGCACCGAGCAGTGGCATGAAGTCTCAATGCTTGTAGAGAGCAATACGCCCTACTTCACCACGACACTTCGCGATAGAAGAAAACTGATAACGGTAAAACTAATGCTGGATACTGGCTCGACAGGTACATTGAGCTTATTTGCCCAAAACGACCGTTTTGCGTTGCCCTATAAAACCTTTGTAGCTACAAGTACCGGAATTCAAGGGGATTCGACTAACCATGTGGGTTTGCTACCTCAATTCTTTTTTGGTGACACCACGTTTGATCATCTGCCCACATTCTTTAGATTTGAAGGGAGTAATTCGCAAGACGGAAGCGACGGGGTACTGGGTAATCAAGTTTTGAAACGATTTAACACAGTATTTGATTTTTCTACAGAACGCATTTGGTACCAACCCAACAAGCAATTTACTTCCTTTATAGGTACAAATCGTTCTGGCCTTCGCTTGCTACCCCATTCACGAGGTGCCATTGTCTTAGACGTAGCTGAAGATACCGGGGCATTTGCGGCCAATATTCCAATCAACAGTATCATCACTGAATTTGAGGGAGAGCCGGTTACCCATGAAAGCTTCGATAAACTGCAAATGGCGCTAAGTCACCCCAAAAGAGAAACAGTGCCACTTTGTTGGGAATTCAAAAACCAGAAACTCTGTAAAGAAATACGGCTTGATTCAAGAATTTGATGTGGATGCACTCTAAGTCAGCTAACAATTAAAAAGGCAAGTTAAGGGCAGTGTTTACTGCCCTTTAGTTAACAGTGCTGTCATACCTTTATTGAAACTACGTACCCACTTCATACTAAATTGTCCTTTTGCACTTCTATTGATAGCAATGACGGCATCTTTCTTTGACAACACGTTGTCTTCATTATGCGCACGGGGGTGTGTCATGGCGTCGTATGTATCAATAATGGCGAGCAATTTTGCGCCCTCACATATATCATCTTCTTTGATGCCCAGTGGATAGCCCGTACCATCGGTGCGCTCGTGATGTTGCATAACTATTTTTCTCGCCATATCCCATTGATCAAGGTGCTCTAATAACCGAGCGCTCTTGTATACGTGGGATCGCATCAGGTTAAATTCAATTTCACTTAACCCGTCACCCTTGTGCAGCAGTTTTAGCGGCATAAACGCCATACCAAAATCGTGCACATAACTGGCAACGGCAAGTTGGTCGCTATCTACTGGGTTACCTGCCACATCGTTAATATACATTGCTAACTTTGCTATACGGTCGCCCCTTCCAGACCAATAAGTAGAGCGACGTTCAATGCTCTGCATCAAATCTCGGAAAAACAATATATCTTGTTTTTTCTCACTGCTGATTTCTTTGGGGATACCCGTAGCGGCAAGTGTCGGTGGTTTTATCTGCACAGCTTGCGGATCATCGCCATCCGTTACTACGTCCAATGCAGGGTTTAACAGTAACACCGCTTCAGTAAGCCGCTTTTCGTGCTCATCACTGTTGTCAGGAGTAACGCGTGAGATAGCCAGTACGAGCTGCTCATGCAGTGTGTCGTCATATTCAGCCGTGCCGTTTGACATCACGTTTTCAACAAAGGCTTTTACGCGATCCATGGTGAGTAGCACCAGATCACTCATTGTACTGGTGTATGCCACCTGGCCTTTTCGAAGATAATCTAAGAGGTCTTCAACGTGCTGTAATAAAGGGATCATGGGAGAGAAGTTGACTAGCCCCAAGTCTCCTTTAATGGTGTGAATAGAACGAAAAAGCGCTCTCTGTAACTCATTGTCTTCTGGGCGTAACTCCAACTCAATAAGTGTTTGCTCACTCGCTTCATAGAGTTCGTTTATTTCCTCCATTAGGTCATTGAGAATATCTTCTTCTAGGTCATCTGGAGTAAATGTTTGCATATAAATTACCGAGTTAAATTTCGCTTAGGTTTATTTTGATTGTAAACAGGTATTGGCAAAATTTCCTCACCCATGAGTAGAGAAACCCACCAATTTAATGCTAAAGGATAATCTCTTATATGATTTTTGTCGTTTTTATTATAAAAACTCATCGGACAAGTGTACGCTGAAACTTCTACTATACTGCGCGCGACATTTGTATCTAGGAGTTGTTTTGATAGCTTTATTACGCGTTCCCGTACTTTTTTGTGCTTTTTTATTGATAAATCTGGTTTTACTCGTCATCTGTCTGGTGCGCCCCTTTCACCAAAATAATGTTCATATCGCAGGTCAACTTTATTCGTTAATGGCGCGAATTGTGGGCTTAAAAATAGTCGTACAAAAAGATCCTCAGGTAAAAATTAACGAACCCTATGTGTTTATTGCGAATCACCAAAATAGCTTCGATGTCATTACGATCTGTAAGGCTGCACTCCCTGGTGTAGTCACCATAGGAAAAAAAAGCCTGAAATGGATCCCCGTCTTTGGCCTGATATACTGGCTTTCTGGCAACATCCTTATCGACCGGAAAAATTCAGGCAAAGCGCGTAATACTTTAGATATCGCCGCCAATCGCATTGCCAAAAAGAAGACTTCAGTATGGCTATTCCCTGAAGGTACACGTAGCTACGGCCGCGGCATCCTGCCGTTCAAACAAGGCGCTTTTAGGCTGGCGAAAACCACCAATGAGCCTGTAGTGATGGTCACTGCCAGTAATTTGCATAAAAAAGTGAAGTGGAATCGTTGGGACAATGGTGTTGTTCTAATTGATATTGCTGCTCCAGTGCCATTGAGTGAAGCACACTCAATAAAAGGGTGGATGAACTTCTTTAACGACGAAATGAAACAAAAATTTGCACAACTTAATACTCAGGTCGATGAACTTGAGAAAAGCAGGTAAACTTGCTGCAAATTTTTTATGAGTGCTTATCATGAACCAGTTTGATGAAAGAGAAGAGTGGTACGAGTTCAATCAAGAAACCATTGACGCTTTACTTGAAGATGGCAGCCAGGCGGATGCCGACTACACCATTGAGCATCACCTTGCCAGCAGTGACTTCGATGTATTAGAAAAGGCAGCTGTAGATGCTTTTAAAGCCGGTTTTGAAGTGACCGATGCAGAAGAGCTAATTTTAGATGACGGTGAAACTATTTTTTGCTTCGATGCTATTATAGAACGCAAGCTCGACATTGAGCAGCTTAATGCCGATACCGACGTCTTACTTAAAATTGCCGATAAACAAAACGTGACTTATGACGGCTGGGGAACGTATTTTGAGCCTCGTGAAGAGGGCGATTTTGAAGAGGACGACGACGATTTTTACGACGACTAATCAAGTCGACATTAGGCCACATTAAGTCACCCTTCAGCTTTGGTTCATCTTTTTCCGTCAACAATGACCCTGTCATTATTGATTGGAAAAGGATGCACAAATGAAAACCTTCCTCATTTATTTCGCAACACTCTCTGCAATAGCGCTGTTGCCCGTGCTTACTCCGTCGGCAGCTAACGCGCAAGAAAGCTCAAGCAAACTATCTGTTACGTCTAAAGAGTTTCGCTATGACAAGCCCTATGACGCGCTTGCAATCAAATCTGCGACGAAACCGTCATCGCAACACGATACTGAGCATAGTAGCTCTGTGAGTGATGAGAGCGAAGAGGTACACGATGCCTTTGATAAAACAGCCCGTGAACACAAGTATATGGGTGTGAGTAAAAGTGCCAACAGCATAACGGTAAACAGTGTAAACGAGTATTGGATATACGAAACCTGGGTGACCCTTCACAGCGATTTAGACGCAGATGGCTATCACTCAACGTTTTCCGTGGAGTTTGACGCTGACACGATATTTACGAGTGCCCCTGTCTATGCTGTGCTTTACCTGGGCAGAAATGGAACCTATGACGCCATTCACGTGTCATCAGAGTTTTACATATATGGGGAAGATTCTACCGATACTTTTACGATAGAAAGCACGTTGGTTTCCGGTTTTCCTTCAGATGATTACGATATTTTGCTCGAATTGTACGATGCAGACTCTGAAACCTTAGTAACATTCACCGACGGATATGATGATGCAGCCCTCGCTTACGTTCCTTTAGAAAGTGAAAATAATGAATATGTTATCGAAGACAGAGTAATCATCGTGGAAGAGCACGGCGGTACCTGGAGTTTGTTGTCTCTTATATTTATCTGTGGCGTAGTAGTGATAAGACGTATATTAAATAGGTAATATCGGTCACAGCGTTTATCTTCTTCACCCCAAACGCGATCTTCAATATCGCGTTTGGCATTCTACCTGTGTGCATTTATTTGCTGCCGTCAGCACAATCTCATTGTTCCTGAGTGAGTAAACTTTTTTTTCGTGCAGTTTTAGCCACTATGCGATCATTTTGTTCCCGAACAGCGTAACTTACTGTCTTGTTTCAAAGCTTTGGTGTTACAAAACGTTACTTTACTTATAAATTAATTTTGCAAAGCCGTTATAATTTTTTGGTAACTCTCTGAAATAGATGCCAGAATAGAACAAGCTAAACGAGATTTTTGGACTAGTGTTAATGCCGCAGCGAAACACCACAACCGCCTTTTTCTCCTCCAATCGCCGCCGTTTTATTAAAGGGGGTGCAGCACTGGGGATCACGGCTGGCGTTACTCCGTTTGCGATTGGCAAGCCTAAACCTACCTTAAGGGTAATGGGCACTCACGTTACGCTGCAAGAAACTCTCCGCCAACGCGCAATGGAAGACTTAGGCATCAACATTGTATTTGACCCCGGTGGTAGCGCCACGGTTCTTCAAAAAGCGTCTATGAACCCTGCCTCTTTTGACCTTTATGAACAATGGTCAAACAGTATAAATGTGTTGTGGCGGGCTCATGCAATCCAGCCTATCGAAAAACAACGAATTCAATATTGGGATGAAATTAATAACTTATCCAAGACGGGGATACTTACCAAAAATGCCCGTATGGGAGCAGGTGATGCCCCTCACAAAATCATTAACGTTCAAGATGATGGTTCTTTAGGAGAGAGGCACACAGATAAAATCAGCTTCTTACCTTACGTACATAATGTTGATTCTTTTGGTTACGACAAAAACCAACTTCCTAAAGAGCTAAGCAACGAACCTGAAAGTTGGGGCTGGTTATTAGACAGCCGCTACTCAGGCAAAGTGGCTATTGTCAATGATCCTACCATCGGGTTATTCGATTTGGCCCTTGCAGCACAAGCAAAAGGATTTGTGCGGTTTAATGACATTGGCGCCATGACTGAAACGGAATTGGATGATTTATTTAGCGTCTTGATAGAGCTTACACAACTCAACCACTTTAGCGGATTTTGGACTTCGGTTCCCGAATCAGTTCAATTTATGAAAAGCGGTCGAGCTGCCATTGAAAGTATGTTTTCACCGGCGGTATCCGCCTTAAATGGGCAAAATATTCCTGTCACCTTTGCAGCGCCCAAAGAAGGTTACAGAGGATGGCATGGTGTCATGTGTCTATCATCTTCATGTGAAGGAAGAAGTAAAGACGTGGCCTATGAATATATGAATTGGTGGCTATCAGGATGGCCCGGTGCCTTCATCGCTAGACAAGGATATTATATCTCTAATCCCGAACGCTCTGCACAATATCTGTCAGAAGCCGAATGGAATTATTGGTATAAAGGGCAAGTGGCTTCAGAGCCGCTGAGAGGCACGGATGGCAAAGTAAGCGTGCAAAAAGGTGCTCAACGAACAGGTGGTAGTTATGAAGAACGCTTCAGTAACGTAGCGGTATGGAACACGGTAATGCCCACCTATGAATACAGTTTACAAAAATGGTATGAGTTCATTACCTCTTAAGCTTGCCCACTACTAATATAAAAATAGGAAAAGGCCTAATTATTTAATGTTGTCGTCCATTCGAATCCAACTCATCACAGTACTGGTTGCACTAATCGCCCTTATATTGGCTCAAGGCTTTATAGCTCGTGAAAATCAAGCCGTACTCAATAGGGGCATATCATCAGCTGCCAAATCCGTTGTCGATGTTGGCTTGGTGAAAGAATTGGAACGAGATGTTGTGGATTTACAGCGCAACGTTCTTATTTTTAAAGAGAATGCCAGTAAATCGGCCATCACCCGGTTTGGTAGACTGATGGTGACCATCGACACCAAACTGGATCAATTGGCAGAAGTACATACTTCCGACAGTGATGCTGAAGGTGATTTTATACTAAGAAGAATGCGTGAGCACTTATCGGCTTATCAAGATAACTTTAATCAGGTCGTTCATGCCCATACTGAAAGAGATAATCTGGTTGCCGATGGAACCTTGTCCGATCTAGCTGTGTTACAGAGCGCTATAGAAAATGCACGCGCCCAGAACAACATCGATGAAAAAACCTTACAGGATGCACTCTCATTTCTCATCCGAGCCGAAAACGCGATGCTGAAGTACATGTCTAAACCTGACATGGTTTTTATAAAGGTATTTAACGACGCTATCGATTCCCTACGAGCTCTACCTTTTTCATCCAATAGTGCTGCCACTCAAAAAGTTTTACGTATTACTGAAAAAGCCAAAACACACTTTTTTAAACTCACCCAAATTACACAGGGAAACCTGTTTTTAGTGAATGTGGTAATGGCAGGTTCCGCGAACGAGTTTTTGTACTTAAGTGGCGACCTTGCTAACAAAGTGACTACTGATTCACAAGCAATTACGCAACGCACATACGCACTTGCCAAAAGTACACAACAACGAGGTGAACTGTTTTCACTTATCTCAATTTTATTGGCACTGATGGCCGCACTTTTCACTACGGTTCGAATCCTGGTGCCCATCCGTTCTATAACCGAAGTATTTAACAAGCTGTCGCAAGGCGTGCAGATATCGAACATTCCAGGCAGCAGCAGAAAAGATGAAATAGGTAAACTCGCAAAGGCTGCCTTGGTATTCAGCGACAAAAACCGGCAAACGGAAAAATTATTGTCTGAAGCGCAGAATATGAATGCCCAACTTGAATCACTCAATAAAGCGCTTACCGAATCGAAATTGAAAGCAGAGCAAGCAACAGCATCAAAAAGCATGTTTTTAGCCAACATGAGCCACGAAATTCGCACCCCGATGAATGGCATAATTGGGTTAATAGAGCTTGCACAGCAAAAGGCTGTGAATCCTACTGTGAAAGGTTACCTCGATAAGGCAGCCTATTCTGGACAAATATTACTCAGTGTTATTAATGATATTCTCGATTTTTCTAAAATCGAAGCAGGTAAATTAAAAATTGAAGAAGTCAGCTTTTCGCTGCATTCCCTGTTTGACAACCTTATTGCTGTTATTGCACTACGCGCAAAAGAGAAAAACCTTTCGGTTCACTTTACCGTTGCTCCTGATATACCGCCGCAAGTCATCGGCGACCCACTACGCATAGCGCAAATTATCATGAACATTGGCAACAATGCGGTGAAATTCACTGAGCAAGGTCGCATCAATATTGAGTTTGAAGGCGAACTCAGTGAGAAAGGTAACTTATTAAAGCTCACTATGCGTATTACTGACACCGGTATCGGAATGAATGAGCAGCAACTGGAAAAGATTTTTAATCCATTTACCCAGGCAGATGGTTCAACCAACCGAAAATACGGTGGCACAGGACTGGGGCTTGCCATCGTTCGTCAACTTACAGAGTTGATGAAGGGCACGCTAAATGCCAGTTCTACTCTAGGTAAAGGCAGCACCTTTGAGGTGACCTTACCCCTTAAGGCATTTAAGAACCAAAATGGCGTACTTGCCCAGCTACCTCATTTCCCCCGTGGTAGTCTTTATATCACCGGTTTGCCACTGTTACCTGAGAGCTATTGCCACCAAATACAATTGCCTACCACATCCCAAGTGTCTATGGTTCAAGCCCAGAAGATGGCCTCTTTACCTGACTTTTTTATCGTTGATATCCCGGAATTTAGTGAGTTTAGAAAAAACATCAGTTGGCTAAATCAGCTTCTCGATGAAGGAAAATCAATTGGGCTCGTAATAGAGAGTGCCGGCAGTGCTCTCCAATCAAAGTACGCGTCATTATGGAAAGGCCCATTAATCATGCACCCGTTCACACCGGCACAGTTTGAACGCTTTGTTAATCAAGTTATTAATAGAGACAATGACTTCGAAGTTCATAGTATTGATGATGACAATGAATTAGTAACACTAGAAGGTCACATTCTACTTGTCGAAGATAATAATATTAACCAGCTGGTTACCGGTGAAATGCTAACCAATTTGGGGTTGACCTTTGATATCGCCGAAGACGGTAAGCAGGCCGTACAAAAGGTCGAGAATTCGCCGCAGTATGATCTCATTCTTATGGATGTGCAAATGCCCGTAATGGACGGTTTTGAGGCCACCACATACTTAAGAGATAAAGGTTTCTCAGACATCCCCATCATTGGGTTATCAGCAAATGCCATGAAAGAAGACAAACAAATCGCCATTGAAGCGGGAATGGATGATTATTTGACGAAACCCATTAAGCAAAAGTCTTTGATAGCCGTGTTAAGTGATTATCTCAGTAAAGGGTTGAATTAAAAAAAGGGTTACCAATAGGTAACCCTTTAACGCCTTTTAAAACGCTTAATTGTGAAGGGATGCGGGAAGGGTAACCTTACTGTGCTCCCATGCTCAGTTACAGCGCTTTAATTGTCTCGAACTGCTCGTTAAGTTTAGCTAAGGCTTTTTCACCTTCTTCCAACTTAGCACGCTCTTTTTCGATTACGGCTTCTGGCGCATTACTGACGAACTTCTCGTTACCTAACTTGCCACGGGTACGAGAAACATCTTTCTCAATTTTTTCCATGGCTTTGGTAATACGGGCAAGCTCTGCATCTTTGTCGATAAGACCCGCCATTGGGATAAGAATTTCCATCTCACCCACAAGCGCTGTTGCACTGGCTGGCACTTGTTCACCGCCTTTTAAGATAGTTACGGTTTCAAGCTTAGAGAGCTTATCTAAGAACGCCTTAGCTGCGTCAAGACGGCGCGCGTCTTCATCGCTTACATTCTTAAGTAAGGCATTCAGTGGTTTATTTGGCGAGATGTCCATTTCACCACGGATATTACGAATACCCACGATAAACTTTTTCACCCACTCAATGTCGGCAAGTACTTTATCGTCTTGTTTCGCTGCATCCACTTCAGGGAATGCCTGAACCATGATGCTTGCGCCCTCTTCCACTTTAAGCGCACTTAACGGCACCACACGCTGCCAGATAGTGTCGGTGATAAATGGCATTAGCGGGTGCAACAAGCGAAGCAAGCTTTCTAGTACGTTAATCAGTGTATGACGTGTACCGCGCTTTTCAGCTTCGCTGCTGTCGTCATTGTTAAGCACAGGCTTAGTCAGCTCTAGATACCAGTCGCAGAACTGATTCCAGGTAAACTCGTAAACCGTTTGCGCAGCAATGTCGAAACGGTAGTCTTCAAGCGCCTTTTCAAACTCAACCAGCGTTTGTTGGAACTTCGCCCAAATCCAGCGATCGGCCATGCTAAGCACCATTTCGCCGCCGTCACGACCGGTATCGTGCTCTTCTGTATTCATCAATACAAAGCGCGATGCGTTCCAAATTTTGTTACAGAAGTTGCGGTAGCCTTCAACACGGGCCATATCAAAATTGATATCGCGACTGGTTGACGCCATGGCGGCAAACGTAAAGCGCAGTGCGTCTGTACCGTAGGCTTGAATACCGTCAGGGAACTGTTTACGAGTACGCTTAGCAATCTTTTCAGCAAGCTGAGGCTGCATCATGCCAGCAGTACGTTTCGTCACGAGAGACTCAAGATCAATACCGTCGATCAAATCGATCGGGTCAAGTACGTTGCCCTTCGACTTAGACATTTTATCGCCGTTCTCATCGCGAATAAGACCGGTAATATAAATATCTTTAAACGGAATTTTGCCGGTGAACTTCTTGGTCATCATGATCATTCTGGCCACCCAGAAGAAGATAATGTCAAAGCCCGTTACCAGTACTGAAGATGGTACAAAGGTTTCTAGATCTGGCGTTTCTTCTGGCCAGCCCATGGTCGCGAACGGCCATAGTGCACTTGAGAACCAGGTATCTAGTACATCGTCGTCTTGAGTAAGTGAAACGTCACTGCCAAGGTTGTGCTTTTCACGTACTTCTTCTTCTGTGCGGCCAACAAAAACGTTACCGTTTTCGTCATACCACGCCGGAATGCGGTGTCCCCACCACAGCTGACGTGAAATACACCAGTCTTGAATGTTGTGCATCCACTGGTAGTAGGTTTTGTTCCAGTTCTCTGGCACAAAGCGAATTTCGCCACTTTCAACGGCTTCAATAGCAGGCTTTGCAAGAGACTCAACCGCTACATACCACTGGTCAGTTAGGTATGGTTCGATAACGGCGCCAGTTCTGTCGCCGCGCGGCACTTTAAGCTTGTGCGGCTCAATCTTAACCAATGCGCCTTGCGCGTCTAAATCGGCCACTATTTGCTTACGTGCGTCGAAGCGATCTAAACCGCGATACGCCTCTGGCGCATCATCGTTAATTTTCGCATCGTCGGTAAGAATGTTAATCATAGGCAGGTTATGACGCTTACCCATGTCGTAGTCGTTAAAATCGTGGGCAGGCGTAATTTTTACGCAGCCTGTACCAAATTCTTGGTCTACGTAGTCATCGGCAATAACGGGAATTAGACGGCCAGTAATCGGTAGTTTAATTTCTTTGCCGATAAAGCCTTGATAACGCTCGTCTTCTGGATGTACCGCAACCGCTGTATCACCTAGCATAGTTTCAGGGCGCGTAGTGGCAACCACTAGCTCACCGCTACCATCTGCTAGTGGGTAGCGCATGTGCCACATGTGGCCGTCTTCTTCTTCGTTTAATACTTCAAGGTCAGATACCGCAGTGTGAAGCACGGGGTCCCAGTTAACCAAACGCTTACCGCGGTAAATCAATCCTTCTTCGTGCAGTTTCACGAACACTTCTGTCACGGCTTTAGACAGGTCTTCGTCCATAGTAAACACTTCGCGAGACCAGTCAGGTGACGTACCTAAACGGCGCATTTGGCCTGTAATAGTACCGCCGCTGTGTTCTTTCCATTCCCACACTTTTTTGATGAAGTCCTCGCGACCTAAGTCGTGACGGGTTTTGCCTTCAGCGTTGAGCTGGCGCTCTACCACCATTTGGGTAGCGATACCCGCGTGGTCAGTACCCACCTGCCAAAGGGTATTGTCACCTTTCATACGGTGATAACGGGTAAGGGCATCCATAATGGTTTGCTGGAAACCGTGGCCCATGTGAAGGCTACCCGTTACATTAGGCGGCGGCAGCAAAATACAATAAGGGTCGCCGCTACCTGAAGCTTTAAATAAACCCGCATCTTCCCATGACTTATAGCACTGCTGCTCGATGGATTGCGGTTCGAAGGTTTTATCCATTACACACTCTCAATTTGAAGCCAAGGCACATTGCTTATGCAGACTTGAACTGCATATTGCACCCAGCTTGCTGATAGTTTTTATATCTAACCCGCGCGGCCTGTTTGGCATTATCGTCCACGGGTACAAAATCGATAATCTGACGATACTGGTTAGGTGAGGGCACCATACCGGAGCCCACATTCACCACCATCTGTCGTCTGGCAACCTGTTGCGGTTGCCAACAAATTTCTACCGGCGTCCCCGTTTGCGGCCCTTCTCCAAAAAGATTATGGGGAACGAAACGATTTGCCGGCAATTGCCACAGTAATTCATCAACTTCTTCTGCCTGTGCTTGAGTATCGCACAATACGCTAACTTTCTGTTTATTCGCGTATGCGGATGCAATCACTTCGCTGGCGTGGCCTGCCACGCCATTATCACTATCGGTAAGTTGATAAAATATGACCTGAGGCATGAATGATTAGTCCTCTAGCTTGATTTGAGCACGGTTCATCAAAAACTGAGACAACATTGGTACAGGACGACCTGTCGCGCCTTTATTTTTGCCACTGCGCCATGCCGTACCTGCTATATCAAGGTGCGCCCAATTGTACTTCTTAGTGAAGCGTGACAAGAAACAACCTGCCGTGATTGACCCTGCTGGACGACCACCTAAGTTAGTCATATCCGCGAACGGGCTTTCAAGTTGCTCTTGATAGTCGTCCCAAAGCGGCAAACGCCATGCGCGATCAGAACTTTGCTCTGAGGCATTAAGCAGTTCGTGAGCAAGTGGGTTGTGTGTGCTCATTACACCCGTAGCGTGATGGCCAAGGGCGATAATACACGCACCAGTCAGAGTCGCTACATCGATAACTAACTCTGGTTCAAATCGCTCAACATAGGTCAATGCATCACACAATACCAAGCGGCCTTCCGCGTCGGTGTTCAACACTTCAACGGTTTGACCAGACATGGTTGTTAAAATATCACCTGGGCGATATGACTTACCATCGGGCATGTTTTCGCATCCCGCTAGCACGCCAATAACGTTGATCGGTAAATTCAGTGCAGCCACCGTGTGCATGGTACCGAGTACGCCTGCTGCACCACCCATGTCATATTTCATTTCATCCATAGCTTCGCCAGGCTTTATTGAAATACCACCTGAATCAAAGGTCAGCCCTTTACCCACAAGCACAATAGGCGCCTGATCAGCAGGGCCACCGCGGTGATGCATAATACTCATCATGCTTTCGTTGTCTGAACCACGACCCACTGCCAGATAAGCTTGCATACCGAGTTCGGCCATTTGGGTTTCATCAACCACTTCTGCAGTAACACTGTCGTACTGGCTAGCCAATGCTTGTGCTTGTTGCCACAGATAATCAGGATTACAAATATTCGGTGGCATATTCGCCACGTCTTTGGTGACTTTAGCGCCGCGCGATACGGCTAAGCCATGTTCTACAGCACGCTCACCAACGGTAAGTTCGCGACGTGTAGGCACGTTAAACACAATTTTACGCAATGGACGACGTGGCTCGCCTTTTTTAGTCTTAAGCTGCATAAAGGTGTATAGCGTATCTTCTGTCGCTTCTACCGCTTGGCGCACTTTCCAGTATGTATCTCTGCCTTTAACGTGAAGCTCTGTAAGGAAACACACTGCTTCCATTGACCCCGTTTCATTTAGAGTCTGAATGGTTTTCGCAATAATGTTTTTATACTGACGCTCGTCTAGCTCGCGCTCTTTACCACAACCAACCAGAAGGACGCGCTCGCTCAGCACATTAGGTACATTGTGTAACAGCAACATTTGGCCAGCTTTCCCTTCCAGATCGCCACGGCGTAATAAGTTGCTAATATAACCTTCACTGATTTCGTCTAGTTGTTCAGCCACTGCCGTCAGGCGGCGCGGCTCAAAGACACCCACAACAATACAGGCACTGCGTTGTTTTTCTGGACTGCCACTTTTTACACTAAACTCCACGATATCACCTCGCTTTTCGTCGTTTATGGTTTGCACGATGACTAAAATCACGTAACGTTTCGCGCTGCTTTATGGTTTAATACACAGCATAACTTTTTAGTACACTGCAATTATCGCGTAAGCACCTATGAATATAGGCTACTTTTGCGTCAAAACACCATGCAAACGGTTTATGATTGCAGGCAAAACTTGTAAAAACGGTAAGTTTAAACAAAATTGTGCATTCTTTCACTAAAATTCCTAATTTTCCGGAAGGACTGAGATGCTGATATTCCGCTATTTACTTAAGGAAACGCTGAAATCTCAGTTAGCGATTTTCTTCATCTTAATGGCTATTTTTGTCACATTGAGATTTGTACGCGTTTTAGGTGATGCCTCTGACGGTGATATTCCCGCGGGGCTTGTGCTTGGCTTTCTGGGCTTATATGCCCCGATGCTTTCATCTCTTGTTCTACCCATTAGTGCCTATTTAGGCATTATGCTGGCCCACGGCAGGTTGTATGTAGACAGTGAAATGACCGTTATGCGCGCCTGTGGTATCAGTGAATGGTATGTCACTCGCGTGATGTTATTTCTATCGGTGCTTATCATGATAGTGACTGGTGCTATTACATTATACTTCGCACCACTTGCGGCAGAAAACGAATATCAATTGCGCGAAAAAGCGCGCAGTGAGGCAGGTTTATCTGCATTAATGCCTGGCAGATTCCAACAAACCGGAAATGAAAAAGCGGTCATCTTTGTTCATGACGTAGACAATAACGACTCTTTACAACGGGTGTTCTTGTCACAAAACCAACTGGATGACAGCAAGAGTGAAGTGCGAGTGGTGTATGCGCAAACGGGTGAAGTTGCCAATAATCCTGACGGTACGCGAAATTTGGTACTCAGACAAGGTGTACAGTACGAAGGGAAACAATCCGAAAAGGCCTACCGAAAGGTAGAATTTGATGAATACCAAATTCAAATAGCCGATAAACCCGCCGACGAAACACGGCGCAAAGTCAGCGTACTGCCAACCCGTGAATTGTGGGAAAATGACAGTATTGAAGCACGGGCAGAGCTTCAATGGCGGATCGCAATCCCTCTTTCAATTCCCTTTTTGGTGCTCATCGCCGTGCCGTTAAGTGCTGTAGATCCGCGTCAAGGCCGATTTGGAAAGATGTTTCCGGCCATTTTACTCTATTTGGGCTACTTCCTTTTGCTGCTAGCAAGCCGACGGGTATTGGAGGATGGCAAAATGCCACCTCAACTTGGTCTTTGGTGGGTGCACACCATTATGCTCATTATCGGTATTGCGCTTATTGTGAGAGACAGAAAAACCGGTACACAACTGCGCGCCTGGCTAATGGGGAAAAAATAGATGTTTAAGATCCTCGATTTATATATTGCCCGCACCTTGTTAGGCACCATCACTGTGACATTAAGTGTACTTATTGGTCTTAGCGCCTTGATTAAATTCGTCGAACAATTACGTAAAATTGGCGAAGGCGACTACGACATGCTGGCGGCATTTATCTATGTTCTACTCAGCCTTCCGCGCGATCTAGAGCAGTTTTTTCCTATGGCAACCCTGTTGGGCGGACTGATTGGAATGGGCCTTCTGGCAAGTAATAGCGAGCTTGTTGTTATGCAAGCGGCGGGGATGAGTCGTTGGAATATTATAAACTCTGCCATGAAGTCTACTCTACTCATGATCGTTGTCGTGATGGCCATTGGTGAGTGGGTTACGCCGTTTAGCGAGACAAAGGCAAAACAGCTCAGAACCGAAGCGATATCTGGCGGTAGTTTATTTTCTTCAGATAAATTGGTGTGGGCGAAAGACGGTGATAGGTTTGTCAGTATTGGACAGGTACTCAGTCAGGATTCACTGAAAGACGTCAGCATTTTTAACTTTAATGAAGATTTATCACTTGAAAGTATTACCTACGCGCAAAATGGCGCATTTGACGGCGATGGTTGGTGGTTAAGTCAGGTGGAAGTCACGCAATTTAGTGAAACACAAGTAAATATCGACAGCACAAAGCGCATGCGGTGGAACTCTACCCTCACCCCTGACAAACTAGGTATTGTAGCGGTTAAGCCTGAAGCACTCTCGATTAGCGGTTTACTCGACTATGTAAATTATCTAGAAAACAATGCACAAGACCCCTCTCGCTATCAATTAGCGCTGTGGAGAAAGATATTTCAACCCTTTTCGGTAGGTGTCATGCTACTAATGGCGCTTTCGTTTATTTTTGGCCCGCTTCGCAGTGTCACCATGGGGGCTCGAGTCATCATGGGTGTGCTGACTGGCTTTGGTTTCTTTATTCTTAATGAAGTATTTGGCCCTGTCAGCCTTGTGTACCAACTTCCTCCGTTTCTGGGCGCGTTGCTACCAAGTTTGCTTTTCGCGGGCATTGCAGGAATTATGCTAAGGCGTTAATTAGCGCCCTAGCCTATTCGCCTACCAACTTTTGTGATCATTGGCTTCCTTGGAAAGTTTTAACACTTCGGTTTTTGCCAATCTATCTTGCAGCGATTGCTTATTCTTGAAATCAAATAAGACTAACAACGTACCTAACCCACCTAACGATGCTACAAGACGAATAAATAAACGGGGCCACGTCATTGGCTCTTCAACAGTGCTATAAATACGCAGACGCCAGGCGCGCATGCCCAATGTTTGGCCTCCACGCTTCCAAAACCACAAAAAGAACCCCACAATCCATATCACTACCCAAGTTTGAATGAGAAGTTTGTACCCAGTGGACGCCTGAATAAGGTCAGCGGGCTCTGCATAGCCTTGTAAATCCAATGCGCCGTTTTTAAGCATCACCACCAACGTGACTATCATCACCATGGCTGCACACATGCCAACTGCAACGGCCACCAGCGTGTCATACACCATTGCCAACAAGCGCCGCAGGAATCCTGCTCGCTGAAGTGAGGCACTTTCAGATTCTGAATTGGCCGTGTACTTATCACTGATACATTTTGGATGATTTGATGATGAGGACTTGTGCTTAGCTTTCTTATCGTGTCTCGCCACGGGCTTCTCTTCGCTTCAAAAATGACAAGGTATATTCTGACACAAGCGCTGGATGGCTTAAACAGACTAAGCAATACTAAATGCCATTTTATAATTAACCCTATCTTGAGAAATACCAAAGCCTCCTCCTTTTTAACTACCGCTCTCAAGTATTCTTAATAATGAACAGTGAGGATGTATTCGACAAAGCACCTTTGGGCAATCTTTCAGCACTTAAACATAAAAAGCATAAAAAGTTGTTGTATAGAAGCGCCGCATCGCTATAATGCCATGCATCGACATCACGTTGATAACCATACACAATGCCAGTGTGATGGAATTGGTAGACATGACGGATTCAAAATCCGTTGCTAGCGATAGCGTGGCGGTTCAAGTCCGCCCACTGGTACCAAACATTAAACCAACTTTTTAGTTGGTTTTTTTGTGCCTAAAGTTTAACAAATCGCCACGCTAGCGTGTCGGCCGAGTGTCGGTCCAATCAAAGCCCGCCCACTGGTACCAAACATTAAACCAACTTTTTAGTTGGTTTTTTTGTGCCTAAAGTTTAACAAATCGCCACGCTAGCGTGTCGGCCGAGTGTCGGTCCAATCAAAGCCCGCCCACTGGGGCCATAGCTTCTCTTAGAAGCAGATACTGAAACCGACTTTTGAATCGCCACTAGTTTCCTAGACACCTCTTAGTTAGATAAACCAACTCAAAAGAGAGGTGCTTATGAGCAGCAAACGCTATCCTGAAGAATTCAAAATCGAAGCGGTTAAACAAGTTGTTGATCGCGATCATTCCATCGCTGATGTTGCTAAGCGACTAGATATCACCACACACAGCCTATATGCCTGGGTGAAGAAGTATGGCCCTGATAACAAACAACACAATGATCTATCGGAGGCGCATGCAGAGATTAAACGCCTGCAAAAAGAACTAAAACGGGCCACTGAAGAGCGCGACATTCCCAAATCAGAAAAGACATCGTATTAAACGCATTGCTGATGGCGGTTTGGCGACGTCAGCCGAAAAAGCAGGTGATGGTGCATTCCGATCAAGGAAGCCAATACACCAGCAACGATTGGCAGGCATTCCTTAAAACTCATGGCTTGCAAGGCAGTATGAGCCGACGCGGAAATTGCCATGATAACGCTCTAGCCGAAAGCTTTTTCCAGATGCTGAAGCGTGAACGGATCAAACGCAAGATCTACTCAACACGGGATGAAGCCAGAAGCGATGTGTTTGATTACATAGAAATGTTTTATAACAGCAAACGAAAAAATGGTTCCAATAATATGTTGTCACCGATAGAGTATGAAAACCGTTACCAAGAACGGCTGGGAAGTGTCTAGTTTATTGGTGGAGATTCAGAGAACATCACTGCTAATTATCTTCAACTACTTCAAATACTGGCTAAAAGGGCTTAAATAAATTTACAAGCTCGCACAACATTTTAAGTGAGACAGAAACCCAAGTTTTTCCCTTGCCCTCTGTCCCAAAAACAACACCACAAAAAACTGTTTAAACATACAGTGCATTACATTATCCTATTGAGGTGCTTTTCAATAGGATTTTTTATGCTCTCTCATTCTGAATTAAACCCACAGCAGCAAGAAGCCGTGAATTACGGGTTAAGCGGCACCACAATGGGCCAAACGGAATTGGGTAATGAAAAGCACCACCCGCTATTAATTATTGCAGGGGCTGGCACCGGAAAAACCAACACCCTTGCCCACAAAACGGCACAGTTAATATTGAGTGGTGTGGCGCCAGAACGAATTTTATTGATGACGTTTGCTCGAAGAGCCTCGGCGGAATTGAGTTCACGGGCGAACCGCATTATTCAGCGTACGTTACGGGAAAAACAAAAAGCATATCATCCGGTCACGCTGCCGTGGATGGGCACTTTTCACTCTATTGCATCGCGATTACTTAGAGAGCATGCACCACTAATCGGGTTAGACCCCGACTTTACGGTTATGGATCGCAACGACAGCGCGGATATGCTTGATTTGATTCGTCACGAACTTGGCTTTAGCGGGGTAAATCGACGCTTCCCCCAAAAAAAAACGTGTCTGGAAATTTATTCTCGTTGCGTGAACGCACAAGCACCACTTATTCATATACTTGATACGCATTTTCCCTACTGTAGCGAATGGGAAGAGGAGCTGAAAACACTCTTTTCACACTATGCGAAAACTAAAATTGAGCAACTAACTTTAGACTATGACGACTTACTGCTTTACTGTTTTCACATGGCGCAGGTTGACGCCATAGCCCAAAAAGTAAGAGAGCAATTCGACAATGTATTGGTAGACGAATATCAGGATACCAACGTGCTTCAAGCAGGCATTCTAAAAGGTTTCTTCCCTACTGGTGAAGGCCTTACCGTTGTTGGCGATGACGCCCAATCAATTTATTCATTTCGCTCGGCCACGGTGGACAATATCCTTAACTTCCCCAACGCATTTTCCTTGCCTGGCAAAGTGATAACGCTACAACAAAATTATCGATCACATCCGAGCATATTGAACCTGTCTAATACCCTGCTTTCAGAAAGTGATGAAGGCTACAAGGTGTCGTTGTTTAGCAAACGTAACAACGGTCCAATGCCTAAGTGGGTAACCGTTGAAAATGACATGTTCCAAGCAGAATATATTGTTGAGCGAGTTTTGGCGGCTCGTGAAGAAGGGGTCGATTTAAAACAGCAAGCGGTATTGTTTCGTTCAAGTTATCACAGCGATCGTTTAGAGCTTGAACTTACTCGACGTAATATCCCTTTCGTTAAACACGGTGGCCTTAAATTTCTGGAAGCGTCGCATGTAAAAGATATGCTTTGCATTTTACGCTGGGCAGATAACCCTAAACATAAAATATCTGCCTTTCGAGTGCTTAAGTTATTAGCCGGCATAGGTCCAAAGATAGCTAACAGAGTGTTTAACACTCTAGAAAAACACGACTTTGCATTAGGTAAATTGCGCAGCTTCGCACTCTCAGAGTCAGCGAAGCCTTCATTTCTTTCTCTTGTAGATTTGCTAGATAACGTACACCACAACAATATTCCATGGACCGAGCAAACAAGCGCCATTGCAGAGTTTTATAAAGATTTGTTGGAAGCTAATTATGACGATCATTTCACACGTTACGGCGACATTGAACAGTTAACAATGATTTCTGGGCAGTATTCATCGAGAGAACGATTTTTAACTGAGCTCACGTTAGACCCACCGCAGAGCACGGGGGATTTGGCAGGCAAACCTTTACTTGATGATGACTTTCTTATCTTGTCGACAGTTCATAGTGCGAAAGGGCAAGAGTGGAAGCATGTGTTCGTGTTAAATGTTGCCGATGGCAATTTTCCCAACGAGTACGCGGCGGGTGATAAACGTGCGCTCGAAGAAGAACGACGCTTACTTTACGTGGCCATAACACGAGCGAAAGATGAGCTTAACTTAATCCAGCCCCTTAAATATTGGGTGCCAGAGCAGCAAAAATTCGGAGACAAGCATGTATACGGCGCCAAGAGCCGTTTCTTTACCGATGCTGTTAGTGCTTGTATGGAACCGATTGCATATCCTAAGCGCACTGCTTCGGCCAGCGAAAAGAAGATTGCCAAGGGCGCAATAGCCGATATAAAGAAGAACATTCTCGGAATGTGGAATAATTAAAACGTTAACTCACCGTCTATTGGAAATAAGCGTTGCCTTAAAGCATTACAGTGTCACCCGTTTCTGCAGCTTTAAAGATCGCATTCACTATTCGAATATCAGCAAGCCCTTCGCTACCAGTCACCATTGGTTTACGTCCAGTCAATATGGCTAATGCATCGTTATCCATTTGTAGCGTTTGCTGCATGCCTTCTATCGGTGGCAACCTTTTCCCGTCACTAGTGGTGCCGGTTACTCCGCTGTAGCTCTGCATAGGTGAAAGTTTATACCACCCATTTTCGCAATCGGCTTGCAAATAATTAAACCCTTCAACCACGCTTGTGCCACAATCAGCCACTAACCCATCACCAAAATCCATAGTGAAAAGTGTGGTCTCATCCACTTCTGTAAATTTGTTAGGAAAGCGCTTTTCGGGTTGGGTTCCAGTTACTGTAACTGGCTCTTTACCGGTTAGAAACCGCGCGCCGTTAATCGCGTAAACGCCCATATCATAGAGGGCGCCGCCTCCCATGTGTTTTTGCATGCGCCAGTAGTTCGCTTCTCCCCCCCTACCAGCATAACCCGCAAAGCTCGATAATCCTGTAAATTGCCCATATGGCATGGTATCCAGGTACTGATGAAACGCACGTGTATTAGGCTCGTGTTGCATGCGATAACCAATCGCTAACTGCACTTTATTTTTATTGCACGCATGGATAATTTCCAGACATTCAGCTTCATCCATCGCCATCGGCTTTTCACACCATACGTGTTTACCGGTATTTGCAGCCTTAACGGCAAAGTCCTTATGTGTCCCTGTGGGGGTAACCACATAAATTACGTCAATCTCATCATTATCCGCAATGTTATGCATGGTTTCATAGGTGTAGACGTTAGCATCTTTAATTGCATATTTTGCTTGCCATTGCGGGATCTTGCCTTCACTGCCAGTGATAATACCTCGCAGTTCGCAATGTTTGGTGTGTTGTAATGCAGGAGCCAATAAATTAGCACTGTAGTTACCTAAGCCGAGTAATGCGACACCAATTTTCTTCTTAGGCGGCTGGGCAAGTAAATGAGGGTTGTGTGCTATTAACAAGCCTGAACCTGCCAACTTTATGAATCGACGACGCGTCGCATGAGACATAGGAGCTCCCTGCTAATAAATTAAACTGAGCCTTGTTATAGTAGCCTTTTTTTTGCTCAGGCAGATCACAACGGCATTACGATTTTTCGTATTACATTCGACCTGATGACTTTGCGCACGCTCTGCAGATGCATAGCAGGGACAATTGTCACCTTCGTGATTAAACATACCACTGGAAGCGTTGTATAAATTTAAACAGAATAAAGGGGAATCGGGCCTTGAGTTAGTATGAACGAGCGTTAGTCCCCGCGTTTTATTCTCGCTTGCCAGGCACTTGCCACGATAGGTTCAAGATCACTTAAATCAAGAGGTTTAACAAGGTGGTGAGCGAACCCAGCCTCTTTTGAGCGCTGAATATGTGATGGCTGTCCCCAACCCGTTTGGGCCACAAAGATGGCATGTTCTAAAGATTTATCCTGTTGCAACGCAATACATAAATCGTAGCCATTCATTCCCGGCATACCGATATCCAACAAAATTAAATCGGGTGTAAAGGATTGCACTGCCTTGAGTGCCGATGGACCATCTTCTACGACTTTTACCTGACACCCCTTTGCTTCCAAAATCCATCCCATAGTAATAGCGGCGTCTTGATTGTCATCCGCAATTAAAACATTGAGTTTTTCAATAGCTTTATTTGCTACTTGTGGTTTCTTTCGCTGCGTGCTGTTAGATGACGACATATTTTTTATCGTGGGTAACGTCACTTCAAATCTTGTCCCTGTTCCAGCCCCTTCGCTATACACAGTTACATTGCCATCGTGCATTTCAGTTAATCTTTTTACTAAGGTCAGCCCGATACCCAATCCTCCCTGAGACCGCTCTAGTGCACCTTCTACCTGAGTAAACATATCAAAGACAGTTTCTTGTTTATCGATGGGGATCCCTGCACCGTTGTCTTGAACCGAAATAGTTACCTTTTCAGCGTCAGCGTTTATACGAACCTCAATACTGCCGCCAGGCGGTGTATATTTTGCGGCATTATTAAGAATATTCGAAAAAATTTGTGACAACCTGATGAGATCACCGTTAACCCATATGGGAGTAGCCACTTTCTCTACTGATAACGTATGTTGCTTTTCATCAATCAAGGGCTGAATGGTTTCGATGGCCGTGCCCAGAATCTCGCACAAATTTACCGCTTTGCGGTGAATTTTAATTTTTCCTCGGGTGATACGTGACACATCCATCAGGTCATCCACTAACCTAATCATCTGATTCACTTGTCGCTCAACGCGCCCAAAAGCTTCACTTTTTTGGGTGTGGCTATAATCATCCGATTGTAAAATCTCTAACGCATTGCGGATGGGGGCCAATGGATTGCGTAATTCGTGCGCTAACGTCGCGAGAAATTCATCTTTGCGACGGTCAGCTTCTTGAAGCGCATCAATGGCGTTGCGCTCCCTTGTAGTATCTACACCAACTCCCGGAAATCGCTCCGGCTCCCCGTCACTGTTATAGATAACGCGTCCTCTAAAAGACGCCCAGCGAATACTGCCGTCTTTTTGTAAGATACGGTATTCCTGATTATATGGCGTTCCCTTATCAATACTTTCCTGAATGGCAGCATTGTTTGCATCTAAGTCATCGGGGTGGATGTACTGCTTGGGCACTTCAATTGCAACCCCCTGTTCAGCCTCTTCAGCGGAAAGGTTAAACAATTCCCCCAAACGCTCATCTGCAGTAAAAATATTCTGCTTAATATCCCAGTCCCAAATTCCAAAGCTATGGGAGGCTTCTAATGCCAGCCGTCTTCGAGATTCGGCGCGCTTGACCATCTCTTCTGCTTGTTGGCGCTCAGTAACATCTCTAGTTGAACCGGCAATGGCTTCCACATTCCCATCTTCACCAATAACAGGAACAAAAATATAATCGTATACACGACGCCCATGTGTCCCCGTAAAGGGCACGTCACCACGAATGGGTAACTTGGTATCGATAACCTGCTGAATTTCTCTCATATGCATGTCGGCATGCCAAGGTTCATAACCTAACTCTAGACAGGTTTTACCAATTGCTTCATCCCAACTCAGGCCCCACATTTCCAATAACGCATCGTTGGCATAGGTAAAGCGCCCTTCAAGATCGAAGATATAAAGCAAATCGGGCGTATTCGACAGAGCCGTTTCATATAGCCTGCGCTGTTTATTAAATGATTCAATGTTTTCTAGTAATGCCGACTCCGCAACAAGGCGGGCGCGATTTTCATTGTTGCGTTCAATGATGATCGCAGCTGTTTTTGACAGAGCGTTTACTACGTCAATGTCATCCGGTAATGGTGTAAGACGCTCGTGATGAAACAGGCAAAACGTTCCCAAAACCGTGCGGCTTTCAGCAGATAAAATCGGACGGCACCAGAATGACCGCAGACCCAAAGGCTCAATTGACTGACAAAATACACTGAAATCAGAAGATGGACTGACTTGTAGATTAATGACATCGCGAGTTAAGCAACATTTTCCAAGCGGTGTCTCATCATTAATAACAATATTGTCAAAATGCTTCTTAATATCATCCGGCATGGAAGGTGCCGCTGAACAGACCAAAGATAATTCATCTTCTGCTACCAGAGATATTCCACTTACAGCCTGAAAGTCAGTCACTTTTTCGACAGCGTTGACCAATATTGACAACACATCTTCAAGTTTAGCGCCTGACAACGCCAATCTCATAGCATCCCGCTGAGCTTGTGAAATTATCTGTAACCTGCGCCTCATCGAAAAGTCGTGAAAGGAAAAGCCTACAATTTCTGACGCGACGGGGAAAACCGTCAATTTGTACCACAAGTGCTCTACGCCAAGGCTTATCTCTATTGGCTCTGCAGTGATGTGATTAAGGGCTTGTTCAAATTGTTGTGTGATTTGTGACATGTGCGCTTGAGGAAATAAGCTAAATACAGAACTGCCGAAATCGCTGGGATTCTGAAGACCACAGATGGCGCGTGCCTGATGATTGGCGTAAATGACCTCGCCTTTTGCATTTGCCAGGATGACCGCATCGGTTATGTTTTCTATCAGAGCCTGAAAGGGAATATCGCCAGCAAAAAAAGGCGAGGCCTGACAATTTGATGCGGACATAATGCTCTCAAAAAAATGCAGAAAAAATCATACTAGAGTAGATAATGCAATATAGCTAATATTTTAGGCTGGGTATCATGAATGTCGCCTGTCCCACTGCGTTTCATCGTTGCGTTTAAATGTATTACAGCCTAGTTAAAATGGCCAAGCTAAAGTATGCACAGTCAGGCCTAGTTTTTAACCACCTCACTCCCCAGAGATCAACCAAAAGTAATGAGTTAGACACAATTTCTAATTGGCTGGTGTGATAAAAGTCTTTTAAGGTCGTGAGTATGTCTAACAAGTACTCACCAAGAAGTACTAACCGTTCAAGCGCTGTTTTGTGTGCCGTCAGACTAACTATTTTTGTGGTCCACCCATTTTAATGACGTTGCTTCACTTCTCAGGCTTACTAAATATATTCAACACGTTGAGGACTCCCTTCACCTTGCAAGGCAATACTTGAGGCGAAGGATAGGGAAAATTTTATGAAGTTTACACGAAATAACCCACTGACCGGTGAGTGCGCAAGTAGCTGCCCTGCCATGCAGGCAAGTGACATGGACTCCATTGCAAGTACTGCCCAAGGCGGTTTTGAGCTTTGGTCTCAATACGGGCCAAACGCCCGCAGAGATATATTATTAAAAGCTGCGTTAGCACTACAAGCAAAGCAAGAAGCATTTGTCGACGCTATGATGAATGAAGTAGGGGCAACCGCCGGTTGGGCTATGTTCAATCTAAGTCTTGCGACTTCAATGTTGCGAGAGGCGGCTTCACTGACTACGCAAATAGGCGGCGAAACTATCCCTTCAGACAAACCCGGCTGCCTGGCCATGGCCATCCGCGAGCCTGTCGGTGTTATATTAGGTATTGCACCTTGGAACGCCCCTATCATATTAGGTGTCCGTGCCATTTCCACTGCTTTGGCCTGTGGTAATGCGGTAATACTCAAAGCCTCCGAATTTTGTCCGCGTACTCACAGCTTGATCATTGAAGCTTGTTCAGAGGCGGGGTTTCCTGTAGGCACAGTAAATATTGTCACGAATGCCACCGAAGATGCCGCAGAGGTCGTCGGTGCGCTTATTGATAACCCTCATGTAAAACGCATTAATTTTACTGGCTCTACTGCGGTGGGGCGGATTATTGCGAAGCGTGCTGCTGAACATTTAAAACCTGTTTTACTTGAATTGGGTGGCAAAGCCCCGCTATTAGTTCTGGAAGATGCCGATCTTGATGAAGCCGTAAAAGCAGCGGCATTTGGCGCCTTTATGAATCAGGGTCAAATTTGTATGTCTACAGAACGCCTCATCGTACACCAGGGTGTTGCGGATGAATTTGTTGAGAAACTCCAACAAAAAGCCGGCTCTATGAAAACGGGGGACCCTCGAGAAGGTAATACGCCACTTGGCGCTGTTGTAGACGAGCGAACCGTCGCCAAAGTAAACTGCTTGATTGATGACGCGATAGCCAAAGGCGCAACACTGGTAACCGGTGGAAAGAGCAAGAATGTACTAATGACAGCGACGGTTCTTGACCACGTTACGCCTGAGATGCAGATCTATCGGGAAGAAAGCTTCGGTCCAATTGTGGCTATCATTCGCGCATCTAATGACGATGAGGCAGTTTTTATCGCTAACGACAGTGAATACGGCTTAAGTGCGGCGGTTTTCACCCGCGATGCAGCGAAGGGACTGACCATCGCCAAACGTATCAAATCCGGTATTTGTCATATCAATGGGCCCACAGTACACGATGAAGCACAAATGCCTTTCGGTGGCGTAGGCTCTTCAGGTTATGGCCGTTTCGGCGGTAAAGCGGGTATTGATCAGTTTACAGAATTGCGCTGGATAACAATCGAAACCCAGCCGGGGCATTATCCCATTTAGCTGAATTTAGATAGCGTTGAGTTAGAAGTTAAAAACGATCACCGTACGTATTCGGTGATCGCAATTCATACTGTTCTGTAGCTATTAATTAACTTTCACACATTAAGCGCTTGCTAATGCAGGCATAAGCGAATGTATCTTGCTTCGGGTCAATTGTTTAGCATTGGCTAGCCCCTCTACACATTTCGCCACTGCACGGAGTTGATCGAGGAACAACTTTGTCGCAGGAGAAGGTTGAGAAGCTTTGCGCATGGTTACTCCAATAGGCCGGTAAGTATCGGGCAACTCAACCGGTAACACATCAAGCAACCCACATTGTTTTTCATAATATATTTGATGTTCAGACAGTAATGCCACACGGTCGCTATCTATCAACAATCCCCTCACCATCGACAGCGAGCTAGTGTACATAGCTTGTTTAGGCATAGGCAAATGGTAGCGCTGTAACAATTCATTAAATAGATGCCACGCCGGCGCACATTTAGCTGGCAGTACCCAGGCTAACTCTGGAAGCTGCTGCACGTTAATTTGTCGCTCTTTCATTAAAGGATGATCCCGTCTGGCAATAACAGCCAGTTTGTCCTCAAATAAAATCTCAGTGGTAATATCGGAGTCGGCTTCATGCTCGCGTACCGCACCGACAATCAAGTCGATATCGCCACTGCGTAGCGCAGCTTCCATGGTCTCATACGAGCCTTCCTGTGTGGTCACTGTCAATTCTGGGTGCTCCAACAGCACCTGATTAATGGCTTTGGGCGTAATATAGGTGCGGGTGTAAGGTAAAGTGCCTACGCTAACGCGTCCTTGGGTTACCCCGTCAATACTTTCGATATCTTCTACACAACGACGAATTTCAGCAAAGGCCATCTTAACGTGCATTGCCAATATTTTACCAAACGCGGTAGGTGAGACACCATCAGGCTCCGATTCGAACAAACGAAGCTTAAGCCACTCTTCCATTTGCCTAACCGAGCTGTACACTGACGCTTTAGTATTACCCAGCATGTCCGCAGCGCACTGAATGCGCTTGGTTTCATAAAGGGCAATAAATGCGGCCAGTCGCTTATAGCTGACATCCATAGAAAATATAGGAATGCGTTGAAAGGGGCGAGGATCGCGTACGAAACTGGTATACACCTCACCGGCCTTCTCTAGTTCATCAAGCGCCAACTGGGCTCGCTTAGCCACTGCAACACCATAAACCGTAGGTTTCATACCTGTCGACATGCGCTCAAACAGCTGACAATTCAGACGTAGCTCTAAATCGTTGATGGACTTAGTTATCGCCGTTTGAGAGCGATTCAACGCTTTTGCTGCTTTTGTGACATTCTTCGTCTGGTTTACCACAATAACTGCTTTTAGTTGCCGTAGACTTAACTCCGGCACATCATGTCTCAGCATGTAAGTCATGTTAACCTCACCCTTCAGCATGAAGAAATATTTACCCGCTATGAGAAATGTTATCGCTATCAACGATAACTCAGTGTTTACTTAAAGCGCTGGTAAATACCTGCTAACCCGCTGTCCTGTCAGCTATCAGCGCCCATTTACTCTACCATGTCCCCAGCACACCACCTACCAATGTAAATTAAAAGTGATAGGTTTGTTACTTTTTCTGATTGGTGGCCGTTCTCGAACCTCTTTAAGGTGATTTCAACCCTGATATTCACACCAACACGATAACAATACTTTAAAGAGAAAAACCATGATCAGACACGATGAATCAGAGAAGCAAGTTACCTTGCGGGAGGGCATGCGGGTTCGCCCACTATGTGCAGCCATTGCGCTGGTGTTAGCAAGCCACAACAGCATGGCGCAAACCGACCCCACTGAAACCGAGAAAGACGACGACGCTGCGCTTGAAATGATTATTGTTACTGCCCAAAAGCGCGCCGAGTCAATTCAAGAAATCCCTATTGCGATGCAGGCCGTTTACGGTGATAGCTTGAAAAAAATGGGCATTCAAAAAGCCTCTGACATCACACGTATCTCCCCTAACGTCAATATTTCCGGCCAAAATGCAGCAAACCAGCAAATCAACATTCGCGGCGTAGGAACCAGTGACTTTTTCGGTACGGCAACAGGCGCTGTCGGCATCTACATGGATGAGGTTACCATGAGTGCGCCGTACCTTTCAGGGGTGGGTTTATTCGACATGGAGCGTATTGAAATTTTACGCGGCCCACAAAACTCGTTGTTTGGCCGCAATACCACAGGTGGCGCCGTTAACTACATATCAAATCAACCCAAATTAGACGGCGACAGTGACGGCTATGTATCGGTAAATTTGGGTAATTATAATCTGATTGATCTTGAAGCCGCCGGTACGGTGTCGTTGTCTGACAATGCTGCACTTCGCTTAGCGGGTAAATCTTACCAACGCGACGGCATTTGGAATGATTTGTCCAGCGGCAATGATGAATTTGGTGATAAAGAAAGCCAGTCACTTCGAGCCACACTACTGATAGAACCATCTAAAAACACGCAAATTACCGCCAATATCCATTGGGCGAATGAGGATAGTGAAATGGATCCGGTTCGCGCCGTGGGTACGCGTATTGAAAACGGTATCCCTGAACGGGGACCACTACCGACTACGCGGTTTGCACCAGGTGAACAAATCGACTTTGAACGCTATTACCCTAATACCTTCAATAACCAAGGTGACAATCCCTCAACTGACGACTGGCATGATGTATACGTCAATCACTCTCAACCGTTTGAAATGGACAATGTGGGTGGCTATTTAAAAATTGTGCACGACTTAGAGTGGGCATCCTTCTCATCGATTACCTCTTATGACGCCACCGATGTGCGCTGGGGTTACGATGTGGGCGGCAATGCCAACCCTGGCAACGTGTCAAACCTGAGTGTTTTTATTCATGAGCAACTGGGCGGCCCAGAGCCGGCCCCTCAGGCTATTCAGGCGATAAATCAGGATCAGGAATACGAGCAGTGGAGTCAGGAATTCCGTCTGATTTCCGACGACGACGCGCCTTTTAAATGGATAGCCGGCCTGTATTTTTTCGGTGAAGACGCCACCTTAAGTCAAAACATTAACTTTGGTATTTCAGCTCTGCCATATGGGGGTCCACCAGCAGGAGGTGGCTTGGTCATTCTTGCATTTGGCGGCAACCCGGCCAGTAATCAAACCTCGTTTTCAGTCGCAGAAGTCGAAAACTTCGTCTGGTCGCCCTACGTTCACACCGAATTTTCGTTGACAGAGAAATTAGATCTTACATTCGGTATACGCTACACCCACGATGAAAAACGCTTACCCAGCCTGATTGTGGGTAACCTGGATAATACCTTGCGACCGCACGGCTACTTTTGGGACAGAGAAAGCACTCTGGCGGTGTCGAGCGCTTATCCATTGTGTGATTTAGACGGTGACGGCAACTTGTTCAGTGGAGGCACGCCGGATAATCGCGGCACCTTGTGTCGTCAAGATATCGGTGGTTCGCACGAAGACCTCACTTTTGACGAAATAGGCGGCAAGATAGGTTTAGATTATCAGTTCAACAAGGATCTCTTTGGTTATGCGAGCTTCTCTCGTGGATTCCGTTCAGGAAAAAGCGATGTGGAGTTTATTCATGGCCCACATACTGGTATTCCCCGCCAGAATGTGGACGTAGAAATTCTCGACGCGTTGGAGGTGGGCTTTAAATCGACTTTGCTGGAAGGCACGCTTCAACTTAATGGTGCCTTGTTCTACTACATCTGGGAAGATCAACAGCAGTTCTTTGTCGGTCCAAATGGCCCAGATTTCGTCAACATAGATGAATCAGAACTCAAAGGTCTTGAATTGGAGTTTCGCTGGGCACTTCCCAACGATTTTCGTCTACAAGGGGGAGTTGGACTGCAAGACACTGAAATTACTGAGTCTTCAGATGAAGCTGCCGCGCAAGTGGGACACGAGCTGCCCTTTGCTGCCGATGCATCTGCCAATATCATGCTGACTAAATCAGTGGAACTGGAAAACAGCGTGATTGATTTTCAGTTGGATTATCAATATCGCAGCTCTCCCAAAGCCTATGCCACCGAACGTGCACTAATTGATGAGTTAGAAGAAACCAACCAGGTCAATGTACGTGCGGTGTGGACCTTCGGTGACTTTGAAGAATACGAGGTGACTGTGTATGGCAACAATATTACCGGTGATAAGCGCTGTACCTATAAATGGGAGCTTACCGCTGTGGGCGGCTCAGCCTACTGTATTGCCAACGAAGGTACACCCATGTATGGCGTTATTGGCAAGTGGCGATTCTAAATCCGCTGCAATTTTATAACCTCGCAGGTCAGATAACATAGCGTTATCTGACCTGCCTTTTTATTCGCGCTTAATTCGTTGGAGGTATATATGGGAGGCGCTATCAATACCGGACAGTCACAACAGCAAATTATATCTGTGGGACTGCTAAGTATCTTATGGGTGCTCGTGGTAACTATCGCGTTTATGTATGCGGTAAATCAGTACTGGGGGCAAGCGCATTTTGTACACTGGGTAAGCTATGCTTTTATGTGTGCAACCCCATTTCAGATTATGCAAGCCGTGGTGTGGCACAACAGTATTCCGGCATGTCTAAACTCGCTCAACCAGCCATCAAAAGGATTGGCACTGGTTGGTTTGTTCTTTTTAGCCAGTCTTATCGTGATGCCCATCCTCTACTTCACTGTCGGTCAAGGTGCATTGACGCCCATCCTTATCCACTTTGTTATTCAGTCGGTGGTTGTAAGCTTGTTTGTTATTTTAGCGTTTGGCTGTTGGCCAATGTCGTTATTTTGTCGCCAGCCGTTTACATTGGGGTTAGCCACCTTAGTGTTTTGTTACGCTTTAAATTTTATTCTATTTTGTGTGTTTTATAACTACGAAATTTTTGCTCAATTACCGTTTTACACGCATGTATTTGCCCCTTCAGGTCTCTTTAATGGTATTACTGCGCTTACCTTCGCAGTGACCTGTGCTTCCATATTGATGTTATTTACCATGATGGACTTCTGGCCAGTTAGCCGGTGGTTTGCACCCGAGCGACAACCGCTTATGGGTGCAGTCTCTACATTGTTGATTGTGGTTATTGCACTGTTGGTATATTCCCTCTTTGTATTTTGGTTACACATGGATCCCATGGACTTTATGGTGAAAGGTCCGGTTTGCCTCATATTTGGCACGTTCTTAGTTCAAAATATGATGCAATTTCAGCTATTGACGAGTATTGAGCAACCCCAAAAAGGCCTGTTTAAAATTGTAATCTGTATGATAGGTGCATTTCTTATGTACCAGCTCTACCAGTGGCTGTTACCTTTAATGGTAGGAAGCCCACTAGGCGCAGGGCCCGATGCAGGCTATGGCAAGGAAATTTGGATTGCCAGCGCCATGCTTGGCGTTACCTTTCCCATCATTAATTTTGTATCGGGAGGATTCGATTTTTGGCCGGTGAAGCGTAAGTAGCTTGGGACGCAGTAACAACGGCGCACAAAGGGCAAATTACTGACCTGATAACTCTTGCGCGCCATCCACATTCTCAATGTATCTATTTTGTGTGTAATACACTGTCCCCATAACGTTTTCACCAATCCAATTCAATTCCTTTCCATGAAATGCTTTTTCTGTTTTTTGATCGCACGAAAGATGATATTGCAGATCGAGTATCCAGAGCATCTGGTTGATCTATTCCAATGGAAAGAAGCCAGAGATAATATCAAGATCAAGCGCGAAGTCCGGGTTAATGCCATGGTCAGTCCAAAGGGGCACGGCGATGTTTGCTTTGCGCTGTCGAACATAAGCCTTACCTGATATACTTTGGGCACATTATTCCCAATGAGTTTTTCCATAAAGACCCAATACTGGTATGAAAATTTTATCGATTGTTTTCGCCTTGCTGCTTATCAGTGCTTGCTCGACCCTCTCACAAATGTCGGTTTTCACCCTATCGGAAGCTGAGCTTGAGCATGCTCTCGATGCTCAAGTTGTCAAACTACAGAAAAAGGCCTCAGTGGCAGGCATTCCCGTACTGCTAAATGTTGACGACCTTACCGTGACTATCGGTCCAGAAGGACAAGATATCGTACATCTGGCAACCAAAGCCCGCGCGACTGTCAGCGCATTTGGGTTTCGTTACCCACTCAAACTACGTATTGCGCTAGCGGGTACGCCTTATTATGACAACCAAGAGAAAGCCATCTATGTGCGCTCATTATCATTGATAGACAGTACAATAGATGCAGGCGGTTTTAGAGGGAATGTAGCGCCCTTAAGTGGCGAATTTATGCAGTTAATAAACGGCTACTTAGCTGCCAACCCAGTATACCGACTTGATTCAACCAACAAGGCAGTCAGTCTACTCTCTCACATGCCTTTGAAATTAAGTGTAGAGGAAGGACAACTCGCATTACGCCCAACCTCCTAACCGGAGCCTGTTGGCATATACAACAGGCTTGCGTGTCAGCACACTATTCTCCCTCGCCTCACTTAGAACTCGAGGCGTTGATTTAAATGAGGAATAGACGCCTGCCTTCCATTTGCTTGAATGGCCTCTCTTAGTTTATCTTTGGCACCATCTTCACCATGCACCAGATAGATTTTGGGATTGCCTTCAAAGTGAGCCAGCCAGTCTATAAGCTGATCTTGGCTCGCATGGGCAGAAAAGCCGCCTAGTGTGTGAATTTGGGCTCGAACAGCAATGTTTTCCCCTGCCATTTTAATATGCTTGGCGCCATCGACGAGCGTACGTCCAGGCGTGCCTATGGCCTGAAACCCGACAAACACCACATGAGACTGTTTGCGCCATAGGTTTTGTTTTAAATGATGGCGAATTCGACCGCCATTGCACATACCACTGCCGGCAATAATAATGGCGCCGCTTACCACCTTATTAAGTGCAATAGACTCTTCTGTTGACGTGGTATAACTCAAAATGGGAAGTAATGAATGTAAGCTCTGCTTCTGACATCGACTGTGGCGACTTGAGCATTGTGCGCTTTCTTCTAATGTGTCGAGATCTTCTTCGTTATACACATCCTGATAGCGATGATAAATTTCGGTTACGGCTATCGCCATAGGACTGTCCAAGAACACTTTTTGCTGAGACAATTTACCCTGTTGATATAACTCACCTAAGCGGAAGATAATTTCCTGTGTACGCCCTACAGCAAAAGAAGGAATGAGAATATTGCCACCGTTTTCACTGGCTTCTAAAATTACTTGTTCAAATTCATCCAGTGTTTCTTCCATTGTACGATGATTGCGGTCTCCATAAGTTGATTCCAGCAAAACTATATCTGCTGTGGTGACTATGTCAGGGTCGCGTAATAGTGCTGCTTGTGAATTCCCTAAATCCCCTGAGAATACCAGCTTCTTAACCTTATCGCCTTCTGTAATGAATATTTCCACAATCGCAGACCCCAGAATATGCCCTGCATCCGCAAAGTTGATTGCTACATCTTCGGTAATTTTTCGTTTAGTGTGATAGCGAGTTTGTTCACAGAGCGCCAAAACACCATCTACCTCGTCTTGTCGATAAAGTGGCTCAACAAGCGGCTTACCGGAACGTCGACGACGCTTATTCTCCCACTCCGCATCCCTTTCTTGTAATGAGGCCGCATCTTTGAGCAACACTTCAATTAAATCAGTAGTAGGGCGAGTCATATAAATTGGTCCGCCATATCCTTCTCTGACCAAAATAGGTAAACGACCTGAGTGATCAAGATGAGCGTGAGATAATATCACTGCGTCTAATTTATTGACGTTTATGGGTAAAGGCTCTTGGTTTTTCGCCTCTTCTTCGCGCCTCCCCTGATACAAACCGCAATCTAATAAAATCGTGCTGTGCTCAGTTTCTAACAGATGCATCGAGCCTGTTACCCCTTCTACTGCCCCTAAAAAAGTCAGTGTTGCCATAAAAACTCCTTATTCACCTACTGTGGCGTTTGGTTGGTTGTTATCATCCGCCGATGTTGTTGATATGCTGTCTTCTACTTGCTGAATCCTGCTAAACGCTTTTGTCCACATCTGTACTATTTGAAGCAGGTTCTCCATGCACTCAGTAGCATCAGTCATTTGCGTTACCGCTACCTGCCCCTGCGTTGCCCCCATAACCAAGGCAGATTTCAGACCGTGATGTTCTTTCTCAAGCAGCTCAAACTGAACCGTCAGTAATTCACTACTTGCAAACTGTCTCCACCTTACCATTCGCAGAAACTCATGAGTCTCTGACAAGTAATTGTGCACCTTGCCTTCAAGCTCTGCCTTACTGAGAGCTTCTCGTGAGCGACTAAGCGCAATAGTAGCCGCAGCTTTTTGGGCGCAGTAAAACATGTAATGCTCCACCCGCATTAATCTAGCCAGCGCTTCGGTAGTATCCTTGCTCAGAGCTGAACGCTCGACCTCTACAATAAACTGCGAGACGTGAGCACACAGGGTTTCCACCACGTTGAGTTCCTTTTCAACGTCATTGAGGTCACTTTGTCGCCCTGACAACAACTTGGGATAAACGTGTAAAAAACGGTCTGCAACTGAAAGTAACTCAAGTATCAGTGCATTGACTGCCAGAACAGGTGTCTGGGCGATGTTCTTGTCGAGATGCTTTGGGCGAGATGCTTGTTCTTCAGTTGACACAAAACGACGCTCTAAAAAATTTGCCAGTTTGTCGTTAAGGGGGAATATCAAAATAACCCCCATCAAATTAAAAAGGGTGTGGAAGATCGCAAGTGTGATCCCTGGATCCGCATCTAATTCAAAGGTGCGAGTTAACCAATGAATAAAGGCGAAAAGGAATGGCAGTATGAGGCCAGCAACGACAGCAGTAGCCACATTGAAAATGACCTGAGCACTCGCCACCCGTTTTGCACTCGATGTGGCTCCTATTGATGCAAATAAAGCGGTAGATGTGGTGCCGATATTAGCACCGATTACCATAGCACCTGCCGCATAAATACCCACCATTCCAGACGCCGCTGCGGTGATGGTTAGGGCAATGGATGCGCTCGACGACTGAGTCAGCACCGTCATGACAAACCCTATCGCCAAGTACATCAGGAATCCTGATACACCACTTGCAGTAAATTGGGTAAGGTCAAATGTGCTCACCATGCCCTCAAATGCTAATTTAAGGGTATCAATACCGACAAAGAATAAACCAAACCCTGCAAGTGCTACCCCCGCAGAAGCCAAACGACTATTAGGTCTGAGTAACTTCAATAGCATGCCGGTGCCTATCATAGGCAAGGCTATAGCTTGAATGTTTATTTTGAACCCGACCAACGCCACTAACCAACCTGTAATGGTCGTCCCGATATTAGCCCCATACACAATACCCAGAGCATGACGCATACTTAAGAGGCCTGCATTAACAAACCCTAAAGACGCTACAGTAACCGCACTGGAAGACTGCACCAAGGCTGTCATTGCGGCACCAGACAATACCCCTCTCAGCGGTGTTTTACTCCATTTAGCTAACAGCGTTCGCAGTGCGTTCCCTGCAGCTAACTTCAACCCATCAGTCATCATGCCGATGGCCAGCAAGAATAAACCTAGCCCCCCAATGATGTTGCCCAGTAGTAGTAAATGATCCATGTCGCCTCTTATTGCTTGGTAGCTGCTAAATACAGTAAGCGCATGCAGCCCTTCACTACCTCTAACATGGCTAACGGCTTATTACAGAAGTATCGTACAGTTCAGCGTTTTTATCTTGAAGCGTAGACTATATTTAACATAGCAACTTATTCCTTGTCCTCGGTCAACAATTTGCACCTAACTGATGATTATTCTACGATAGCGACTGTTGATCTTTACTGTGAGTAAAAGTTTCATAAACCCTCGGACTCTCACCATGAAAGAAGGCAATGTGCCTAAGCCCAATGCCACCACCATACAGTCTCAAATTATGTCAAAAAAAACTAAATCTGACTCAACCCATGTACTAAAGACAGTCAGCGAGCTCGCCGCTAAAGCAGATTACTCATTTGTTAACTCGCTCACCGTAGACCCCCATGTCCGAAAAGATGGCGAAGACCACCAACCTCGCCAGGTATTTACTGGGCATTTTGTCCAGGTAAAGCCAACACCAATTCAGTCGCCTTACTACGTCACCCATAGTCGTAGCTTTTTTGAAGAGCTTGGTTTTGCCGACGGAATGGCTCATTCCGAGGCATTTATGCGTTTATTTTCTGGCGATATGTCTGGGCTCCCTCCAACTATGGCAGAGCAAGGCTGGGCTACCGGATATGCGTTGTCTATCTATGGCACTGAGTATTATCAACAGTGCCCGTTTCAAACGGGGAATGGCTATGGTGATGGGCGTGCTATTTCAATCTTTGAGGGTGTGCTAAATAACCAGCGGTGGGAAATGCAACTGAAAGGTGCTGGCCGCACGCCCTATTGCCGAGGTGCAGATGGACGGGCAGTATTGCGCTCAAGCGTAAGAGAATTTTTAGTACAAGAGCATATGCATGCGCTTGGTATTCCCACTTCCCGTTCATTGTGTCTATTCATGTCTCAATCTGAAACAGTAGATAGGCCTTGGTATCTTGAAGGCTCCCAATCTCACGAGCCAGAAGTAATGACGCCAAATTTGGTGGCCATTACTACCCGGGTCGCGCCATCGTTCATTCGCGTTGGGCAATTAGAGTTATTCGCAAGACGGGCGCGTGTCGATGAGCATCCTACTGCTAGGCAGGAGTTGCAAGATATAGTCGCCCACTTGATAACACGGGAATACGCTGACGATGTCAATGTTTCGCTTCCTTTCGAGTCACAAGTCATTCAACTTGCATCGGCCTTTTGTGAGCGATTGACTTCCCTTGTCGCCAACTGGGTTCGAGTGGGTTATTGCCAGGGTAATTTTAATAGTGATAACTGTGCAGCAGGTGGGTTTACCTTGGACTATGGGCCTTTTGGGTTTTGTGAACTGTTTGAACCTACCTACCAACCCTGGATTGGCGGTGGCCGACATTTTTCCTTTTTAAACCAACCCGCAGCGGCGCAAAAAAACTTTGATATGTTCTGTCGCTCAATTGGCGTTCTGTTAGAAAATTTTGCTGCTGAGCGAGAAGAGTTAGGGCGTATTCAAGATAGCTTTTCCGCTGTAATGGATAAGAAAATGGAGCAGATGTGGGCTGATAAACTAGGACTGCGTTCCTACCATCACGACTTTGTTATTCAGCTACTACAACTGATGGTTCGCACCGGTGTAGACTATACGAAGTTCTTTAGAGCCCTATCTCATGTCCCGCAACACGTTTCAGGATTAACCGAGAGCTTTTACAACCAGCCTACCCCCGAATTACTTGAAAAATGGAATGAGTGGCATGAGAACTGGCGAAGCCAAATAAGCAAAGACAGCTCGCCAACTGATGTCACGGTTAAGATGAAACAAGTTAATCCCAAGTTTATCTGGCGTGAGTGGTTGGTAGTGCCAGCCTATCAACAAGCTGAAAAGGGCGACTTCACACTAATTTACGAACTCCAAAAGGTACTTGCTTCACCTTACGACGAACAGTCAGAAGAGACGGAAGCTAAGTATTACCAATTGCGCCCATTACATTATTTTGGGGCAGGAGGAATTTCTCATTACAGCTGCTCTTCTTAAACGCATTTGAGCTATAAAATAACCTTGTTGTTTTTTACTGATATGCGCTTCAAACGCGCGTGGGGGCAGCCACCATACTTGCCCCCTCATCATATGATCTAAGCGATTTTTAAAGCGCTAGTGCGGCTTTCCAGGCAGACTCCGGTAGCAGGTGTACGCCTTTTTTACTGTGATCTCCCTCACTGACGATATATCCGATACCTTTTGCCATTACCGCCAACGTCACGTCAAACGCATTTAAGCTATCTCCATAACCCGCGGTCAAATTAAACATTGAGCCGTCAGCTAAAAGATAAATTGTTTTACCGTTGAGCTTATAAGCATTCACATAAGGCATAGGCTCACTGTGTTGAGCGTGTTGCTTTAAGTAACTGACATCGATTTCTTGCGCAACATGGCCAACATTTAATACAAACACCCCATCCTTCATAGTGTTTAAGTGCTTGTCACTTACCACTGAATAAGCCCCCGTTGCGGTGGCAATGACATCAGCATAGGGTGCCGCATCCCCCAAATCGACTACGGGCCAACCGTCGTACTTGGCTTGTAGTGCCCGTGCGGGATCCCGCTCAGCCACTTGCACCTGTGCCCCAAACGCTTTTGCTGAAGCCGCTACACCTTGCCCAACAAGACCATAACCAATCACCACCACAACTTTTTCATGAAGTGTTAAATGCGTCGTTTGAAAAAACGTTTGCCACGCACTGAGACCCACCATATGGCGGTTGTGCAGGCCTTCTTTTACCGGTAAATCATCCCAATTAAATATCGGGTATTCCGGGGACATGCCATTTAAACGATTGATGCCTGAGCCCGTCGCTTCTAGACTTGCCACAATGCGAGGTATAGATCGACCTTTTGAAACGTTTTCATGAAAGCGGGTAGTTAGATCGGCTCCCATTTCACAAAGATGAGTAGGTCCCCATGCTAAAGCCTCGTCAAAAGATGCTGACCAATCGGTATTAGTCATATCACGCCACGCGTGACTTTGTGCCCCTTTCTCAGCCAAATAGGAAACCACATCATCTTGAACAGTAGTGGGATTACAGGTAGTAAGAAAAATGTCGCAACCGCGGGATAACAGCCCCTCAACCAATGGCGCCATTTTAAGATCTAAATGCATATTGCAGGCTAACTTGATGCCTGTTAAGTCAGGCATTTGGGCTATAGCCTGACGAGTGCGGGGCATATGAAGGCGTGCCCAAGCCAACTCTGCTTGAAAATCTTGATACATGGAGAAAGTGTTTTAAAAAAGGGAAACCATCATAATACGTTAGAAGAGCACGATTATGAAATTCCCCTTTTTTGCGAGCGTACGGTGGAAATTAGCCAAGACGACTATTGAACTGTTCCACCGCTTGTACTACTTCTTTAGCGCCTTCTTGAATTTGCTCAATAACTTCCCCAGCTTCTTTGGCATAATTCAATCCACTGCGTGCTTTTTCATCCCCTTCGTTGACGAGATTAACCGCGTCAGACGCCAGCGACTGATTGTGTTTTACCACATTGATGATTTCTTCCGTTGCTTCTGTCGTCCGTGAAGCCAATTGACGGACCTCATCTGCGACCACCGCAAAGCCTCTTCCCTGATCACCGGCTCTCGCTGCTTCAATCGCCGCATTCAATGCCAAGAGGTTAGTCTGTTCAGCAATTGCGCTGATACTTCCTATTATGGTAGCAATCTGCTGTGATTGAGAATCAAGTGCATTAATGCCTTCTTTAGCTTTATCCATTTGTTGCGACAGCGTCGACATTTCTTCCAACAATTGACTAATCACCTCTTTGCCTCGCGTGGCGACTTGATCAGTACCATTGGATGAACGATATGCGATGTCAGCCGCGTTTGATATGGCTTGTTCTCTTGCGACCTGATCGGTAATGTCAGTGGCGAGTTTGACCACCTTGTACATACGCCCATGGGAATCACAAATGGGGTTATAGGTGGCTTCCAACCAGATACTGTTACCATATGCATCAAAACGTTCAAAGCGTCCAGCCACAAACTCTCCACGAGATAATCGGTCCCAAAGTGTTTTATAATCTGATGTCTTTGCATACTCAGGATCGACAAAAATTCTGTGATGCTTTCCTTTGATATCATTGAGTTTATATTTAACTGTATTCAAGAATGCCTCATTGGCATCTTGAATATTGCCATGTAAATCGAATTCAATAACCGCGTTCGATTTGTGAAGCGCCGCAACCAAATCTTCGTGTTCTTTCGATTTTGCGATGGTACGAGTGAGGTTATTTAGGTTAACTGAAAATTTAAATATGTTGCCTTGCATATCGAAAATAGGCTGTACTACACCTCTCAACCACGCTTCTTCCCCGTCCTTTCGCAGAAACTCGAATGCTCCATAGTAATGAATTCGCTTTTCAATGGCGTGCTTTAATTTTTTATAATGTGGTGTACTGCGAGCAACCTCTGGTACAAAATCAAAAATATTGCGACCTTTAACATCTTCGAGGGTGTAGCCAAGCTCTGATTCTAATAAGTCATTCACTCTGACGATATTTCCATTCCCATCAAGATGGAGAAATATCATTTCTTCACGCAACCCTTCTCTGATCTGCTTGAGAATATGCACTTCTTCACGTAGTGCTTCATTTTCTTTGACTAAATGCTTATTGAACATAGGAGCTTCCCTGACAGGTAACTGTTTTTAAAATCATATGCGACTAACGCAAATTAAATATAGTAAGACAATCGGCAGTAATAAAATTATTTTTAGCTGTATTTGATCCTTTTCGTGAATTCACCTGGTTTTTTGCTTAAAAAGTATCTTTTCTTCAACTAAAGGCTAAGTAATTTTTATACCGTGGTTTTCTGATATCATCAAAATCACCACTGTCCAGTTTTCGCTTCCCATTCATGTTGAGTTTTATTACCGCCACACTTCTTCCCGTATTGATATTGTTGTGCATGGGATGGATTTTTCACCGTATAAAGTGGATAGATGACGCCTTCGTGCAAACTGGCTCTTCGCTGGTGTTTAATGTTGCTTTACCCGCCCTTCTTTTTCTGGCAATAAGCCAAGCAGACTTTTCCTCAGCCGCTAACCTCAAACTAATAGGTACTGGCATAGCGGGTACCTTTATTTTATTTAGCCTTCTAGCCGTTATTACACATTTCTTTGTTACCCCAAAAACTGCCAAAGGCGTAGTGGTACAAGGAGGATTTAGAGCCAATATTGGCGTAGTGGGGTTGGCGTACTGCGCCAGTATTTACGATCAGGAAGGTTTTGCGATAGCATCAGTGTATATGGGCTGCTTAACGATTCTGTTTAACATCCTGTCTGTGTTTATCTTGAATTTCTATCAAGGATCGTCGCGATCGCCGTTGAAGCAATTAAAAGTTATGGCTAAGAACCCACTTATAATTGCCATTGTTACCGCTTTAGCGTTTTCCTATTATCAATGGAAATTACCTCAGGTACTGATTCACACTGGGGAATACTTTGCTCAGTTAACACTTCCTTTAGCCTTAATCTGTACAGGGGCTTCATTGCAATTTCGCTCGTTTTCAAGTGACTGGTCGAACATTGCGATAAGCACAGTAAGCAAGTGCATCATCCACCCATTAATTCAGGTCACACTTGCCTATGTAATGGGCTTGCGAAAAACAGAACTGGGTATAGCCCTGTTTTTTTCAATCGCGCCCACTGCAGCGGCCAGTTACGTCATGGTGAGGACTTTAGGTGGCGACCCGCGGTTAGCTGCCAGTATTATTGCTATCAGTACACTAGCCTCTTTGCCCATTACCGCTCTGGCATTTGGCGTGCTTCACAGTTTTGGCCTGTTGTAACTCAAACAAGGATTAATCAATAAAAACGTGCTGGTGCTGTTTTACCTTGTCTACCAGCCATTGTGTAAATGCTTGAAAACGCGCTTGGGAATAGGTTTCCTTGTGACTCGCTAACCAAAATGTTCGCCTGATGTGAATATCGTTTTCTGCAAGTCGTGCTAAACCACTGGTGGTTTCGGCAATAAATTTGGGCAATATGCCCACACCTGCGCCATTCATTAACATTTGATACTGAGCATTAATGCTGGTACTGCGCAATGCACTAAGTTGGGAGAGTGCGGTTTCTTCAATAAACTTTAGTTGTGGCGCATACACTAAATCCGGCACATAACTCACTAGTGTGAATTGCTCTAATTCTTGCAGCGTCTGCGGTTTATCTTGGGTAATCAAATTTTCATGGGTATAGAGAAAAAGGTGATAGTCCGTGAGTTTTTGTGTGACCAACAACCCCTTTCCCGGTTTTTCAAGCAAGATAGCAATGTCTGCCTCGCGCTTGCTGAGATTCAAAAAGCCACTCGTTGCAACTAACTCAATACAGATCCCTGGATATTGTCGCTTAAATTCAGGGAGTAGCGGGGCCAAAAACCAACTTCCAAACCCTTCAGAAACACTTACTCGGATGGTACCCGCCAAATGAGAGCGTTCATCACTCAATTCATTTTGCGCTTCTAAAAAGTAATGTTCGGCTTTTTCTATATATGTCACCAATTCGCTACCATGTGACGTGAGTACATAACCTCTTTTCGTCAACTCAAACAGTTTACAGTTAAGCGAATCCTCCAGTTTTTTTACACGTCTTATTAACGTAGTAGGATCGACCTTCAATCCTTTAGCTGCAAAAGCTACACGGCCATTCCTCGCCAATCCGAGAAACAATCTCATATCATCCCAATTCACATCATTACCTGCATTTTTACAGCACTAAGCTGCAAGTATATGTATTGCTATTACAAGTACAAGGTTTCAATATTGTTAAAAAGTATAGGAGCCATGACATGAGAAAGATTGTTCACTTTATTGCAGGTAAAGATTACGAAGACAATAATGAGGCGACAGCCTCAGTATTTGCACCTAATACAGGTGAAATACAGGCAGAAGTAAGCTTAGCCAGCTTATCCACCTTAGACTATGCGGTTGAAAGCGCCAAAGCCGCTCAAATTGAATGGGCTGCAACGAATCCTCAACGACGAGCTCGTGTCATGTTTAAATTCAAGGAGTTGGTCGAAGCAAACCGCGATCGTCTTGCCGCCTTGCTTTCCAGCGAGCACGGTAAGGTGTTAGTTGATGCCCAAGGCGATATTCAGCGCGGCTTAGAGGTGATTGAATTTGCCTGTGGTATTCCCCATGCCCAAAAGGGCGAATACACAGAAGGCGCAGGGCCTGGTATTGACGTCTATTCCATGCGACAGGCCCTCGGCGTAGTCGCTGGTATTACACCATTTAACTTCCCTGCCATGATCCCGATGTGGATGTTCGGTGTTGCTATTGCCTGCGGTAATGCGTTTATTCTTAAGCCTTCAGAACGCGACCCTTCGGTGCCGGTTGAGCTAGCTAAACTGATGATTGAAGCAGGCTTGCCTGCTGGCGTGCTCAATGTCGTTCACGGCAACAAAGAAGTGGTCGACGGCATACTTGATAATCCTACCATTAAAGCGGTGAGTTTTGTTGGTTCTTCTGACATTGCAAATTACGTATACGAGCGCGGGGCGCGCGCAGGTAAGCGCGTGCAAGCTATGGGTGGCGCGAAAAACCACGGCATTGTCATGCCTGATGCCGATTTAGATCAAGTGGTTACCGATCTTGTAGGGGCTGCGTACGGCTCGGCTGGCGAACGTTGTATGGCCTTACCCGTAGTGGTACCTGTAGGTGAAGAAACTGCTGAAAAGCTAAAAGCCAAGCTTATTCCCGCCATCAAAGAGATTATTGTAAGTCACAGTGAAGATCCTAACGCCCACTACGGCCCTGTGGTTACAGCTGCCCATAAAGAGCGGGTTGAAAGCTACATTGACTTGGCTATAGAAGAAGGCGCTGAGTTGGTGTACGACGGTCGAACCAGTCAAATTCCGGCTGATAGTCAAGGCTATTTCATTGGTCCCACTTTCTTTGATCATGTCACAAAAGATATGCGCTCTTACAAAGAAGAGATTTTTGGTCCAGTGTTGCAAATGGTTAGAGCGAAGGATTTCAACGAAGCCGTCAGCCTTGCCAGTGAACACCAATATGGCAACGGCGTCGCCATGTATACCCGAAATGGCCACGCTGCCAGAGAATTCGCTCAGCGAGTGAACGTGGGAATGGTAGGGATTAATGTTCCCATCCCCGTTCCTGTTGCGTACCACACTTTTGGTGGCTGGAAGCGCTCAGCGTTTGGTGACACCAACCAACACGGCATGGAAGGGGTAAAATTCTGGACTAAAGTTAAAACCATTACCCAGCGCTGGCCTGATGGTTCTGATACCAACGACAATGCGTTTGTAATCCCTACCATGGGCTAATTCGAGAGGACATCACAATGACAACAGTTGCATTTATTGGTCTGGGCAATATGGGCTCAGGCATGGCAGATAACTTGGTTAAAAACAGCTTTAACGTCACTGCGTTTGATTTAAGTGAAGCAGCTCTTGCAAAAGCAAAAGAAGCAGGGTGCACCATTGCCGACTCTACCGAGCATGCCGTGGCAGGTGCAGATATTGTGATTACCATGCTGCCTGCGGGGAAACATGTCTATGATATTTATACCTCACAAATTATTGATAAGGTAGGCGCTAATACCCTACTTATTGATTGCTCAACCATTGACGTAGAAACCGCGAAAACCGTATCGCAGATAGCACAAGAAAAAGGGTTAAAAATGCTCGACGCGCCAGTTTCAGGAGGCGTAGCCGCTGCTGCAGGAGGAACATTAACCTTTATGGTAGGCGGTGATAGTGATGCATTTGAGCGCGCAAAAGGTGTGCTTAGTGCCATGGGCAAAAAGATCATTCACGCCGGAGGCCACGGTGCTGGTCAGGCAGCCAAAATATGTAACAACATGCTACTTGGCGCCACTATGATAGCCACCTGTGAAAGCTTCCAATTGGCAGAAAAACTAGGACTAGACGCTCAGGTATTTTTTGATATTGCCTCTAATGCGTCAGGACAAACCTGGTCAATGACCAGCTATTGTCCAGTAAAAGGCGTGGGACCGCAAAGTCCGGCTGATAACGACTTTAACGGTGGTTTTGCCTCTGCACTGATGCTTAAGGATCTCACATTAGCGATGCAAGGCGCCAAAGGTGTGAACGCCCAGGTTCCCATGGGAGAGCTTGCCGCAAAATGGTTTGAAATGCATTGTGAAGAAGGCAATGCCGCTATGGATTTTTCATCGATAATTAATCGATTAGCCTAAGCCTTTTTGACCTTTGCCCTATAAAAGCGCTTGAAACCAACATGGAGTTTTAAGCGCTATCCCCTTCTTTGTTAGTCCCCTCATCGCCTAAGTATGAGATGCCAGTTAATACAGCGTAGAAAAACGGTATTGTCTTTTACCTTTAGCGTCAGATCTTAAGCCTACACTTACTATTGTAACCCTTGGCTTATGGTGATAATTTTTTATTCTCTGGGCTTACTCGCTCCATCACATCAGACATTCACTTGAGAAAGGATAAATTTCATGGCAGATAACCAGCGTAGACACTTTTTAGCCAGTGCAGGTGCACTTGCATCGTTATCGGTGTTATCGGCTTCTTCACATGCCACCCCTTCTCAAGCTATCTCCCTTCCCCCTGTCTTGCACATGGTGTATTTCTGGCTAAAAAATCCAGACTCTCAACAAGACAGGGAAAAACTAATAACAGGGCTCAACAGTTTACGTGAAATTCCCCAGATTAAGGCATTGCACGTAGGCGTTCCTGCATCAACACTTGTGCGAGATGTGATTGATAATTCGTTTGACGTTTCAGAGCTTATGTTATTTGACAGTGTTGAAGATCAAGACGCCTACCAGTTACACCCATTGCACCAAAAATTTGTGGAAGAATGTTCGCATCTGTGGAGAAAAGTAATAGTACGCGACTCCATTTCGGCTTAATGGACGAAATGGCAACATAGTATTTATGTTTATAAGAGTGTTTATGCTTACAAGCGGTAACGGTTATCTCAGCCACGCATTCATTACCGCTAAAGTTCTCATCCAAGCGCTTAATCGTGCCCCGAACAACACCCGCCCTTGTGCTCGACCCAGTTTTTTAACTTCGTGGTTTTGCCAATACCCGGATTAAAACTATTTGTTGGATCCAGCTCACGATAAAAGTTTTTCAGCGTTGGTTTCGCCGAATATTCATGACCGACATTGTGCTCAGCAGGGTATTGGGCTTTTCGTGCATCAAACGTAGCCAAAATCTTAGCTTTGAGTGTTTTGGCATCGACACCTTTTTTCAACACATAGTTTTGGTGCATCACGTGGCAGAAAAGGTGGCCATAGTACAATTTCGTGTCAATCTGATCATCAATGTCCTTAGGTAACACTTCAAACCAGTCTGGATCGTTACGGCGTAGCGCTACGTCAATGGTCATCATCGCACCGACGTTCTTGCTATGCATCACGTGATACCGTCCAATTGCGCCACCGGCTACAAAGCGATGTAAGATTGCCTTATCCGCTTCGTCTTCTGTACATTCAAAATAGCTCCCTTCATGGCTTTGAAAGAAGTTATCCAGATAAGCTTTCGCTTCGTCTACACCTTCGTTACTCATTTCGAGGATCCAATGGTGCTGATATTTATCTCTGAATGCTTCCATTCGCTTGGGCAAATGGTTTGGAAACAAGTAGCTCAAATATTGCATCACTCTGTCGGACATTTTATTGGGAAGAAAACCCAGTTTGTCGGTGAAAGCATCAAATTTACGCTTAAATGCAAAGAGCTTGGGAATAAACTTTGCGCCCAGTTTGCTTATCACGATGAACATGTCTTTACCGTACTTTTTCGATACGTCGTAGCAGTCTCGGTGAAGATATTCTCCAGAATCTGGCAAATGCGTAAAGGTCGACAAAATGTCTCTGCGAACCTGAGTAAAAACAGTGGCGTCGTTAGATCCCACATAAAAAACTTGTTTCTTTTTGGGAATAGCAAAAGTATCTAATCGCACGGCAAATACGGCTAATTTCCCTGCACACCCCGATGCTTCATGTAATCTGCGACCATCGTTGTTAAATCGTGAAGGGGTGTCAGCATCAACATCGCGGACACGAGCGTCGTATTCGTTGTCTGAAGCTCTGGCAGACGAATCGAAAACATCTTGTTCGTTGTATCGTTTATTCTCTAAATTACTTAGGATTTCTTCGGGGTCATTTCCCAATTGAATGCCTAAATTATTTATCAGGCTAAGTTCACCGTTGGCGTTTATCTGAGCGAATAGCGAAAGCTCAGTATAAGCCGGGCCCCTCTTGACCAAAGCACCGCCAGAATTATTACAAATCCCTCCGACGATTGACGCGCCGATACAAGAAGAACCGATAACAGAGTGAGGCTCTCGCCCGTAGGGTGCTAAGGTCTCTTCTAACCCAAATAACGTGCTGCCAGCTAAACCCACTATTTGCTTGCCACTATCGATAATCTGAATGGCGTCGATGCGCATAGTGCTGATGATCACTATGGGTCTGTCATAGTCCTTACCATCGGGCGTAGAACCTCCGGTTAGGCCTGTGTTAGCCGCTTGCATAATAACCGCAACATCTGCCGCGACACATAGCTTGAGTACCTGCCAGATTTCAACCAGTGTACCGGGGCGAACCACCGCCAGTGCTTCCCCAGCACCAAACCTAAACCCCTTACAGTAAGGTTGCTTTTTCGCTTGGTCTGTTAACAAATAGGCTTGCCCTACTACATCTTTCATTGATGCAATCAAAGTCTGCGTGTCAACGTTTACAGTCATGGCTCTCTCGGTGTACTGGTGAAGAAATAAGACAGTGGTGACGAACTATACACGAAACCGATTTTTTACATAGAGGACAGGGGGAATTTCTGCCAATAAATTACGTTTTTTTAAGAGCACGATTAGGCTGTTTTTGACACTGTTCAAACTAAAATATGTGATACATTACTGAAGCATATAAACATTTTCGGCATCCATTATGACAATAAAGCAATTTTCTTCCCGTATTCAATTTTTCACCTGGAGTCATTCATTCGCCAGTAAATTAACCCTCGCTTTTGTTGGAGTTTTGTTCTTAAGTAGTTGCGCCAGTACATTAAATGGTTCGAAGTACACCTTTGAACCGTCACCTACCCCATACGAAAATGTGCTTGCTGCACAATCAAAAGCAACTAAAACCAATAAGCTGCTTTTAGTCGTTTTGGGCGCATCTTGGTGTCATGACAGCACTGCATTGGCAAAACAGTTCGGCACGCCTGAGATGCAACTGATATTAGAAGCCCATTATGAAACTATCTTCGTCGATGTAGGGCTGTTAGAAGACCGAAGACAAATAACACAACACTTCAGTTACCCTATTTACTATGCAACGCCAACTGTCATGGTAGTAGAGCCTGAATCAAGTGCGTTGCTAAACAGAGTAACTATGGATAAATGGGGACACGCTGCGTCGATACCCCATAGTGATTATGTTGAATACTTCTCTTCGTTTCCCGTATTAACATCTCAACAAAAAAGCCTTATTCTTAATTGGCATCCTAGTAGTGAAGAAGTTACCTACAACGATCAGCACGCCGAACGTTTACAACAAGCCTACAACACACTTGCCCCCCAATTAGCGAAAGATATTCAAGGAAAGACGCCAGAAGGCTTTTATGACTTATGGAAAGAGGTGAAGGTATTTCGAAGTGAATTACAAAAGAGTTTAACCAAGCGCGCTGAACACGCGCTTGATGAAATAGAAAACGGGAGAAACGAAGCGCTCTCTACGCCCGCGTATCGCCACTACCATCCTTTCTCTTGGGAATCAAAATCGTAGATGGCAGTTAACCTTTACCCCTGGTCAGTCGTTTGACTTTTTTGCACCGCTAACAGAATTTCTTCTCGGTGAATTATTGCCATTAGCATGACGACGGGGCTTAGAACGTCTGGATTTGTTCGCCCCCTCTCTACGCTTGCTTTCTTGCGTGTTTTTAGACGGCTTAGGAGATCGTTTCCCATTCGTCGCCGTTTTTTCATTTCCCTCTTGAGACACTTTAGGCTTCTTGGGCTTTTTCGGCTTTTTGGGTTTAGACAAAGTGGTAACAGGGACCGCTACCTGTGGCTCGAAACCATCTAAGGTTTCTCTTGGTACCAGTTTCTGTATAAGCGTTTCTATGTCCTTGAGATTTTGTAACTCTTCTGCACAAACAAACGACCACGCCTGTCCACTTGCCCCCGCTCTTCCTGTCCTACCAATGCGATGAACATAATCGGCTGGCGTATTCGGTAAATCAAGGTTAACCACAATGGGTAGCTCACTAATATCAATCCCTCTGGCAGCAATATCAGTGGCAACCAACACCTTTATAGCGCCTGATTTAAAGTCTGCCAAAGCTTTGGTTCGTGCTCCCTGACTTTTGTTACCATGGATGGCAGCACTGGGAATTTTCGCGCGTGTTAACTTTTCTGCAATTCGGTTAGCGCCGTGTTTGGTTCGGCTAAATACTAACACCTGCTCCCATTTTTTCTGCTTGATAAGACAAATAAGCGCTGTGGTTTTTTTAGACTTATCAATAGTCACCATGTGTTGTTCCACTGTCTCAACAGTGGTATTGGCAGGTGTGGTTGAAATACTTACCGGCTCATGAGTGATGGTTTTAGCCAATGCGGTTATGTCTGGGGAAAATGTCGCTGAAAACAATAGGCTTTGTTTTTTCTCTGGCAACAACTTAAGCACCTTTTTAATGTCGTGGATAAAGCCCATATCCAACATTCTGTCAGCTTCATCAAGCACCAGTACTTCTAGCTGTGAAAACTTCACCGCGTTCTGTTGATATAAATCGAGTAATCGACCAGGTGTAGCAATCAGTACATCCACCCCTTTTCTGAGTTTCATCATTTGCGGATTAATGCCTACACCACCGAATACAACTGCTGTCGTAAGCGGAAGGAATTCACTAAAATGGCGAATGCTCTCCTCAACCTGGGCAGCCAATTCACGTGTGGGGGTGAGTATTAACGCACGTACTTGATTACCTGCTACCTTATTCCCTGTCATCAAACGCTGTAAAATAGGCAAACCAAACCCTGCCGTTTTTCCTGTTCCGGTTTGTGCTGCCGCCAACACGTCTCGGCCCTTTAATATTTCAGGGATCGCCTTTTCCTGAATCGGTGAAGGTGTACTAAAACCCCGTTTTTCAATTGCTTTTAGCAACGGTTCAGCTAGCCCTAATTGGGTAAATGACATTAACTAACTCCTGAAATAGTTATTTGCCTAGACGGTTATGGTTCAAACATTGATGACAATGGTGATAACTGCGAGGGATAAAATGCGTAGAGAGAAAACCTGCAGCGAAATGCGTTGGTCTTCAAAAGGAAATTTATTCGATTTTTTACTCTTACAAATCGGGGCGGAGTCTACCACCAATCAATGCACCACACCAGCACAAATATTAACCAGCTAAACATAATTAACGTTCTCGAGAAGCAATCCGCCTTCCCACAGGTCAGCATTCTTTTTCTGTCTATAGTTAGTTTTAAACAACTTTTATGCGTCACTGTTCCAGCGCTGTCTGCAGGGGAAGCTATTATTTCCCTGCAATTTTCAAAAAAAGCTTTACCATATTTGATATAAAGGATAAAAAGCGCGCAATTGTCTGTGCCACCTATTTGCCACTGCGTTGTGGCTAACGAGTGAAGAACAAAACATGAATGTTGAGAACGTTATACTACACCTTGAAGAAAAACTGGCGCTAATTAAAGCGTCAGTCTTGTCTGATAGTTTTCTTATCCAGCTGGCGACCATCGCTGTTATTTACTTTGTTGCGTTTATCCTCGCGCGCCAGGTAAAGAAACCCTTTAAATATACCCGAGAAGCCCCCCAAGTTGGCGCTCACTCTTTGCACATCCTCCTTTTCAAACTGGGTCAAACACTGTTTCCGCTGCTTACTATTAGCTTGCTGAAATTAACTACCGTATTGGGCGCAAAATTCCAGTTTGATGCCTGGTTGCTCGAAGTGGCTGTGGTCATCGCCTTAATGCTGTTTGTTAGTTCGCTGATTTATGGTTTTGTTGAAAATAAAGGGATCGCAGGCTTTTTGCGATGGGTGGGCTTGCCCATTCTCTTTTTGCATCTTGTTGGCATTTTACCTCTGCTTACATCGGCGCTCGAATCTATCGCAATATCAGTAGGGAATGTGTCAATTTCGGCCTATGGTGTAACGCGCGTTCTTCTGTTTGGCGCATTGTTGTTTTGGTTAGGAAGAAGCTCGAATGCTATCGGTCAAGACATCATTAGAAATCACAAGTCTCTAGACGTATCCACCAAAGAAGTCTTTGCCAAGCTATTTGAAGTAGCGCTGTTCTGCGTAGTATTTTTGCTGTTATTAAATGTGATGGGTATCAACCTTACTGCACTGGCGGTATTTGGTGGTGCGTTAGGTGTTGGTTTAGGACTCGGCTTACAATCCATCGCTTCAAACTTTATATCAGGTATCATTATTTTACTCGATAAGTCACTGACGGTCGGCGACTACGTCGAACTGGAAGACGGCCAAAAAGGTATTGTGAGAGAGTTTAAGATGCGCTATGCCGTATTGGAAACGTTTGACGGCAAAGACATTCTGGTACCCAATGAAAAGTTTATCAGCTCTTCACTTATCAACTGGACACATAAAAATCAAAAGCAACGCTATCGTATCGACTTTTCAGTGGCCTATAAAACAGACATTCGCGCCATGGTTGATATTATCAAGGAAGCGGTAGCAGAACATCCCCAAGTCATTAGCGGTGACAATATTCCGTTTGAGGAACGCCCTGACTGTGAAATAGATAGTTTTGGCGATTCAGGCGTTAATATGTTTGTAGAGTTCTGGATGGAAGGCGTTGATGATGGTAAAAACCGTGTAGGTGGTGACTTGCTACTGATGGTTTTTGAAACCCTTAGAGCAAATAATATTGAGATACCCTTCCCGCAACGCGAAGTTAGGGTCATCAATGAACAGGGCATTGGTATTCGAAACACTACGCCTTAGTAATGACTTTTTATGTTACACCAAAACGATTGCCTTTCGCGTGAAGTCAAAACCTTGCGCGAAGGGTATCCCATTGCCATTCCTTAGCACCTAACCCCAACAATTGTAAAAACTTTTCATAGTCAGCGTGTCCCATCGCACTGGCCACCGTCTTTAATTGAGATTTAGCTTTAATCGCTTTAACTTGTAGTAGTTCAAGCCGCTTATCAGCTCCTTCATCAAAGTTATCAGCAATAATTAAATTTGCTTTAGCTGTCGCTTCCCAAGCAGTTATTACGTAATCGGTTAACTTTGCATAAACCCCAGCCATTTGTTTTTTTGCAAATACGTCTTCAAGTGACGTACCGATGAGAAATTTAACAAATCCGCTTTCGGTTTCTTCCTGAAGCAAACTCTCCACTTCCACTAACGCTGACTGTACTGCATGAAGTAAGCGAAGGTGATGTGGACCATTAAGTTGCGTAGTAGGTAGCGATGCAATATCTTCGCAAAGCATTTCTAGATTAACCAGTGAACGTCGCAACCTTGCCATTATTATCATTCCTGTTGGATGTGTAACTTATTCAGTCTATCTAATTCGCAGTGAGTTTGCGATGGGAGCAGGATACAAAAAACGGGGCCGAAGCCCCGTTATTCACATCTTTCTATTTTATGTTATTTAGACAGTTTTGCGCCTAAGTCGTGGCGAAGATCGAAACGATCAAGTGTCATGACTTTGGTCCATGCATCAACGAAGTCTTCAACAAAACGTTTTTTCGCATTGTCATAGGCGTACACTTCCGCAACGGCACGTAATTCACTGTTAGAGCCAAACACTAGGTCAACCGGCGTGCCCGTGTAAAGCACTTCACCTGACTGTCGGTTTACACCTTCATACACTGCCGGGTTGTCTGTCTTTCTCCACTGAATGCCCATATCAAGCAAATTAACGAAGAAATCATTGTTCAACGTACCAACTTTGTCAGTGAAAACCCCGTGGGTTGAACCATCTACGTTAGCCCCAAGCGAACGCATACCACCTAGCAATACTGTCATTTCAGGTACAGTCAGGCTTAACTGATCGGCCTTATCTACCAGCATATCTGTAGGCGAGCGATAGCTTGTTTCTGCATTGTAGTAGTTTCTAAACGCATCGGCAGTTGGCTCAAGCAATGCGAACGAGTTCACATCTGTTAGCTCTTGAGTGGCATCAGTGCGCCCTGGAACCACAGGTACGGTTACTTCTACACCCACATCTGACGCCGCTTTCTCGATAGCAGCTGCTCCACCAATAACGATAAGATCAGCCAGTGACACTTTCTTCTTAGAGAAGATACCAGAATTGTAGTCTTCCTGAATCTCCTTTAATTTAGCCACAACTGCTTTAACTGTTTCTGGCTCGTTTGCTGCCCAGCTCATTTGAGGCTCTAGCGCGATACGTGCACCATTGGCTCCACCTCTGAAGTCAGACGCTCTGAAACTCGCCGCTGACGCCCAAGCCGTTTTCACTAGCTGCTGAACCGTTAGACCTGAATCTAAGATAGTCTTCTTAAGCTTTTTCACATCCTTGTCAGAAACCATCTTGTAGTCTGCTTTAGGTACAGGATCTTGCCAGATGAAATTTTCTACAGGGATATCGTTACCTAAGTAGCGTGCTTTTGGCCCCATATCACGGTGAGTAAGTTTGAACCATGCTTTAGCAAAAGCCGTTTGATATTCTTTAGGGTCAGCTAAGAAGCGCTCTGCAATCTTGCGATATTCAGGGTCGAACTTCAGTGCTAAATCTGCTGTAGTCATTACTGGCGGATTTTTCTTACCTTTAACGTGCGCATCTGGCACAGAAGTATGTGCAGCTTCATCAGTGGGGACCCAGATAATTGCACCAGCAGGACTGCGTGTTTGCTTCCACTCAAAACCAAGTAGGTTTTGCAGATACAAACTTGTCCACTTAGTTGGTAATTGAGTCCACGCACCTTCTAGACCACTGGTAATAGTGTCTTCAGCGTTACCTTTTCCACACTTGTTTTTCCAACCTAGTCCTTGTTCTTCAAGGCCTGCACCACCTGGCTCGGCTTCCAAACAATCCGAAGGTTTGTGTGCACCGTGCATTTTACCGAAGGTGTGACCACCTGCAACAAGCGCTACAGTTTCTTCATCGTTCATCGCCATGCGACCAAAGGCTGTGCGAATATTCTTAGCTGAACCTACTGGGTCAGGCACACCTTTAGGACCTTCAGGGTTAACATAAATCAACCCCATATGTGTCGCACCTAATGGGCGTTGCAATTCACCACCGCGTTCTTCACGGTCACTGGCCAACATTTCCACTTCTGGTCCCCAATACACCATATCAGGTTCCCAATCATCGGTACGTCCACCAGCAAATCCATAGGTGTCAAAACCCATGTTTTCCATGCCTACGGTGCCCGCTAGGATCATCAAGTCACCCCATGACAAGCTTTCACCATACTTTTGCTTAATTGGCCATAACAGGCGACGTGCTTTATCTAAGTTTCCATTGTCTGGCCAACTGTTAAGTGGGTCAAAACGCATTTGACCGCCATCGCCACCACCGCGGCCGTCAAGTGTTCTGTATGTGCCCGCACTGTGCCATGACAAGCGAATGAAGAAAGGACCGTAGTTGCCAAAGTCTGCTGGCCACCAGTCTTGAGAAGTGGTAAGCAACTCGTTGATATCTTTTTTGACTTGATCCAGGTCTAATTTAGAGAATGCCTTAGCGTAATCAAAGTCTTTACCAAGAGGGTTTGAACGGCTGTCATGGTCGCGCAGTGGCGATAGATCCAGTTGGTCAGGCCACCAAAATTGATTGTTTCTGGCCTGAAATGCTTTCGACATACCCGAACCTTTAGCACCTGCTGGCTTTGTCATTTGATCGCTTGCGATGACGCCTGTCGCACTCAACGACAACGCAACGAGTGCAGATACCGTGGTTTTTTTAAACCTTTTTGTGATCATGGTCTTATCCCGTCCTATGTTTGTTTTAAAAAATACGAGCACGCTCGTATTAACAATTTATTTACCTGTGCGTTTACAAAGATAGACAGGGAGCGAACATATTTACAGTTGATAAAATGAATTCACCCAATTGAAAATTCCAATCAACACGAAAAACCTTAAATATCAAAAATATAGAAAAAACAATTTTCATCAATGCCGCCGACTTAATTCTCGGTAGTCAGCCTTTTAGACAATGAATCAATTTCACGGTGTGCGAAAAAATTGCCAAGGTCCATTTTCTACGCAATGTTTTTGTCGCATCAAAGCGCTTAAAAATCATTCAGAAAAGTCGATTTCCTGAAATTTTTTCATTAATTTACGCAGGTTTTTGAAAGTTCTACGCTGGCACAGCATTTGATATAGACCTTGTGCAAATTGAAAGCACATTTACTTCATTAAGAAGTCGATTGAATGTTAAATAAGTACGAGGAAGAACTTATGAAAAACACACTTAAAACCCTAACAGGAATCGCTGCTATAGCGTCAATCAGCGCAATGGCTTCGTTTGGTGTTCAAGCACAAAGTAACAGTATCGATGTAAAGGACAGTGGCTTTTATGTTGGCGGTAACTATGGGTATTTGAGAGTAGAAGGCGAAGACGAGTTCGATGACGACAAAGACGTATGGCAAGGCGTCTTCGGTTACAAGTTCAATGAATGGTTTGCTCTTGAAGGTGGTTATATCGATTTTGGTGACTACGGAAATGATGTAGCCGGTGCACAAACAGACGGTTATACTGCTGCGATAAAGGGTATCCTGCCGCTGACTGAGCGTTTTTCTCTTTACGCTAAAGCTGGGCAATTGTGGTCAGAAACCGAGTATAATTTTGGTAGCGTAAACCGCGACTACGACGACGAGAGTTTGTTTGTTGGCGCTGGCCTCAGTTATGCCATTACAAGTAACTTCCTGATTAACGCTGAATACACTGTTTACGATACAGAATTAGACGCTGAAGAAGCATTTGATGACATAGATGACACTAACTTTGAAACCGATCTGAAACAAGCCAGTATCGGTGTCGAATACCGTTTCTAATATATCAAAAAGCAAGCTCCTGTTAACGGGAGCTTGCACCTCAAAAGGTAAGCTTCCTGCCCCTTTCTGCATAACACCAATTATCCCTTGGTTCGAATCATTGTTTAGCTTTTCACAAAAAGTAATTTAGACACAGTTACTTTGCGCTGTTCAAGGTAATGGCATATAACGGCTATATTGCTCAGCGACGGTGTATAGTCCAACGTGAAGATAAGTCCTGTTGTTATATGAAAATATTACAATGGCCTCTCCTTAACTCTCGTCAAAAACCACCCGAACAATCTTATACACACCATATATTTCAACAACTTATAAATCACCCAGGTGTGTACTAACAAAAGGAATGGAACCTGCAATAAGCCTTGATAATAAACAATGGAATTGAGTTGGAACGTCACCATGAAATCTGATAACTGTATTTTTCAGCCGGGTCAAAACTGTTGGGTAGAAAACAAAGCTCGCTATTCTACCCCACTCATTGATTGCGCGAATTACTACAAGGCACTGCACAGCGCTATTGTTAAGGCTTCCCACAGTATCTTTATAGTGGGCTGGGATATTGACAGCAGAATACGTTTATTGCGCAACGAAGATGAACAGAGAAGCGAAGCACCAAGTGTTATAAGTGATCTTCTCAAGTGGAAAGCCGAACAACATCCCGAAATAAAAATTTATCTACTCAGATGGGACTCGTCGTTGGCCTTTTTTGCCCAAAGAGAAATGTGGGCCAAAGAAGTGTGGGAAGAAAAAACCCCAGATAATGTAGAAACCGAATTAGATGACACGATCCCCATGGGCGGGAGCCAACACCAGAAAATTGTCGTCATTGACGATGAGATTGTTTTTTCTGGTGGTATGGATGTTTCCACCAACCGATGGGATACCAGGGATCATCCCGTTATTTCTGAAGAAAGGGACGGACCGGATGGTGAGTATGGTCCTCTGCACGACGTGCAAATGGTGTCCAGTGGACCTGTGGTGGTGGATTTTGCCAAACTGGTACGTTGGCGCTGGCAGCGCGTAGCAAATAGTACTCCCATAGACATTCGAGAAGAGGCAAACAATAGCGAAGATGCTCCCCTGCCAGAGGTTTGGCCCGACGGGTTCCCTCCTATGTTTGAAAACGTGCAATGTGCTTTGGCCAGAACCATTCCTTTTATGGACGAAGTCGAGCCGGCGCAAGAAGTACGACAAATGTTGCTGGATCTCATTGGCGAAGCAGAATCTTTTATCTATATCGAAAATCAGTTTACTACCCGTCAGGAAATTGCTGAGGCACTGAACAAGCAGCTTAAGCTCAAACCAAATTTGAGTGTGGCGATAGTGAGTTCCTATGAGCCCAAGGGAAAATTTGAATGCGAAGCTTTCTGGGCCAGTCGTATAGAATTCAAAAAAATCTTAGAAAACGGTATCGATCCCAAGCGGGTCAAACTTACCTATTCTTCTATCGAAGATATGAAAGGAAGAAAGGCTTATAAGCGTATCCACTCTAAAGTAATGACGATTGACGACAAATACCTCGTCATAGGATCGTCTAATTTGAGTAATCGCTCGATGACATTGGATACTGAAATTGACACTGTCTTGTTTGGAAATACACAGCAAAATAGAGCCAACATTGTACAAGTTCGCAACGACCTGCTTGCAGAGCACACTGGTCGTGAACTTGATGACATGCCTGCACTGTTTGAGACAGAATATCCTGTGGAATCGCTGATGCAAGGTCAAATAGCTCACGGTTATATTTTGACTGAAGTAAGGGACGAAGTATTTACCGAACACTCGGTGAAAAATGTCTTTCGCGCCTTATCAGATCCCGAAGAACCCCTTATATCAATGCCGACACTTGACGGTGCAGCGGTGCCAGCGCGAAACCCGAGACGACGCAGTATCATGATATTATTGGGTCTAACCATCGTTGGGGTATTGGGCGGCTTGATGTTCTGGGCAAGTCAATCTATTGAGTGGTTAAGTTCAGATAGTATCAACGCGTTCTTAGAGGAAAGTAGAGGCACCTATTTTGCTTTGCCAACGGTACTGTTGGTATATGTTGTCGGCGGAATATTATTCTTTCCCGTAACCATTTTATCACTGGCGGTGGCTGCCATTTTCGGGCCAATTTGGGGGCCCATATACGGCATTATGGGCGCCTTGATGAGTTCGGCCATCATGTTTGGTATCGGTAAACTGTCAGGAGACGCAGGACTTAAAAAGTTAGGCGGACCAAAAGTTGCCGCAGTGGATGAGAAGCTCAAGCGCAGTGGTATTGTGGGTGTTGCAGCAATTCGTATGTTACCTGTAGCACCTTTCAGCTTAGTCAATTTAGTAGCCGGCATTTCGTCCATCGGTATATTGCAGTTTTTGATTGGTACGTTCTTAGGAATGTTTCCCCCAATGATCGCAAAAGGGTTGGTGGGTGACTCTATCGCTCAAATATGGCAAAACCCTTCGGCTGAGACCATCAGTTATTTGATTGGAGGAATAATCCTGTGGGGTCTTATGATCTGGGGATCTCAGAAATTTGCCCGCTACTATCAGGAAAGGAAGCAGGAATTATCCCCTGATGATACCCAAGGTGCTAACGAAGGTGAAAAATGTGCCGCGTAATATCATATAACATCCACAGCGGTGTTGGTCGTGATAAAAAACACGATTACAAGCGTATAGGACAGTTCCTGAAGAGCACTGGGGCAGATGTCGTCTTACTGCAAGAGATGGACACTCGCCCCAGCAATAGAGAAACTCGCCAAGATACAATAGATATCTGCGCTAACAACACATTTCAGCTAGTAGCTGCACCTGCGATTAAAGAAAAAGACGGATGGTATGGCAATGCAATTTTAACCAAGTTTGAGGTGCTTTCTAAAGAAGTCATCGATATCAGTCAGACTGGTCGACAGCCCAGAAATGTGCAGCTCGTTGAAGTTAACACTGAAAAAGGATCTTTTACTGTGGTCAATACGCACAAAGGGCTGAAAAAGTTAGAAAGACGCTCTCAGTTTTCACAATTACATAGCTTCCTTAGAGAGCGGCTAAAAATGCATTCATCCCCCCTGCTTTTAGCGGGTGACTTCAATGAATGGCAATTTTTCAGCAAAGCATTTAGTGCACTAAATAAGTTATTAGTTCCACATAAAGTAGGAGCGACATTCCCCAGTCACTTTCCAGTTTTCTCATTGGACAGGGTCTGGGTATCACAAGACATTACAGTTAGAAGTGCAAAAAAAGTGAAAAATACGCAAACCCGGACCATGTCAGATCACTTGCCTGTACTTATCGACATAGAATTGCCTACACGCTAACGCGCACAGTTTAGCAAGCTATACGAGCACTATTTTATTTTAGCAAACGCGGATGTTGCAAATTCGAGAGTGCCACACCAATGTTGCAACGCATTCTCCTGAGCCACAACTTTTCTGACAATGTTCATTACTTGAATTACGCTAAGATCTTGTGACATACGTTTGCTGGTTACTGCATACACGCTTCTCAACATTTCAGGCTGAGTTATTTTTAGCGTCGATACCAGTCCTGAGGCTTTCAAATGGAAGATGGCCGATGTGGGTAAAATCATTACGCCTTCCCCCTGCATCACTTGGCGAAGCCCTGTCATTAACTGCCCCGAATAGGCGAGATCGTGCTGTAACGAAACCCCCGTCATTCGCTCGTATTGTAATATTAGCTGGCCCAGTGCGTCGTTTTCTCCTGGTGAAAGCAAGGGTAGTTCACTGAGTTCCAAAAAAGTAATAAAGGGTTTATCTCTAAGCGAAGTGTATGGCTCGAGATCACTCGAAGCTGAAAAAACCAGGTGCATTTCTTCTTGGATAAGCGGCGTCATTACCATAAATCTGTCATCAAGAGGTTGCTGATAAGTTAGCGCAATGTCGATTTGTTGCGAAGATAACCAATCGTTAATGGTATAAGAAGCCACAGTACTGATTTCAATTTTAAGTGGGGCCGAACTGCGTGTTACTTCGTTGAGTAAAGGGAGCGATAAAACATTCCCTATAGAGGGGAGCATCCCTACCTTTATCTGACGCTGTTGCTTTTTTCCAAGTTCCCTTAATGCCGCTTTAGTCTGTTCTATTTGCCACATAATTTTTTGCGCGTGCTCAAAAAAAATTTCACCAGCCGGCGTTAATGACACGCCTGCAAAGCTGCGGTTCAGCAAGGTCGAATTCATTTCTCTTTCCAAGCTAGCTAACTGCTGACTAACCGCCGGTTGCGCAATATCCAGCGTTCTAGCTGCTGCGGCAATGCTTCCTTTTCGCACTGTGGTAATGAAATAGTGAAGCTGTTTTGTATGCACCAACTACTCCTGATACGGAAAATGTCACAACGTCATAAGTATTCACTATTCAAATTCAGCAATGAATATGCCATTCCAACTATGTATGTATCAATAATGTAAAAAATGAGGTTATAAACGTCACCATAAAAATCCACCCGCTCGCGCATTTTTCACTCAACCACACTATTAATAAGGTTTAAATAAAAGGATCAATATTTTCCTTATACCCCTAAATATTCTTCTTTCTTCCTCAAACTAAAAAGAATTTTTAGCCTAAATCTTGTACACAGGCATCTATCTAATAACAACAAGGTGTTGAAACGCATCAACGTGGTGCCTGTGCGTGCCAAAAAAGGGCGAAGTCCGCAATTAAGAGGCGACTAGCCCGCCATAAAAGCAAACCGTAAGCACGAGTAGGAACACACATGAAAAGACATAAACTCCATACCGCTATAACCTGTGCGCTCACTTCAATGGCGCTTTGTACCCTTTCCCCCATAGCCCTTGCCCAAGAGGATGCAGAAGAAACCACGAAAAAAGCCGAAGCAAAAGATCTCGAACGCATTGCCGTGGTAGGTGCTCGTGGTGCGCCCCGCTCTGTCACCAGTTCTCCCGTACCTGTAGATGTATTAAGTGCAGAAGATATGGAGGCCGTCGCCTTTACCGACATGAACAACGTATTAATGACCTTAGTGCCTTCTTATTCACTGAGTCGGCAACCCATCTCAGATGGTGGCACATTCGTCCGTCCCGCCACGCTAAGGGGGTTGCCCACCGACAAAACTCTCGTGTTGGTCAATTCCAAACGACGTCATCGTGCGGCACTGGTTCAAATTGGCGGTTCGGGCACGCAAGGGCCCGATTTAGCGACCATTCCTACATCTGCAATTGGCAGTGTTGAAGTACTCAGAGATGGCGCTGCGGCCCAATATGGCTCAGACGCAATCGCGGGAGTAATTAACTTCCAATTGAAAAACAACAGCGATGGCGGCTCATTGACCGCTGACTATGGCACTTACTTTGAAGGAGACGGCGATCAAATTACCGTTACCGCAAACAAAGGTTTAGCTTTAGGTGACGACGGATTTATCAGTATTTCAGCAGAATATTCTGATAGCGAAGCGACATTCAGGGGAGAGCAGTACTGTGAAAGTTGGTTCTGTGTTAACGACCAATCAGCTGAGTACATTGCCGCGGCTGAAGCTATGGCTAACGATGTCCATGGTTCAGATCAGGTACAACCCTGGGGTCAACCAAATACCAGTGGGGCACGCCTTTTTGTCAATAGCGGATACACCTTATCATCGGGCATTGAGCTTTACGCATTTGCGAACTATTCCGAAAGCGAAGGCGATGGCTCATTCTTTTATCGTTACCCTGGCAATGGCACCATTGAAGACATTCGATTAGAAGACGGTTCAATATGGAATCCCATTGAAATTTTTCCCGGTGGTTTTACACCACGCTTTTTTGGTGATGTGACTGACTACTCATTTGTCGGTGGCGTTAAAGGCGTTGTGGGTGCGTTAGACTATGACATCAGCGGTCGATACGGCTCGAATGAAATCTCTTATACCCTTAAAAACACCATCAACCCATCGATGGGCAACACCTCTCCCACTTCTTTCAAGCCTGGAGACTTGATAAACGAAGAAACACAGTTTCAAGCTGACTTTACCTATGACCTTTCTTCGTATGTTCTAGCATTCGGCGTCAGCTACTTAGATGAAAGCTATGAAATAACAGAAGGTGAAGTGGACTCCTACTTTGCTGGCCCTTATGCGACTTCCGATCCTTGGGCATTTTGTAACGACGACTACAGTGCTACCTCTGCAGGTCTAGCCGTTATAGCTAATGGTTCGTCACTTAACTGTGCGAACTACACATCTGCCGATTCAGATGGTGACGGAATTGAGGACGATGGTTTTGAAGGTGTAGACGCCGTTTATACAGTGGTCGGCGTAGGTTCAAATGGCTTTCCGGGTTACTCACCGGAATTTTCAGATACCTATTCTCGAGACTCCTATGCCGTGTATGCGGATATCTCGGGTGATATTACAGATGAGGTATTTGCTCAAGCAGCAATTCGCTATGAAGACTACTCTGACTTTGGCTCTGAGCTAGTATATAAAGTGGCCGGCATCTACCAAATGACTGAAGAAATCGCCTTGCGTTCCTCATTTGGCACCGGGTTCCGCGCGCCTACCCCTGGTCAACAAGGCACAACTAACGTATCTACCCGGCTACCTAATGGATTCCCAGTTGCAACGGGTTTATTTCCAGCCGGCGGCGACGTTGCACAAGCGCTGGGCGCTAACGAGTTAGATCCTGAAAAATCGACCAACTTTACTTTAGGTCTGACTGCTAACTACGGGGATATGACCCTCACTATTGATTATTACAACATCAAGCTAGAAGACCGGGTGAATTCTGTATCAACCATGGATGTATCCACCACAGAGGTTACCGATCCTGATGCATCGGGATATCAGGCATATCAAAATTACTTAGCACTCGCTGGCGCAGGTGTGGTAGGTGCAGAGTCGATTGGGGGCGTGTTCTTTTTCCAAAATGCGTTTGACACCGTCACTGAAGGCATTGACGTGGTGGCAACGTATAACGTTGAAACGACCTATGGCGCTACCACCCTCACCGGCTCACTAAACTACAACACCAATGAGTTTGATTCTGACCCGAGTGAATTCTTTAACGATGAAGATCAGTTCGATTTTGAAAACGGCACGCCAGAAGTGCGAGGAGTGCTATCGCTAAAACACAGTTATGAAGACTGGATGATAGTCGGTCGTTTGAATTATTACGGCGAATACGAGAACTCTAACGATAGCTCACTGGAAACCATTCAGAAGTTTGGTTCTGAATTCCTCTTCGACTTAGAAGGCAGTTATTACATTAATGAAAGCCTGACCTTATCAGTCGGTGTGCGTAACCTCTTCGACAACTATCCCGATAAGGGCACGATGGGCGAAACATGCTGTGGACGTATTTATCGTTCTGACTCCATTGTCGACTGGCAAGGGGGATACTACTACACCCGTCTGGCAGCAAAGTTCTAGAAGGATGACAGCACCGCACCGGCTTCTGCCGGTGTTTGCTTTTTATATCTTCAAAACCTGAAAAAAATATATTTACCCATGCATTACGTGGAGAAAAAAATAAATGGAAATAGAGCTACTGTGGTTTGTAGTTACTCTCTGTATAACTGGTGCTATTGCCGGGATCACTGCCGGTCTTTTCGGCAATGGTGGAGGGTTTGTAGTGGTTCCCGCTCTTCTTGCCGTGTTTCCATTTTTCACACCGCCTTCAGAAGCGCTGGTAAAAGTGGCAATTGGAACTTCTCTCGCTTCTATAGTCGTATCCAGCGCACGCTCGGTCATGGCACATCGCGCAAAAGGTGCCGTTGATTTCGATATTTTACGTTCTTGGAGTATCTGGCTCATATTGGGTGTTGTCGGCGGTGTAATTATTGCGAATCACACTAGTGCTGATGGCTTGACGGTGGTATTTGCTGCCGGCGTGCTTTTGTATTCAGTGTACTTTTTGTTTCCTGAATTCGTGGTGCGTCCGGGGTTGGTTTTTTCGATGCCAACAGGAGTAGGAAAAGCCATTCTCGCTTTTGTGCTAGGTGGCTTTTCTGCTCTATTAGGCATCGGAGGGGGTACACCAACAGTGATTACTATGGTGATGTGTCAGCGCTCTATCCAGCAAGCGGTTGCCACAGCTGCGGGAGTCGGTTTTCTCATCGGATTACCAGGAGCCATCGGCTTTTTGTTTATGTCGCATTCACCTACGGCCTCTCTGCCTGCTGGCACCATAGGCTATATCAATATCCCGGCCCTTGTCGCAATCAGTATTGGTTCAATTTTTACTGCGCCGATTGGCGCAAAAATGGCCCATAACTTTAGTGAAAAAAAACTCAAACGCCTTTTCGGCGTTTACTTAGTGATTGTCTCTACAGCGATGTTTTACAAAGCAATGTAGACATGCCTGTACAGTAAATAGAAAAGGAACATATTATGACTCACAATCCCGCCAGACGTCTTTTTATAGGTGGAACAGTAGCAGCAACTGCGCTTGGCGCTAGTGGCTTATTAAGTCAGGTTAAAGCCAACCCTAATCATCTACTCAAAAATGTAATTTATGGTCCGATGCCAGGGATAGCCAAACTCAATGCAAATGAAAACCCATATGGACCCAGCCCAGCAGCCCTTGAAGCTATCGCCAAAGCATCAGCCCAAGGGGGGGCATATTATGCCTACCCAGCAGCCATGACCTTAATGGATATGATTGCTGAAAGGCATGGGATAGGACGAAAAAATATATCACTAAGTGCAGGGTCTAGCCCCGTGCTGTCATATACCGCGCTGGCGGCGAGCCAAAAAGGTAAAATCCTTGGTCCAGATCTGTTTTGGGATACCACATCTCAAGCCCCCGCAAAACAGGGAGGACCTGAAATTGTGCGCATACCTAACACCAGTGGGCTTGATATCGATTTAGACGCCATGTATGACGCGATTGACCCGTCAATTAGCCTGGTGCATATCTGTAATCCCAACAATCCAACCGGTAAAAACTTAGATCCAGAAAAGCTCAAGGCATTTTGCATAAAGGCGTCTAAGAAAACCTTGGTATTAGTGGATGAGGCGTATAATGAACTTATCGAAAACCCGCCTGCACACTCGATGATCCCGTTAGTAAAAGCGGGACACAATATCATTGTCGCGCGTACCTTTTCTAAAATATACGGCTTAGCAGGTTTACGCGTGGGCTATCTCGTTGCGTCTGAAGAAAATACCGAGTGGATAAATCGTTATGGGATGGGTGGGTATACGCTCAATCAAGCAGGTCTCGCTGCTGCTATAGCAAGCTACAACGACGACGCATTTATTACATTTTCTAAAGAAAAAATTGAAGAAGCCAAATCTATGGTGATGAATGCTGTTCAAAGTAACGGCTTAACTGCACTTCCTTCGAGTACTAATTTTATCTTCGTTAATTTAGGGGATGGCAATGCAGAATACTTCAGACAAGCGATGGCCGAAAAGGGCGTACTGATCAGAGGTATCTACAGAACTTATGACAATTGGTCTCGTGTAAGCATGGGTAAAATTGAAGACGTTCAGCGCTATGTTGATTCCATGCCCTTCGCTTTGGAAAGTATGAATAAAAAACAAAACACCTAGCACCAAACCGCTTAATTGGTCTACACTGTGTGTAGCTAATGTGTAGACCAATAGCACCTCTTTACCTCATATTCCAAACTGCTTAAAAAAGACATTTTCAACTTAAAGTCTAATACGCACAAAAGTCACTTCTGTCATATACTTCAAATTAGAAACCTTACCCGTTCTGATAATTTTTAGCGGTAGTGTTGCAGTAACGTAAAAGATGCACATACTTTACTAAGTACCTGTTAGCCATTGTTTCATGGAAATGATAGTCCTGTTGCTCGATGAGCAGAAATTCCTAACAGGTCCTAAATACGCAGCAAAAAGTCGCTATAGGAGGCTGTTAATGTCAATTTCTGTGTTGGTCACTGATGATTCGAAGCTGTCCAGGCGAAGTGTTATTCGTTCACTACCTCAAGAGTTAGAGTATGAAATTACGGAGGCCACCAACGGTAAGGAAGCAATAACAATTCTTAAAGAAAATAAGTTCCAACTCATTCTCTTAGATTTAACTATGCCGGAAATTGATGGCGTTGGTGTTTTAGAATATTTGTATGAACAGAAAGATAGTACTAACGTCATTGTCATCAGTGCTGACTTTCAACCTGAAAAACAAAAAATAGTGATGGCATTAGGGGCGAAACGATTTTTACGCAAGCCTCTTGATAAAGAAGAATTGGCAATGACGCTGTTTGAGCTGGGGTATCTATGAGTATCGTGTTACCACTTGATGAAGACCAAAAAGATGCACTTCAAGAGCTAATCAACATTTCTATGGGACAAGCAGCTAACTCACTTGCTCATCTAATTGAAACTAAAATCGATATCTCAATTCCAAAGATATCTGCTGTCACACCAACTGAACTTTTTTCTCTGTTGTTTGAAACTAAAAATGCATTTTATACACGTCAATCGTTTTTAGGCGATATTCACGGTGAAGTCATGTCTGTACTTTCTGAGTCAGGTTTAATCGAAGTGGCCGAGCTTATGGATTATGAGGAGCCTTTGAGCGAAGAAGATACCCAAGAAATTATTCTAGAGCTCTGTAATATTTTAGCAGGTGCGTGTTTAGCTGGGTTATCAGATCAACTTGAGTTGAATACCAATCTCAACATGCCTACCCTTTTTCAGCCCGACAAAGCGAATTTCGATGAGCTAAAATGGCAACACAGTCTAGTCATGGAAGTACAATTTATTATCGCCATATCTTCATTTAGTATGCGAGTGGTATTCTGTTTAGATGACGACTCACTGACAAGAATGAAAAATACATTGGATGAGTTGCTCGGATAATGTTTGACCAACTGGTAGGTAAATTGCCTGTCGGGATCGGAATCGTTGACGAGAATTTCAATGTCGTTTACCTGAACGATTTCTTTCTAGATAGATTACCTCATGAATTAAGGAACGACTACAAAGAAAAGCCCGTTACTGAACTGTTTCAGGGTCAGGGTAAGTTTTTAAAACGCAGGCTAAAATCGGTATTTGTACTTCAGCATCCCAGCTTTAGTTATTGGGAACAGCGCCCCCATATATTTCCTTTTAAAAGCTCTCGTCCTATTACAGGCGAAGAAACGCAAATGTACCAAAATATGGAAATCCTGCCAATAAAGGACAAAACAACGGGTAATAAGTTGGCATGTATATTTCTTCAAGACGTTACCGCTCAAGCAAGTTACTTTAGAGCTCAGCAAAAGCTGTCTGAAGCGTTGAAAAAAGAGCATGAGGCTCAGCGCAAACTCATTAGAAAATTAGATACAGCTCAAAGCCAGCTCATCCAGGCAGAAAAAATGGCTTCCACAGGTCAGCTTGCAGCGGGGATCGCACACGAAATAAATAATCCTATCGGTTTCGTCAATGCCAATCTCAACACACTTGGGCAGTACGCAGCCCACTTAATTTCTATATGTGAAGGCGTTCAACCCCATCTCAATAGCTTTGGCGAGGAAGTGAAAGAACACATTGCTTCGTTATTTGAATCAAATCACTACGATTTACTCAAAGAGGACATGAGTGAACTCATTGTGGAATCCACAGAGGGCCTGACTCGAGTTAAAGACATAGTAGATAACTTGAAGAATTTTTCCCTAGAAACCTCTGAGGGAATTCAAACAGTAGAAGTGTGTAGTGTTTGCAACCAACTGATCACTCTCATTTCTGCTCAGTACAGTACACCTCAATACAAATTCGAATGCGCTCAGGAAAAAGTCGAAGTCATGGGTAATCCAGGTCCGCTCAAGCAAGCGCTGATGAACGTCATGATTAATGCTGCTCAGGCGATTGAGGATAAAGGATTTGTAAAATTAAGCGTAATTGAAAATACTGATACTGTGACCTTCAAGATACTTGACAGTGGGAAAGGAATTGCACAGAAAAATATCAAACGGGTATTCGAACCGTTTTTTACTACCAAGCCTGAAGGACAAGGACAGGGTCTGGGCTTATCAGTCGCCTACACCGCTATTGAGCAGCACCAAGGTAAAATATCCATCAGTAGTAAAGAAGGCAAAGGCACAGTCGTCGAGATAACTATCCCTAAAAAACTTGTTCCCACCGAAGAACTTACAGAGACTGCGCCCGAACACGAAACAGAGTAATATTCACAGTTTCACCCTTGAATATACTCATACACACCATTCATATTCAAATGCCGAGTTATTACGCCTTCACTTACTAAATAATTGAGATGCGATAGACATTCGGCGACAGCAAAAACCATGTTGCCATTTGAGAGTTCTCGTTTAAACATCACAGGCAGTAAAGAGGCGACCGTTTGACTCTGCTGGCATGCATCGGTCAATGCGTTTAAATGCTCCTGGTGGTGCGCGATAAGCTCATCTACTCTCTGGTGTAACCCCATAAAAGGTAACTTGTGGGCTGGCAGGACAATGACATCATCGGGCAGCGATTTAAATTGAGGTAACGTGTCTAAATAGTCTTTAAGCGTATTGGCTTCAGGTTCAGTGGAATAGGCACCAATATTGGGTGTGATCATGGGCAATATATGATCACCTGAAATAAGAATTTTCTTATCTTGATTAAAAAGACAAACGTGCTCAGGAGAGTGCCCTTTCCCAATGATAATCTGCCATCTTTGCTGGTTGATGGTCAGCACCATACCGTGTTTGAGTCGGCTATAGCTAACGGGGAGAGGCGACACCACGCTGCTGTATCCCTTGTCGCTACCCGAGGTTAATTGTGTGACTAAAGACGCTTCTAATCCAGCTTGATGAAAATAACGCACATCGCGCGTCTTTGGTGCACCGTTTTTACCTGCACCAAACGCTCTTGCGCTAAAGTACTCCGTTTGAGACATATAAAATGGCACATCAAATTTATCGGCTATCCATCCTGCCAAGCCCACGTGATCTGGGTGAAGGTGCGTAACCAATACACCACTAATAGGGCCATCTAGCTGGTCAAAAACCTGTTCCCACAGGCTTTTAGTAGTGCTTGTACCAAGGCCAGTATCAATAACTATCCAACCAGCCTTATCTCTAAGAAGATACAGATTGATATGATCTAGCTCGAAAGGCAAAGGCATCGTTAGCCAGAGTACCCCAGGGGATATTTCCACCAACTCGCCTGGGGCAACTTGTTCTTCGTATAAATATTTCATCCTATACAACTCGTACAGCCATTTATAATGTATGTTTCTATCGCGAGCGATTGATAAAAACAAACACATCTGTCGAATAGAGATCTATAGGAAAGGATGATAACGAACTAGAATTTGAAGAAATTCAGCCGACTTCATGAGAAACTTGGCATTCTTTTATCAAGATTAAGCAACTTCTCATCGATTCATGCCTGACTCCGTTATCAAACAAGGTTTTATTTTAAATAAGGGCACCTTTCACCGTAAAGGCAAGGTGTATGTAGAACTATGGGTAAGAACGGATGAAGGTGCGGTAAGGCTTGTTTCCCCAGCGCAATATCCATCTTGCTTTGTTGCCAGTGATCAAGTCGAGACGCTAAAACAAAAAGCCACTTCACTTGTGAATAAACTAAAGCTGTCAGATGATGGTTTTACCACTTTAGAGCAAGTCGCTGTCACCACAATTAAATCTACAGCAGAAACGGCTATGCATCAGCTCCGCCAGTTGGCTTTCGCTGAAGGGATTACGCTCTACGAAGCAGATATAAGGCTCGCTGATCGCTTCCTTATGGAGCGCTTTATCTATGGCTCGGTAGAATTCATACAATCGGCTCGAAGCAATTCCTCCCATAAAGAAGCTGAGCCTATTACCATTGAAAATGCGCAAGTGAGGCCAGGACAATACCGCTGCACTTTTAGCGCACTCAGCATCGATATAGAGTGTAATGAACACGAAGATTTGTTCAGTATAGCCCTTGCAAGCAAACACGTTAACGAAGTCATACTCGTAAGGCCACCAACCACTGAAATTAAGAGCGGTAAGATAGACGGTCGTTTGCCATTCAACCTGACCGTGGTTGAGAGCGAAAAAGCACTTTTAGAGACATTTTTTAACCATGTAGAACACATTGATCCCGATGTTTTATTAGGATGGAACGTCAAGCAGTTTGACATGGCAGTGATCGCGAGACGTTCAAATCTACACCGCCTTAAATTCAATATTGGCCGACAGCAACGAGAGGCAACTGTCAGGGCATGGGAAGACCAAACACTTGTAGATGTGCCGGGGCGATGTGTTATTGACGGAATAGAAGCGCTTAAAACAATGACCTATCACTTTGAATCATTTTCCCTCGATCATGTTTCAGAATCACTACTTGGCGAGAATAAACTCATTCAAAGTGACAATAAATTAGAAGCGATAAAACAACTTTATCACGCTGATCCCTTAGCACTCGCTCAATACAATTTTAAAGATACGGTATTAGTAAATCGCATTGAAGAGAAGACGCATTTTATCGATTTTCTTGCGCTTCGGAGCGCTTTGACAGGTCTCGACTTAAGCCGTCCCGGTGGCTCAGTAGCCGCGTTTTTAAACGTGTATTTACCCAAATTACACCGCAAAGGCTATGTGGCTGGTGTCCGTCCCGAAAATGGAGGTTTAGCGAGCCCGGGGGGATATGTTATGCGCTCTCAACCCGGACTTTACAAAGATGTACTGGTACTCGATTTTAAAAGCCTTTATCCCTCCATTATTCGCACCTTTAAAATAGATCCATACGGGTTAGCAGAAGGATTAAAAGATCCAACTAATGCTATAGCGGGATTTAAAGGTGCGGTATTTAGTCGAACCAACCATTTCTTACCTGACATCATCGAAAACCTCTGGCTCCAGAGAGACGAAGCCAAAAAACAGAAAGATGCGCCACGCTCACAGGCAATTAAAATCCTGATGAACTCCTTTTATGGCGTATTAGGTAGTGGTGGATGTCCTTTTTATGACCCTCGACTGGCAAGTTCCATTACCTTAAGGGGCCATGAAATCATGCAAACCACAGCCCAATGGATCGAAGAGCTAGGATACACTGTCATTTATGGAGATACCGATTCAACTTTTGTCCACGTTGAAGGAGTAAATACATTGGGTGATGCAAAGGAAACTGGGGCAAAGCTTGCACAAATCATTAATCGCAAATGGCAGGAGGAATTGTCTCGTCGTTTTGCTATTGATTGTCACTTGGAAATCGAGTTTGAATCACACTTTTCAACGTTTTTTATGCCCACAATACGAGGCTCATCAGAAGGGAGTAAAAAGCGCTATGCCGGGGTGAAAACAGTGGTTAACCAAGGCCAGCAGGTCGACACGCTCATTTTCAAAGGATTGGAAAACGTGAGATCAGATTGGACTGCGATGGCCAAAACATTTCAGTACGAGCTTTATCAGCGCGTGTTTTCACAGATGCCGGTTGAAAACTATATTCAGCAAACTATTCAAAAGATAAGATCGGGCATGGCTGATTCAGAATTGATCTATAGGAAACGCCTCAGAAAACCTCTTGCATCATACACGAAGACTCTTCCTCCACACGTCAAAGCGGCTAAACAAGCAGATGAGATCAATGCCCAGCAAGGCTCGCCGCTCCGTTACCAGTCGAATACATCTATTGCTTATGTGATAACTTTACAGGGGCCGCAAACAATTGAACATACACAGGCTCCGCTTGACTATGATCATTACATTGAGAAACAGATTAAGCCTATAGCTGACAGTCTACTTCCTCTCATAGGCTTAGATTTCGAACACATCGTGAACGACCAGTTGTCACTATTTTAATTTATTCACTCGCTACTTAGGCAATTCACCGCCACCTTTAACTCTCAGTGCTCAATATGAAGATCTTTCAAAGCCTGTGTTGTATTGACATATCTAAATGCATTCACCTTTGAGTAGTACTTTCTAAGCCGATGATATATATAGGCTTACAGGCTTGGCACGAGTACTGAATGTACTTTCATTGTGTAGTAAGTGCAACTGAAGCCCATCGAACTAACTGACATAGAAGGACTTTGACTATGAAATTAATTAAATTGAGTGCGATTACGAGTGCCATGCTAGCTGCTTTGCTGTCTACAGCTGCGATAGCAGGTCATCATGAAACAAAGATTACTACGGGCTTTAGCCCTTTAGATAAAGATGGCGATGGATTCATCGTACAAACAGAAGCGAAAGGCGCTATTGAAAGTGAAACGCTTACCATGATGGACAGCGACGGTGATGAAATGGTAAGTCGTGCTGAATTTTCGGCGTTTGTAGACGAAAAGCCTTCATTATTTAGTGACGCGATAATTGCTAAAGTGAAAGCAAAAGGAACAACTGATGCTGTATTAGTTAATAAAGGTACTGTTGGCTTGGTAGACGGCACTGATGGGGAAATGATTTCAGAGAAAAACAAAGAGTTGCGCACTGAGATGTCGGCAACAGCTGACGAAAAATTTACTGAAATAGATATCAACAATGACGGTGAGCTTACATCAGAAGAGTTAGACATCGCTAAAGTTGAAGGTGATTTTACCGCAATGGACGAAAATGACGATAAAGTGATTACGCGAATGGAATATCGCGCATATTTCGAAGAAATTGAGTCGGAATAATTTGCACATCGTTTTTATCCCGTTTCGTTTCTAACGCAAACAAAAAACCCAGCTTTCGCTGGGTTCTTTGTTTTAGAATTAGGACCTGGCAGTGTCCTACTCTCACATGGGGAAACCCCACACTACCATCGGCGCTAATACGTTTCACTTCTGAGTTCGGAATGGAGTCAGGTGGTACCGTATCGCTATGGCTGCCAGGAAAAACTGGTAACAATCTAGAAAACTGGATATCAATTCAATCAGTGAGTAACTACTTTTCACTCTACTTAAACATATAGCTTGTCGTTACAACGCTCTCAAGCAAACTTACCTCAACCTTGCTCTGCTTTAGCGAGTAAGAAAATTATCAGTAAAACCACGTTTTACGTTTAAATAATTTTCTACGCCCACTTGCGCAGCAAGTGCTTGTAGGTAAAAAGCTTCTTGGGTGTTGTATGGTTAAGCCTCTCGGGCAATTAGTACAGGTTAGCTTAACGCCTTACAACGCTTCCACACCCTGCCTATCAACGTCATCGTCTATAACAACCCTTCCAGACCTTAAAGGTCAGGGATGACTCATCTTTGGGCCGGCTTCCCGCTTAGATGCTTTCAGCGGTTATCCGTTCCGAACGTAGCTACCGGGCAATGCCATTGGCATGACAACCCGAACACCAGCGGTTCGTCCACTCCGGTCCTCTCGTACTAGGAGCAGCTCCCATCAATCATCCAACGCCCACACCAGATAGGGACCGAACTGTCTCACGACGTTCTAAACCCAGCTCGCGTACCACTTTAAATGGCGAACAGCCATACCCTTGGGACCGACTTCAGCCCCAGGATGTGATGAGCCGACATCGAGGTGCCAAACACCGCCGTCGATATGAACTCTTGGGCGGTATCAGCCTGTTATCCCCGGAGTACCTTTTATCCGTTGAGCGATGGCCCTTCCATACAGAACCACCGGATCACTATGACCTACTTTCGTACCTGCTCGACGTGTCTGTCTCGCAGTTAAGCTAGCTTATGCCATTGCACTAACCTCACGATGTCCGACCGTGATTAGCTAACCTTCGTGCTCCTCCGTTACTATTTGGGAGGAGACCGCCCCAGTCAAACTACCCACCAGACACTGTCCACAATCCCGATAAGGGACCTATGTTAGAACATCAAACATACAAGGGTGGTATTTCAAGGACGGCTCCACATAATCTAGCGACCATGCTTCAAAGCCTCCCACCTATCCTACACATGTAGGTTCAATGTTCAGTGCCAAGCTGTAGTAAAGGTTCACGGGGTCTTTCCGTCTAGGTGCGGGTACACAGCATCTTCACTGCGATTTCAATTTCACTGAGTCTCGGGTGGAGACAGCGTGGCCATGGTTACACCATTCGTGCAGGTCGGAACTTACCCGACAAGGAATTTCGCTACCTTAGGACCGTTATAGTTACGGCCGCCGTTTACCGGGGCTTCGATCAAGAGCTTCGCTTACGCTAACCCCATCAATTAACCTTCCGGCACCGGGCAGGTGTCACACCCTATACGTCCTCTTACGAGTTTGCAGAGTGCTGTGTTTTTAATAAACAGTCCCAGCCACCTGGTCACTGCGACCCCCATCTGCTTACCGCGCAAGGCGTTCACAAACAGGGGCGTACCTTCTCCCGAAGTTACGGTACAATTTTGCCGAGTTCCTTCACCCGAGTTCTCTCAAGCGCCTTAGTATTCTCTACCTGACCACCTGTGTCGGTTTGGGGTACGGTTCATATAATCATAAGTTTAGAAGCTTTTCCTGGAAGCAGGGCATCAACAACTTCACCACCGTAGTGGCTCGTCTCGCGTCTCAGTCTTAGAAACCCGGATTTACCTAAGTTTCCAACCTACTCGCTTTCACTTGGACAACCAACGCCAAGCTTGCCTAGCCTTCTCCGTCCCTCCATCACTGATTATATAAGTACGGGAATATTAACCCGTTTCCCATCGACTACGCATTTCTGCCTCGCCTTAGGGGCCGACTTACCCTGCCCTGATTAGCATGGGACAGGAAACCTTGGTCTTCCGGCGTGGGAGTTTTTCACTCCCATTATCGTTACTCATGTCAGCATTCGCACTTGTGATATGTCCAGCAAGCTTTACAACTCACCTTCATCCACTTACACAACGCTCCCCTACCCAGCATGTAAACATGCTGCCGCAGCTTCGGTATATTGCTTAGCCCCGTTACATCTTCCGCGCAGGCCGACTCGACTAGTGAGCTATTACGCTTTCTTTAAAGGGTGGCTGCTTCTAAGCCAACCTCCTAGCTGTCTGTGCCTTCCCACATCGTTTCCCACTTAGCAATATTTTGGGACCTTAGCTGGCGGTCTGGGTTGTTTCCCTCTCCACGACGGACGTTAGCACCCGCCGTGTGTCTCCCGGATAGTTCTCATTGGTATTCGGAGTTTGCAAAGGGTTGGTAAGTCGGGATGACCCCCTAGCCTTAACAGTGCTCTACCCCCAATGGAATTCGTCCGAGGCTCTACCTAAATAGATTTCGGGGAGAACCAGCTATCTCCCGGTTTGATTGGCCTTTCACCCCCAGCCACAAGTCATCCGCTAACTTTTCAACGTTAGTCGGTTCGGTCCTCCAGTTGATGTTACTCAACCTTCAACCTGCCCATGGCTAGATCACCGGGTTTCGGGTCTATACCTAGCAACTAAACGCGCAGTTAACACTCGCTTTCGCTACGGCTCCGTTATTCACTTAACCTTGCTACTAAATATAAGTCGCTGACCCATTATACAAAAGGTACGCAGTCACCCCATCACTAAATGTCCCGCTTGCCCTTGCGTTGCATCTTGTATCGTTTTTGACGCTTCCGTTTCTCACGTACTTTTATGTACGCTGCGAGACGGTTCGTAAAAAACGCACAACCTGCTTAGCAAGTGCTGCGCTACATCAGGTGAGCTTCTCACTGAGCGCCGAGGCACTTAGTGATGGGGCTCCCACTGCTTGTACGTATACGGTTTCAGGTTCTATTTCACTCCCCTCACAGGGGTTCTTTTCGCCTTTCCCTCACGGTACTGGTTCACTATCGGTCAGTTAGGAGTATTTAGCCTTGGAGGATGGTCCCCCCATATTCAGTCAAGATAACACGTGTCCCGACCTACTCGATTTCACTGTAAAGAACGCTTCGTGTACAGGGCTATCACCTTGTATCGCTCCTCTTCCCAAAGGATTCCACTACACTCTAAACAGCTTAAGGGCTGCTCCCCGTTCGCTCGCCGCTACTAGGGGAATCTCGGTTGATTTCTTTTCCTAAGGGTACTTAGATGTTTCAGTTCCCCTCGTTCGCCTCGTTACACTATGTATTCATGTAACGATACCTATAAATAGGTGGGTTTCCCCATTCGGACATCTGTGGTTCAAATGCATTTTGTCGGCTCACCACAGCTTTTCGCAGACTTACACGTCCTTCATCGCCTCTAACTGCCAAGGCATCCACCGTATACGCTTCGTCACTTAACCATACAACCCCAAACAGCCTTTTGACTTCTGCTCGAGTTACGCTGTATGAATGACAAGCTAATCGGAAGAATTGCCTTGCTATCAAATCATCGATTGATAACAAGCAATTCAGTCAAGTAGAGTAAAAAGTCATCTTTCGATTTCTCAGTTACTCAATTTTGATTGATTACTATTAATATCAGCTTTCCAAATTGTTAAAGAACTATTGTGCAAAATCGTGATGCGTAGCATCGTGACTTTTGCGCAAGGAGGACCAACATTACTCTCAAGAGTTTCGTTGCTACCCCTAGGGTAAAAAACCCTAATCAATGCTTACTGAAACAGTAAATATTCATTAGGATTTAAATTCCTTTTTGACACATTTTTTTGCCATCTATTTTCTTCTTAGACAAGGCATCGGATTGCGTAGCGTGCTAACAGCACGTGAGCGATTCGATAACGCCGTATAAGGAGAAAATGGTAGGCTTGGGCAGACTTGAACTGCCGACCTCACCCTTATCAGGGGTGCGCTCTAACCAGCTGAGCTACAAGCCTTCAGTTTTCTTCGCCTAAGCGACCAGCTCTTTACTTTAGCGAGTAGATAAATAACAAGTCGATTTTACATCGACGATAAGTTATTTATCACGACCACTTACGAAGTAAGTGCTTGTGGTAAAGAATGGTGGAGCTAAGCAGGATCGAACTGCTGACCTCCTGAATGCAAATCAGGCGCTCTCCCAGCTGAGCTATAGCCCCATAAACTTGTGTCGTTCTTCATTTTTAAACAAGACTATCTGTGTAGGCACTGCATCAAGGCGTCTTTCGACGTAATGGTAAGGAGGTGATCCAACCCCAGGTTCCCCTAGGGTTACCTTGTTACGACTTCACCCCAGTCATGAAACACAAAGTGGTAATCGTCCTCCCGAAGGTTAGACTAACTACTTCTTTTGCATCCCACTCCCATGGTGTGACGGGCGGTGTGTACAAGGCCCGGGAACGTATTCACCGCAGTATTCTGACCTGCGATTACTAGCGATTCCGACTTCATGGAGTCGAGTTGCAGACTCCAATCCGGACTACGACATTCTTTAAGGGGTCCGCTCCACATCACTGTCTCGCTTCCCTCTGTAAATGCCATTGTAGCACGTGTGTAGCCCTACACGTAAGGGCCATGATGACTTGACGTCGTCCCCACCTTCCTCCGGTTTGTCACCGGCAGTCTCCTTAGAGTGCCCAACCTAATGCTGGCAACTAAGGACAAGGGTTGCGCTCGTTGCGGGACTTAACCCAACATCTCACGACACGAGCTGACGACAGCCATGCAGCACCTGTGTCAGAGTTCCCGAAGGCACCAATCTATCTCTAGAAAGTTCTCTGCATGTCAAGTGTAGGTAAGGTTCTTCGCGTTGCATCGAATTAAACCACATGCTCCACCGCTTGTGCGGGCCCCCGTCAATTCATTTGAGTTTTAACCTTGCGGCCGTACTCCCCAGGCGGTCTACTTAGCGCGTTAGCTTCGCTACGCACGCCTTAAAGGCACACACAGCTAGTAGACAGCGTTTACGGTGTGGACTACCAGGGTATCTAATCCTGTTCGCTACCCACACTTTCGCACATGAGCGTCAGTCTTTGGCCAGGGAGTCGCCTTCGCCACTGATGTTCCTCCAGATATCTACGCATTTCACCGCTACACCTGGAATTCCACTCCCCTCTCCAAGACTCTAGTCTGCCAGTTCTAAATGACCATCCCAGGTTGAGCCCGGGGCTTTCACATCTAGCTTAACAAACCGCCTGCGTGCGCTTTACGCCCAGTAATTCCGATTAACGCTCGCACCCTCCGTATTACCGCGGCTGCTGGCACGGAGTTAGCCGGTGCTTCTTCTGTTGTTAACGTCACGGCTAGCAGGTATTAACTACTAACTTTTCCTCACAACTGAAAGTGCTTTACAACCCGAAGGCCTTCTTCACACACGCGGCATGGCTGCATCAGGGTTTCCCCCATTGTGCAATATTCCCCACTGCTGCCTCCCGTAGGAGTCTGGGCCGTGTCTCAGTCCCAGTGTGGCTGATCTTCCTCTCAGAACAGCTAGAGATCGTCGCCTTGGTGAGCCTTTACCTCACCAACTAGCTAATCTCACTTGGGCCTCTCTTTGCGCCGGAGCCTAAGCCCCGTTTGGTCCGAAGACATTATGCGGTATTAGCAGTCGTTTCCAACTGTTATCCCCCTCGCAAAGGCAAGTTCCCAAGCATTACTCACCCGTCCGCCACTCGTCATCTTCTAGCAAGCTAGAAATGTTACCGTTCGACTTGCATGTGTTAGGCCTGCCGCCAGCGTTCAATCTGAGCCATGATCAAACTCTTCAATTAAATATATCGAAATATGAATCGTCGTTGTGACACTCTTAACGAGTGCCCACACAGATTGTCTTGTCTAAATTGTTAAAGAACGATAGTGCAGAATCGCGATTGCTTTTCATCGTGACTTCTGCGCAAGGAGGAACAACATTACTCTCAGTTGATTCATTTTCCTTGCTCACCCTGCTCGAGTGAGGTGCGCATTTTACATCGCTTAACTTCGATGTCAACCTTATTTTTAAACTTTTTACTTGCTTGAAAACTTGGTTTGGCACTTGTTGCTAAGAAGACTTTGTTTTTCTTGAAGCCCTCTCAGAACGTGGAGCGCATTATAGATACCTACCGTGAAAGATCAACACTTAAATAAGGTTTTTTTGCTTTTTAGCCCATTTTTGTTGTTAACCGCTCATTTCTGCATCATTTCTGTAGGCTCAATGCATCTTTAGGCTAGTTTTTTCACATTTTATTGTTCAATTTGTTACAAATGAGTAAACTATGACCAGCCTCCAACACCATAATAAACAATAGAAAGGTAGGTATATGAAAGTTGGCTTTATTCAATGCGCAGTAATTAGCGCAATTTTTGCAATCGCAGGTTATTTGTTATTTTCTTCTGCTAGCTTAAACGTTCACGTTCCACTAACCGTATCAGCAGCTCTGCTGATAAGCGGTATAGTTACTCCTTGGCTTGCTTCTCTAATTCAAAGTCCATCTTCCCCAGATGCGAGAACTAAAGATACGCATGATGGTTCTTTAGAAACCCTGTACGTTGGAAACTTACCCTACAGGGCTAACGAAAATGCAGTGAAAGAATATTTTAGTAGCTATATAGAAGTACAATCAGTGCGGTTAATGAAGGATCGCAAGACTGGAAAGCGAAAGGGCTATGGTTTTATTGAAGTGATCACAGACGATCTCAATGGGTTGATCGAACAAACTAACGATTCCACTTTTCAGGAGAGGACACTTAAAGTTCGGCCAGCCAAAGATAAAGTAGAACAAGCATAGGTTACAAAACAAAAAGCCCGGCTATACCGGGCTTTTTTATAATATCACTAAAATATGCCTTTATTTCACCTAGCTCATCAATCTTTTGATCCCGCAGATTGCGGTAGAGCCTCAAGTAATTTGCGATTAAACGAGTGAAACTGATTGATAGCAGAGACAATATCTGACGTCTGAAAATCTTCCATCTTACTAAATAGCCCCGCAATCAGCGTGTTGTAATCATCACTACTTTCCAACTTGCTCTCAGCATTTTCAAATGTACTCATCATTTTATCGAGATATTGTGAAATCGGACTCACAACATTGCCATATTTTGATTTGTCCGTTTTATCTTCATTGTAATGCTTAATATTCTCATAGGTTTTTAACACTTCAGTCTGCGTTGTTCTATTTAACTGAAGGGCATAGCCCACTAATTCTTTGTCGTCAAAACCCAAGCTCAATGCTTCTTCGAAAGCTTTCTCAATATCGCCGCTGAAAAAGGTATCAGCTAGATCTTGGATCTGCCCTATTAGATCGGCAATCGATTTAAGTTCATCTTCATCCAACTCACCCTTAAGTGAAAAGCTGATACCACTTCGTTCGTAGTATTGATAAGACGACGATTTTTGAGCATGGAATGCGTAGGTTTGTTCCGCCTCGCTCCCCTGATTCTGGCCATTACCTCTACCTGGCTCTGAATATTGCGTGGCAACAGAGACTTGTTGTGCAGCTTGAAATGCTCGAAAACTCTCAAAACTAAACGTTACTTCATCGCCGTCTTTAGTTTTTATAACCAAATTTCCAGATCTTTCATCAGACGCAGACACTGCGTTTAAAGCGGAAATAACCACCGAATCAGTTGAATTTCTTCCGAATATATCGTCTTCAAGATCGTTGATACCTGTATCGATAAGCTCACGACTTTTAGACATACCCTGCTCAATTTCATCATTCATGAAACCTTCGAGCTCTTTTCCTGCCATCTCGAAGCCGCGGCTAACGCCCTCTCTAGCTTGGCTGAACAATTCATTCAGTTTATCTTCACTCGCCCCACTATTCGCAGCACCGCGTATGACACCACCGACAAACTTCAATACATTGCGAGCAATCTTCTCATAGTCAAATGTATTAGAAGACGAGTCTTCTACACTCTTGTCTTTGATCGGTTCTGGATGCTGACCTTCTAAAACAAGGGATTGACTTAAACTGCTACTTACTACTCGAAAGCCAATAGTAGTTTGGTTACTCGAAACGTAAACAGATGCAGCTTGATGTTTTGCAAATTCAGCGACTTGTTTTAACCCATCTTGCTGAAGTTGCTTCTTATTTACCTCATTGGGGTGAACAGACGCCTTTTGATCCGCTTTCTGGTCACCCATAAAAGCTTTGATTTGACCCACGTTCATAATTTAATCCTCATTATCCTCTATCTTATTATCGGCATGGGATCTGTATTGTTTAATTTTAATACATATTTTTTTAAAAAAACGTAGCAAAGAAATTTATATAAAGGTGTAGCTTTCTACTGGGTCTTACCCACAATGAAACTAGAAAGCGGCTAATTACCATTGCACATATTTTGTAAGGCACTACAATTCGCGACCTCAAAAAAGAAATACGCTATAACGTGCCATAAATTTAATGGAGATGACCATGACGACAATCAATCAACAAAGCTATCAAGCCCAACTAGATGAGAAGGTCGAACGTCTTACATCACTGTTATCCCCATTTAATGCACCCACGTTATCCGTATTTCCCTCTGCCCCTATCCACTATCGAATGCGAGCGGAGTTTCGTGTCTGGCATGAAGGCGATGATCTTTACCACATTATGTTCAACCAAGAGACTAAAGAAAAATATCGTGTAGATGAATTTCTTCCAGCCTGTGAAAACATAAACAGAGCTATGGCTTTGCTCATGGAGTTGATCAAACCCAACGAGGTTTTAAGAAAAAAATTGTTCCAAGTTGACTACCTCTCAGCATTATCTGGGGAGTTAGTTATCAGCTTGTTATATCACCGTCAGTTAGATGGTGAATGGGAAGCGCAAGCCAGAGCCTTAAAGGTACAGCTCTGCGCTCATTTTCCTAAAGTGAACATCATCGGGCGCGCTCGAAAACAAAAAGTGATTATTGACCACGATTACGTGATCGAGCGTCTTCCTGTCAAAGATAAAACTTTTATTTTTAAACACGTAGAAAACAGTTTTACTCAACCAAACGCCAAAGTTAACTGCGCCATGATTGAGTGGACGCTTGAATGCGTAAAACCCTTATCTGGCGATTTGTTAGAACTATACTGTGGTGCGGGAAACTTTTCTTTGCCTCTCGCAATGCATTTCGATCATGTCGTAGGGACAGAAATTGCAAAACCTTCTGTACAAGCGGCGCAATATAACATTGCGCAAAACCACTTGGAGAACGTAAAAATAGTACGTCTGGCAGCAGAAGAGTTTACCCAAGCAATGAAGGGTGAAAGAACGTTTAGTAGGTTAGAAGGACTGACATTGAGCGATTATGATTTTACCACCGTCTTAGTGGATCCTCCTCGCGCCGGCCTTGATCCTGAATCGTTAAGAATGATCCAAGAATATGACAATATCCTCTACATTTCGTGTAACCCTGAAACCCTAGCACAAAATCTACAGTGCTTGAGTGAAACACACGTTATTGCCAGTGCGGCACTTTTCGATCAATTTCCTTTTACGCATCACATTGAAGCGGGCGTATTGTTGTCGCGGAAACAAAAATAATTCTGCTTGAATTGTTCAGGGCGAAGCTAACACCTGTCGCCCTCTAGGTTATACTGTTTTCCCAGTCGAGTTTCAGACGATGAGGAAGAAGCAAGTGGGGTTATTTCAAATTCATACAGAGAAAACCACCTTGGCATACCTTACTTCATACAACACTATTTTTTACTGGCAGTACTTATCGCGCCTATTTGAACAAAGCGCAACTGAAGTTTTACCCGTTCGCCAATTTCTATCCTTAGTCTGTCATCAGCCTCAAGGGCCTCAGCACCAGCACTAAACACCAAACGAACCATTGCGTCGGCTTGTAACTGAGCGCAAGAATATTCGACCCCCTGCTGTTCAATAATATAGTCAGTGAGTTCATCGATAAAATGTTGAATTTCTCTGAAAACAGCAAGCCGATAAGCTGATGAAGTTCCCGTGTGCTCTCTAAGTAAAAGCCTAAAAACGTTTTTATTAGCGGAAATGAATTCCATAAAGGTTTCCACTGAAGTGTGGATCACCCCACCACCCGAAGCAATGCGACGTCGGGCCTGACGCATTAATTGACGAAGGGCTAGACCCGATTCGTCTACCAAGGTTAATCCAAGTTCGTCCATATCTTTAAAGTGACGATAAAATGACGTGGGAGCTATACCGGCCTCCCGAGCAACTTCTCGCAAACTGATAGCCGATAGGCTGCGATTCTCATCCAGTAATGAGAATGCAGCATGAATGATATTTTGACGCGTTTTTAGTTTCTGCTCTTGTCTGCTCACAATGACACCATTTTCCTATTCCCTGATAGTCTATCTTATTGGCCTAGTTTGAGAGAAGTGCAATTTAGGTAATGAGATGTTGGCTCAAAGGCATGCACGCGTTGTAAATTGGGTAATCATCTCTTTTATAAACAAGGAGTAATAAAATAATCAATAAGTATAAGCGCGAATTTAGTTCCGTTTACTATAATTAAACTTTACACATGTAAGCAGAACTTCTCTGGGTTTTACTTGCCTGATGTACTTTAAAAAGATAAATTAGCGAACAGTTGTAAGCCAAGTTGTATAAAATGAAAAAACCTCCTCTTATATTAACAAACGTGCTGGTATTTATTATATCGGGCGCGATTGCATTTGTAGGTGTCCCCCTTTGGGTAGCCTATCAAGGTATAGATTGGGCAGAGATAACCACTGCCATTTTCTTGTTTTACTTTACTGGTATGTCGATTACTGCGGGATATCACCGCTTGTGGTCTCACAAAACCTATGACGCCAACATCTTTGTGCGAATCATTCTTGCAATAGGTGGAGCTATGGCCCTGCAAAACAGTATATTGCACTGGTCATCAGATCATCGGATCCACCATCGCCACGTGGATGACAATGACAAAGATCCCTATTCGGCGAAAAAAGGGTTATGGTTTGCTCACATCGGTTGGATGTTACGCGAATATCAAGCGAAGCGTTACGACGATTACAGCAACTGCAAAGACCTCCAAAAAGACAAGGTCGTAATGTGGCAACACAATCACTATTTACCCATTGTGTTAGTGGCAAATTTTGGTATCACAGGTTTGTTGGGTTACTTCAATGGCGATGTACTCGGTATGATTTTGATCGCTGGAGTACTGCGCTTGGTCTTAGTTCACCATGTGACATTCTTCATTAATTCCCTTGCACATTTTTGGGGAAGCCAACCTTATACCGATAAAAACACTGCCAGAGACAACGGTATTTTGGCGTTTTTCACATTCGGAGAGGGTTATCACAATTACCATCATATTTTTGAATATGACTACAGAAATGGTATTCGCTGGTATCAGTTTGATCCTACTAAATGGTTGATCAAAGGTTTATCACTAGTTGGCTTGACGTCAAACTTGCGTAAAGTCCCTGAAGAGCGCATTGAAAAAGCCGTTGCAGCAATGCAGTTACAACGTGCCAGTGAAAACGTTTCTCTGTTGCCAAATGCAGAAGAAATGATGAATGCTATCCAACAAGAATACGATTTGTTAATGCAACGTATGAGTGAATATTACTCTACTAAAAAACGTATTATGCGAATAAAGCATAAAACCCTCAAACGCAGTCTTGATGGACTTGAGCTTGTATACAAGTATAAAGAATTGAAGCACGCCTTTGCGGTACAAAAGGAAAAATGGCTTCACCTACAATCGCTTTCTTTGCAAATGGCGTAAGTGTATAGGTGTGTTGACTGCTGTAAAAATGAACAGCAATGATCAACAGGCTCTAATCAGAAGATAATGTATAACAGCCACATAAGTATGTACTTATGTGGCTTTTTTATTATCTAAGACTAGAGTTGGAATTACAGACTCAGTAAGGTAGTACTATTATTGATAACAATAAGTAACCGTTGGGAAAATTTAAATGGCAACAAAGCAAAAAGCAAAAGGTCCGTCTTACCACTATGATGCAATTGTAATAGGCACAGGCCCAGGTGGCGAAGGCGTTGCAATGCAACTTGCTAAAGCGGGTAAAAAAGTGGCTATTGTAGAACGCTATGAAGCCGTAGGAGGGGGTTGCACACACTGGGGTACCATTCCATCGAAAGCCTTACGTCACTCCGTCAGTCGTCTGATTGAGTATAATTCATCTCCGTTATTTGCTGACAACCATTTAAGTAAAAGTCTCACCTTCTCAGATATCATGCGCCACGCTAGTGGTGTAGTTAAAAGTCAAACCCGCCTGCGTTCATCATTTTATGACAGAAACCGAGTGACATTATTCCACGGTGAAGCAAGCTTTGTAGACGCACATACGCTTGAAATAACGCGCAAAGACGGGTCGAAAGACACGGTCACAGCGGCTCAAATTGCCATTGCAACAGGGTCTCGTCCTTACTGCCCGAAAGACATTGATTTCAGTCACCCAAGGATCTACAACTCAGACACAATCCTTTCGCTAAACCACGATCCTAAATCCATCATTATCTACGGCGCAGGGGTAATCGGATCTGAATACGCCAGTATTTTCAGAGGGCTAGGTGTCAAAGTCGATTTAGTCAATATGCGAGATCGGTTGCTGTCTTTCCTCGACACAGAGATCTCAGACGCCTTAAGTTATCATTTGTGGAACAACGGTGTGCTGATTCGCCATAATGAGGCTTATTCTTCTGTTGAAGCCACTGATGACTCGGTTGTTCTCAATTTGGAGTCGGGTAAACGCATGAGAGCAGATTGCTTGCTGTTTGCCAACGGTCGTACAGGTAATACAGATACACTTAAGTTAGAAAATGTGGGTCTTAAAGCTGATTCCCGCGGCCAGTTGTCAGTTAACGAAAACCATCAGACGGAAATCGAAAATATCTACGCAGTAGGTGATGTTATTGGTTATCCAAGCTTGGCATCGGCCGCTTATAACCAAGGGCGGTTCGCAGCCGAAGCCATGCTTAATAAGAAAACCCATGCCGCCTTGGTCGCTGATATTCCCTCTGGCATCTACACCATTCCAGAAATTAGCTCTGTTGGCAAAACGGAACAGGAACTTACTGCCGCGAAAGTCCCTTACGAAGTGGGTAGAGCGCAATTTAAACATTTAGCCCGAGCCCAAATTGCTTCGACACAAACCGGCAGTCTAAAAATTTTGTTTCACCGAGAAACGAAAGAGATACTGGGAATTCATTGTTTCGGTGAACGTGCATCTGAGATCGTTCACATCGGACAAGCTATCATGCAACAAAAAGGTGAGGGAAATACAATCGACTACTTCGTGAATACCACCTTTAACTATCCCACCATGGCGGAAGCTTATCGCGTGGCGGCTATTAATGGCTTAAATAGAATTTTTTAGACAATAAAAAAGCCGGCGTAGTGTGAAGTGACCCCCAATAGTTGGACATTCCAATTACTGGGGGTCTTTTTATGTCTAAACATCATCGAACTCTTAAGCTCAAAGTAGCAGAGTTTGCTTTATCTGAAAGCTCTTTGGCCGCAGGTGACAGATTCAATGTCACAGAACGACAGGTCCGTTACTGGACCGCTGTTTATCGAATTCATGGCGCTGAAAGTTTCAGGTCTGCTCACAAACCTTATTCTCAAGCATTTAAAATAGAAGTGTTGAAAATAATGGCAGCTAACAACTGGTCACTCGGGTATACCAGTGCTTTCTTCGATTTATCGTCCCCCGGGATTCTATTTCAATGGCAAAAGCTATATGCTCGTGACGGCATCTCAGGTCTGAAACCAAAGAAAAAAGGAAAACCCCGCGTGAAAAACGACTCTTCTACGCCCAAACCATCATCTGAAATGACGGAAAAAGAACTCAGAGAAGAGTTGGACTATTTACGTGCTGAGAATGCTGTTCTAAAAAAGTTAGAAGCCTTGGCTCAAGCCAGAAAGAAAAAAGCAAAGACAAAACGATAGTCGTCGAAGAGCTCAAGGCCATTTATAGCTTACAAAATCTATTGAAAATCACAGGACTACCGAAGAGTGTTTATTACTATCATCGTAATACGCTGGAACGGTTGTGTCCCGATACTGGTTTATGCGCCAAAATACATAATATTTATCATAAACATAAAGGGCGATATGGCTATCGTAGAATTACCTCAGCCCTGAGAACGATGGGGCTTGTGATTAATCACAAGCGCGTACAACGCTTGATGAACGAGCTTGGTTTAAAGTCAAAGGTCAGAGCCAAACGTTATAAGTCCTACAAAGGAGAAGTCGGCAGAATCGCAGACAATACGCTCAATCGGGAATTTACGGCGGAGAAGCCTAATCAAAAATGGGTGACCGATGTGACAGAGTTTAAGATTAAAGACCAGAAAGTTTATCTGTCACCGATAATTGACCTGTTTAATCAGGAAGTTGTCAGTTATGAGGTACGAACCTCAGTTACATTACCATTGGTCACCGATATGCTTAAAGCCGCGACAAGTAAGCTAAAACGAGATGAAAAACCACTTATCCACTCGGATCAGGGTTGGCAGTATCAGAATAAACAGTACCAAAATCACCTTCGGGAAAACGGGTTACGTCAAAGTATGTCGAGGAAAGGAAACTGTTTAGACAATGCCGTTGCGGAGAACTTCTTCGGCATCTTAAAAACGGAGATGTATCACAACGAGACGTTCAAAGACGCTGACGAACTCATTGAAAACATAAAAGAATACATCGACTATTACAACAACGAGCGCATAAAGCTGAAACTAAAAGGCCTGAGTCCGATACAATATCGAAATCAGGCCTTGGCAGCCGCTTAGAAATGAGTCCAACTTTATGGGGTCACTTCAGTGAGCGCCGGCTTTTCGAGCAACTTTTTAATTAATTGCGGTTCGCAGCTAGCGCATTAAGCGCGTCTTTGTGTGCTACGATATCAATGTGCATTTTTTCTTGATCGAACGTCATCGTTGCGATTGCGTAATCGCCCTGACTTTCATTTGCAATGTCGATCATTTTTGCTTGAGCATCACGGAAACGAATGTTGTTGCCAATCTTATCGGCCATACATTGGTTATTCATTTCGAATGTTTTCGCGTCCATGCAATCGAAAAGCTGGTTACTGCCAGATTCCGCATGCGCAATACCAAATGCAGCTGATAATGCTAAACCAAGTACTACTTTACGCATGTCTTTTCTCCTGTGTTACAGTACATCACTGCTGTAGGGTAAATATACTGTATGTACGCCGGTTAGTCAATTCAGATCATAGTTTTGTGACAGAAGTATGACAGTGTAGAAATATTTGGAAAAAAATTGTCTGATTTTGAAAACTTAGTCATTAAAGTAAGCCAATGCACTCTTTGTGCAGATGCTCTACCCTACCCTCCCAAGCCTATTTTTTCCCTACACAATAAGTCTAAGATCCTCATAATAGGACAAGCGCCTGGCCTTCAAACTCACCACAGGGGAATCCCATTTGACGACAGTAGTGGCGAACGGTTACGCCATTGGCTTGGTATGAGTCGCGAAGCTTTCTACACACCTGAAAAGGTGTCAATATTACCAATGGGGCTATGCTTCCCAGGTTACAAAAACAATGCTGATGCACCTCCAAGAAAAGAGTGTGCCCCAACGTGGCACCCTTGTATACACCGATTCCTCACTCCTGCACTCACACTTTACGTGGGACGGCATGCCCAAAACTACTACTTACCTCAATTCAATACTCTCACCGAAGCAGTTAGACAACCCGGTAAATCGTATTTTGTTCTCCCTCATCCCTCTGGTAGAAATAACCGTTGGTTAGCCAAGCACGCCTGGTTCGAGTTAGAAACTTTACCCTTGCTACGCAATCGCATTACTGAGATTGTTCAGTTCCCAGATTGCTAACTTCGTTGCTCTAAGAAAGAAAGTAGAGCGTCAAAGGGCATAGGCTTCGCGTATAGATACCCCTGAGCTTCATCACACCCTAACTTAATCATGTAACTTGCCTGAGCACGGCTTTCCACACCTTCGGCAATGGTCAGTAAACCTAGCTTGTTACCAAGCGTTACGATAGTTTCAGCAAGTACCGCACTCGCCCCGGGATTAATGTCTTTCACAAAAGAGCGGTCAACTTTTAATCGGTCGAGAGGAAGTTGTTGCAAATAACTCATTGAAGAAAAACCCGTACCAAAATCGTCTATTGCAATTTGGACTCCAAACTCTTTAAGTGCCCTTAAAGCATCTATCACTATCTGAGGTTCGTCCATCACTACGCTTTCAGTAATTTCAAGTTCTAAAAGGCTCGGATCACAATGGGCATGAGAAAGGGCGTTTTTCACTTTATCAACAAACAACCTGTCTCTAAATTGAGGAATTGATACATTAACCGCTACCCGCAAATGCCCATAACCTCGTTCTTTTAATTGTTGCAAGCGACGGCAGGATTCCTCCAATACCCATTCGCCAATATCAACGATTAACCCAGAGTACTCTGCCAATGGAACGAACACCGCTGGTGAGATAAAGCCGCCTTCGCCATCTGGCCATCGCAGCAAGCCTTCCATGCCGACAACTCGCTCATTAAGTAAATCAACCTGAGGTTGAAACCATAGCTCAAGTTTGCGCGCGGCAAAATCATTGCGCAGTCTACGGATCATATCGAGACGCCAAGTCGTTTGATCTTCAATGTCTTTGGCGTAATATTCAAAATTATCGGTAAGATTTTTCTTAGCTCGATTGAGTGCAATATTGGTGCGTTTGAGGATCTCAATACCTATATTCCGCTTGCTCTCAAGCTTACAAAGCCCAATCGTGACACTGACTGGTAACGTGTGATCCCCAACTTGGAAAGAGGATTGAAACATCTCGTTAATCGACTCAGGAGATACCAGTGTTTCAGGCCCAATTAACCCAAAGACATCCGCACCTATTCGCCCCTTTTTTACGTCATCATTAAATGCAGACTGGAATCTAACGCTTATCGCTCTTAATAAATCATTACCCACTTCCTGTCCTAATCCATCATTGATATCAGAAAAGTGGTTAACGTCAATTAATGCCACACAACAATTTTCACATTCGAAAATATGTGGTTTGTCTAGCATGTTGATAAACTCATTTCGGTTAGGCAAGCGTGTTAGCCAGTCTCGAAACGCTGTATTTCGCAACTCGTGAAATAAGTTAACATTTTCATATCCCACTGAAATACTAGATAAAAACACTTCTAACAAATGTTTATCCAAGTCACTTATTTCGTGAGTTTGGCGCACGTATACTGCAGCTTCAAACCCCGCTCGACTGATAAACAGAACAGAAAAACCAGGCTCAAACAGGTGTTTTTTAAGGCGCAAACACCGTGCGACGTTCTCAGCAATCTCGTTATTGTGCAGCTCGTCAATTGGCTGATTAATGTACTTCGCATACTCACCAGCAGCACCAAGAACATAGACATCTTCATCTTCTCGATCAATTAAAGAGCCTGCCCGGGCGCATAATAGACCTTCGGAATCTAACCCTATAAGGGAACTTATCTGAGTAACCACGCCCTCACAAAATGCCTTTACAGAATGCTCTTCAAATAAATTGGCCGAAGAGGTAATAATTTTTTCAAGCCCTGCGCGACTTTGACTAATGGTTACTATTTGTTGGTAAGAGCGCAATGACGAAATAATAGTAGTGAGGAGCTTAGCTCTGGTGAGTTCGGTTTTTGTCTTATAGTCGTTGATGTCGTAAACTTTTATGACTTGTTCTTCTGGTGCGTAGCCAGGTTGACCGGTCCGGAGAATAATACGCGGTTCGAAAAGCTGCATGTCCTCTCGAATATATTTTACCACTTCAAAACCAGCGTCATCCGTTTCCATGACAACATCAAGTAGAATGATGGCAATGGTATTACCGTATTCGTGAAGTAATGCTTTGGCCTCTTTTGCAGAATAGGCGTGAATAAAATTTAGTTTGCGGTCGTTAACCACTAAATCAGCCAGTGCGAGGCGAGTGACAGTATGGATCTCCTCGTCGTCATCAACAATGAGAATGTTCCAGTCTTTACCTAAAAGTACAAGCTCTTCTGCTGAACCATCATCGTCAAGAAAGATGAGTTCGTCGTTATCATAATCCATTGCCGACATTACCACTTATTTCCTCAATAAATACAATCCAAGGATGCGCTACTCATTGTTTAAAGGCAACGATTACATTGATAATTGAGTTATGCAATGCAATAGTGCTCAACTAGTGCCACACGTTTTATGTCAATATATAAGCTTATATGAAGATTACACCCCAGCACTTTTCACAAGAGGTCCATAAACCACAACGACCTCAAGAAAAGCCTGAATCAAAGACTAACGAAGCAACGTCAGTTGAGCACTCTACTGCAACGACAAACGTCGGTGTTAGCAAACAGCGCATGCTGTCTTGGTTTGCAAGAGTTGGCATTAGCCCAGCCATGCTTTCTTCAGATCCCAAAAGGCAAAGACATGCCATCGAGCGAAGAAAGCATATTATCGAAACCCAAAAGGCCAACAATCTTCAAGCTGTTTTAAATATAGCACTAAATGTAGCAATCAACGAACAAACCAGCGAGAATCTCGATCCTGACTGGTTTTTTACTTTTAGTTCAATGGCAGAAGAAATTCACAGTCCCCCCATGCAGGAACTGTGGGGCAAGATTTTCGCCGTAGAAGTCGCTAGGCCTGGCAGTTTTTCTCTTAGAACGTTACAGTTATTAAAAACCTTAACCCATCGCGATGCCAAGGTTTTTGCCCGTGCCGTGAGTGTAGCAAGTAAAAGAAACAATGATCCTGTGCCCCGCATATTGGTAGGTTACCACCGCCGTAAGGGGTTGCTTTCCTTTTTAAAACGCCCTTTACCTGAACAAGTCAACCTTGCCACAGTGGGTTTGAGTTATCCTGATTTGCTCTCACTACAAGAGATGAAACTTATTTATGCCAGTGAAATTGAAAGTGGTGAATATAGTGAAGGCCAGAAAATAGCTTTGCGTTGTATTAATGCAAATTTTCATCTTACTTGTAGAACCTCTGGTGTAGCTTTGGTCTACTATAAATTTACGCCAATTGGCAGTGAACTTTTCACTTTGGTGGGCAAGACCCCTAACGAGCAATATATTGCGGCACTTAAAAATGTATTAAGCGGCGCATTCGATATCTCGTAGCGCCTTCGTGTTTATGGTGGTGATTGCAGTTAAATGCCATCGCCAAATTCATGCAAACCACACTCTCGTTTCAATCCAAAGAATCGAGTATCTTGCTCGCTCATGCCCTCTTCAAGGGATTGAGTAGTATGCCAATCACCTATGGAAACATAGCCTTGCTCCCACAAGGGGTGGTATGCAAGATTGTTGTCTTTCAGGTAATAGTGCAGGTCTTTGTTGCTCCAGTCGATAATAGGATAAACCTTAAATTGCTCGCCCACTTTTTGTAATACCGGAAGCTTGCCACGCGTATCAGACTGACTGCGCCGTAATCCAGCAAACCAGGTGCCGGCTTTCAGTTCAGACAATGCACGTTGCATGGGCTCTACTTTGTTCATCTTGTTGTACTGTTCAATCCCCTCTAGCCCCTGTTCCCACAGACGACCAAACCTTGCTTCCTGCCAGGCTGAAGACAAATCAGCCCGGTAGACATGCAAGTTGAGGTTCAGTTTTTGAACCAATTCATCAATGAATGTGTAAGTCTCCGGGAAAAGGTAGCCTGTATCAGTAAGCACAACCGGAATATCTGGCTGTGCCTGCGTAAGCATATGCAGCATTACCGCTGACTGCGCGCCAAAGCTCGATGAGACAATGTGCGTGTCTGGTAAGTGTTCAAGCGCCCAAGTAACTCGTTCTTGCGCCGTCATGTTTTCCAAGGTTTCGTTGATATCTGCTAAAGCCTCTTTGCTGATATCAAGTGACAATGGTTGCTGCGATGTAGCTGAACTATGCGTCATAGAAATCCCGTGCGGAGTCTATTACTGGTTTAACGATACCAGCGCGAACGACAAAATCACCAAAGGCTTCGCCATCATTGCGCTTTGTAGCCCACTGACGTATAAGCGTATCAAGCTCTGCCATGATCTCTTGTTCACTGATATTTTCGCGGTACATACGTGGAATACGTGTGCCCTCTCGGTTACCACCTAAATGTAGGTTATATTTACCCGGACCTTTACCCACTAAACCAACTTCCGACAACATGGCACGACCACAGCCATTCGGACAACCAGTGACACGGAAAATCACGCTATCTTCTGCTAATCCATGCTTCGCCAGTAAACCTTCCAGCTCGGTCACGGCATCGGGTAGATAGCGTTCTGCTTCTGCCATGGCTAATGGACACGTAGGTAATGCTACACATGCCATTGAGTCGAGGCGTTGGTTTGAAATAGTAGGCGCAATCAAGCCATGCTCACGCGCCAAAGCTTCAATAGTGTCTTTATCCTCAGGTGCTACACCTGCAATGATTAAATTCTGATTAGCGGTCAAGCGAAAATCGCCTTGGTGTATTTTAGCTATCTCGGCACAGCCCGTTTTTAAGGTCTTGTTCGGATAATCCAAGATACGGCCATTTTCAATAAATACCGTGAGGTGATACTTGCCATCTATACCTTCAACCCAGCCAAAGCGATCGCCACGCCCGGTAAACTCATAAGGTCGGCTGTCTTGAAACGCAACACCAGCACGCTTTTCAACTTCTGCTTTAAAGTTTTCGACGCCTACGCGCTCTAGGGTATATTTGGTCTTGGCATTTTTGCGATTAACTCGGTTACCCCAATCGCGCTGTGTCGTCACTACTGCAGCTGCCACCTCAAGTGTTTTTTCCAATGGAATAAATCCAAAATCGGTCGCTTTGCGAGGGTAAGTGCTCTTGTCACCGTGGGTCATAGCCAGTCCACCACCCACTAACACATTAAATCCAACCAACTTACCGTTATTGGCAATCGCAACAAAGTTCAGGTCATTTGCGTGAACGTCTACATCGTTTTGCGGTGGAATAACCACGGTAGTTTTAAACTTACGAGGCAGATAGTTGTCACCCAAAATAGGCTCGACCGGTTTTTCGGTGGTTTCTATTTTTTCGCCATCTAGCCAGATTTCAGCATAGGCTCGCGTTTTAGGCAGCAAGTGCTCGCTTATCTTCTTCGCCCATTCAAATGCTTCTACGTGAAGCGCCGATTCCACTGGGTTTGACGTACACAATACATTGCGGTTTACGTCACCTGCTGTGGCGATGGAGTCGATCCCCACTTTATTGAGCATCTGATGCATAGACTTAATCTTCGGCTTCAAAACACCGTGAAACTGGAACGTTTGACGGGTGGTGAGTCGAATACTGCCGTAAATAGTGTGATCGGCAGCAAACTTATCGATGGCCAACCACTGCTGCGGTGTAATGACTCCCCCAGGTAAGCGGGCGCGAAGCATGACATTGTGCAGGGGCTCTAACTTTTGTTTCGCACGCTCTGCTCGAATGTCTCGATCGTCTTGCTGATACATGCCATGGAAACGAATTAGTTGGAAGTTATCGGCAGTAAATCCGCCAGTAAGATCATCTTTCAAATCGGCTTCGATAGTACCGCGTAAATTGTTACTTTCACGCTTCAAGCGTTCGTTGTCAGCCAGTTTGCCTTCAACAATAAAGGGTGATTTTTCGTTACTCATTAATAGACATCCTTCTGATAACGTTTCGCTTTTCGTAACTCAACAATGTAGGCCTTCGCGTCAGCTTCTGACTTGCCACCGTGCTCTTGCACAATAGTAATTAGTGCGCTTTCCACATCCTTTGCCATGTGCATAGCATCGCCACACACGTAAAAATGTGCGCCTTGCTCTAGCCATTCATATACTTCTTTACCGTTTTCCACCAAACGATGCTGAACGTATATTTTTTCTTCTTGGTCACGAGAGAATGCCAATGTAATTTTGTCTAACAGGCCGCCTTTGACGTATCCCTGCCACTCCACTTGATAAAGAAAATCTTGTGTAAAATGCGGGTTGCCAAAAAACAGCCAGTTTTTACCTTCTGCACCTTGTGCATCGCGTTCTTGCATAAACGCTCTAAACGGCGCAATGCCCGTCCCCGGCCCAACCATAATGACGGCTGTATTGGGATCGCTCGGTAAGCGGAAGTTATCGTTACTTTCTACAAATACATCCACATCACCGTTTTCTTTTAAGTACTCGCATAAAAAGCCCGAGGCGCCACCTTGATGGCGGTAACCGAACGCTTCGTAATCGACGTGGGCAACGGTGAGATGCACTTCGTCTTCAACTTCTGCCTGGCTCGATGCGATTGAATACAAACGGGGGGTAAGCGGGCGCAGTGAATCAACCAATTGCTGCGCAGATAGACTTCCTGGATGATCCCGTACAATATCAATAATCTGGCGTTCAGCCATGTAGGTGCGAAGCTGCGCTTTATCTTCCATTAGTGCAGCAAGGCTCTGTGAACCTGTAGCAGCTTGATAAGACTTAATGAAATTAGGATAGCTCAAAGTCAGTTCTAACTTAGACGTCAGTGCTTGACTGAGTGTCATACTCTCATCAGATACCGTTACTTCGGTATTGCCATCAAGTGAAAGTACCGATAAAAACGCCTCTACGAGTGAAGCGGCGTTGTTAAACCATACCCCTAGCGCATCCCCAGGCTGGTAAGTAATACCTGAGTCTTCCAGACTGATCTCAATATGACGAATATCTTTTACAGAATCACGGCCAGTAATTTTTTGCGATTCAATGAGTGACGCTTTAAACGGTGCCTTTTTGGTATAGGTTTGGGCTGCAGTACTTTGTACAGCCGCACCTGTTTGCGCCGCTACCGCAGGTGCTGAAGTCGCACTAAAATCCTCTTTTAACGCGTCTATTAGCTTAGTAAGCCAGCTGTCAGCCTGCGCTTCGTAATCCACATCACAGTCTTCGCGGGCAATAATGGCCTTTCCACCTATCTTGGCTAAGCGAGCATCAAAGTCTTTGCCTGTTTGGCAGAAAAATTCGTAACTGCTGTCACCTAACCCTAAAACGGCATATTGGGTATTGCTGAGTTTAGGGGCTTTCTTCCCTGCCAAAAATTCGTGTAATTCAATGGCATCATCGGGTGCATCTCCCTCACCATGGGTACTCACGAAAACAGCTACATGGGTTTCAGCTTTTAGATTACGCGGTTTGTAATCTGCCATACTGATCAATTTGCTGTTAAATCCCGCCTCCTCAGCCTTCGCCTGACACTGGGCAGCCACACCTTTGGCGTTACCTGTTTGCGAGCCATATAAAATCGTCAACGTGGGGGCATCTTGTGCAGACTGTGACGCTGTAGCCAATACAGGTGCGACTGCGCCGCCTTGTGCAGCAGCCATGCCCGCCACGTAGCCACTTACCCATGTAAGTTGATCACGATTTAGCCCTGCTATGGCTTGCGTTATCGCATTCCACTGCTGTTCGTTTAATACCGCCCCTGGCGCTGAGTTCGAATTAGAATCTTGTGACATAGTCTTTTAGCCTTTTATCAATGACGCTAAGGCTAACGACTTTCTTCAAGAAGAGAAAAGAATAAATGAAACTTTTTTATTACGGAAAGTACTTAAAAATAGAATTGAAATAAAAAAGGCGTATACCAAATGTCGGTTACGCCTTTCAAATTTGAAATTAGATCACTTAGAAATGTAGCTCTAAACCAGCAAATACACCGTCGAATTCCATATCCGCATAGACATCATCTAGATCTTCAATATCCACCGTGACATTTCGGTAACCCACTTGTAACGTCATGTCCACCGCAATACTTTCAATAAAAGAATATTGAATAGCCGCCTGATAATCACTGAGTTCGTGGTCGTCAAAAGACAGGTAACTGCCTTCGAAGTAGGCTGACAGGCCAGTAAAAGGCAAACCTACTTGAAGCTTTGAATAGGCCATTGGCACAATGCCGGAAAACTCGGTATTGCCTTGTGTGTTGCTCGCACTGTCAACGACAAATAAAGCGCCATCAATATACTTCGCGTTTAACCCTAGATCGAAGCTAACCAAATCGTTATCAAATAACTCGTAGTATAAAATAAAATCAGTAGAGTCTATTTCCACGTCAGTATCTACGCGGCTATTTTCAGTATACAGCTGACCGTCAAAGGTGAAACTCGACGTAAGTAAGGTCGACCCTGAGTTATCTAATGAAGTGCGAATGACTTTCACGTTGGGTACAAAGGGAACAGGGTGCTCAAAGGCGATATAAAGTGAAGTATTCGTCTTATCATCAAAATTAAAATCAGCAGTATTGTTGTTATCAGCAAAGCCGCCGCTGGTATCCGATTGCCATGCTTGTGCACCCACGTACACTCCGGCGATAGTGTCTGCTTGAGATGCTGTCGATACTAATACGCATCCTAATGCAGCAGCTAAAAGACTTTTTTTCATTAATTATCCTTGATTAAGCAGTTCTGAAAGTTCTATTAAAGCGGCATTCGCTCTGGAAATATAGTTAGCCATAACCAACGAGTGATTAGCTAACATACCAAAGCCACTGCCATTAAGTATCATCGGGCTAAACACCGTTTGCTGAGTCGCTTCAAGTTCTCTGATTATCTGTTGAAGGCTCACCAAAGCATTTTTGTCTTCCAGTACATCATAAAACTCAATTTCTACCGCTTTTAAAAAATGTAACAGTGCCCATGTTGCACCACGGGCTTCATAGAAATTGTCATCTAACTTCCACCAACTGGTTTTAACTACGCGCTGGCTTGCTACCGGAGAAGACTGTCGTGCATTTGAATCACCCGCCAAGTCGGTATTAATACGGGCAGATCCTACGCTGGCACTAAGCCTTTGGGAATAGCTACCCAAACGTTTTTCTACTTGTTTCAACCATTCGCGCAAATTATCGGCACGGGTGTAGAACTGACTGTCAGAGTGACGAGTATTGGCAAGCTCATCTCGATACTGCTTTAACAGCGCAATACCGTCGGCGTAGCTTGATTCAGAAGAAGGTAGAGCCCAACTCTTGTGATCCATATTGAACTTAGGGTGTGCTTTGGTCAAAAAAGCATTTTCAATTGATTGAGACTGCGAACGGCTAAAGTCTTTTCGCATAGATAACGCTAAATCTCTAACCATTTCAAGGGCACCGAATTCCCAGGCCGGCATATTGTCGAGAAAAAGGCCTGGGGGGGTAATGTCATTTGATAGATATCCACCAGGCTTGTCCAATAGTGTTTCCGATACATCAATCATGGTACTTGTTAACGTATAGCCAGCTATTTTCGTAGGATTTGTTACCTCGGCGTTTTGTTCAACGCGTTGCCTAACGTCATAAATATCAGGTGATATACTCCAGTACCATCCTACCAACAATAACAGCACTAAAATTACCGCAGTGACAATTGCTATCCATCTCGCGTTAATAGATTGTCTCATATCAACACCACCCTTCCTTTCAAATGACATAAAGCCGGCATTCGCCAGCTATATGATTATTACGTAATCTAAAAATTCTAAACCGTTGTGACGGTTTGGCCTATAACACCATTTTTTACCCACCATACACAACTTAATTTCATTAATAATTGCTATAAAGTATGGCGCATATTGTGCCCATTTTCTTGTCTATACCGTGCACTTTTTCGATTTTTCAGTGCATAAAGTGCAATACCAATCAGAATAATTGGCCAAAAAGCACTTACACCTACCGCCAACAGTGCCACAAGACCTGCACCTAGCGCCAAAAAGATAGTTCCAAGTACACTCACTGCTACCACAAACCCAACGATTGCCAGTACCACACCTACGACTGAAAGTACTGCAATGTTTTCCCATGGGCTGAGAAGTTCGTCAGACATTACAATATGCATCCCTAACCAGCTATCGACTAAACTTCCCAAACAATTCACCAATATAATGGCGATGACTAATGCAATTAGAAAGTTTTTCATTAGCCCATCCTCGGCAATAAAATAACAGCGGCAATATAGGCTAATAAAGTTACTGGGGTGGCTACAAATAAGCCAACGACTGCTGCTGCACGAACCCATACTGCGTCAATGTCAAAGTAACGCGCCACGCCGGCACACACACCTGAAATAACGCCTGAATCCAAATCTCTGTACATACGTTTTTGCGATGATATTTTCATGTTCTCTCTCCACTAAACTTTACTTTGCTGACAACGGCATGAGCCGGCTTCTTAGAAGTAGGTCGACTACGCGACCTTTTTCTTCTTCAGTTCGGCAAGCTCTTTTTCGATGGTTTCGTCGTTTTCCATCGCATCGAACTGTGCTTGCAGCGAATTGGCCTCGCTGCTTTTCGCCAAGTCATAGGCGTCGACTTGTGCTTCCAGGTAATCAATTCGTTGCTCATAATTTTCAAACCGCATCATGGCATCATCAATTTTACTTTCGTGATCGGCCTGTTTTACTTTTAAGCGTGTATGAGCAGTATTCTTCCGTTGAACTAAGGTTTTTTGCTTGGCTTTCGCCTCTGCCAACTTGGTATTCAAACGCGAAGTATCTTGCTGAATTTTTTCAATCGTTTCAGTCAAATGCGACAGCTGTTCCTCTAAGGAAGTAAGTTTGGCAACGTATTTTTGCTTTTCTACCAGCGCTGCTTTTGCTAACGACTCTTTATCGTTATTCATGGCAAGCTGAGCTTTGTCCTGCCAACCATCGATTTGTTTGGTAGTTGCCGCTATATGGCGGTTTAGTGTTTTTTGCTGAGCAATGTATCGCGCAGCATCTGTACGCACTTCAACTAATGTTTCTTCCATTTCCTGAATAATCAATCGAATGATTTTTTCTGGATCTTCAGCCTTATCTAGCATTGCATTGATGTTGGCTTGCACAATGTCATTAATTCGCGAAAACATACCCATGATCATTTCTCCGTTTAGAATATGATTGGTTTCCAGTTGAGGTTGATACTCATTGTGCTCATTCTGGAATCCGTTCATTTTTACTCATTACCCTTTTACTATTACAAGCGTCGTGCCAACTAATTATCTATTTGAATTATAAAGACTTATCGAATAATCCAAGATCTTCATTCTAGAATCCTAAAACCCCTTTACTATTTTTTGGTTTTTTTAACCACATTGACTTGTCATTTTGACCATTATCATTAAATGCACTAGCTTTTACCGCTGGATGTTGCCAGCACAAATCAATAGAGGTAAATAGAGTAATATTGCTGTGTTGTTTACCCACACTCGTGGGTGAATTGAACTAATAGAATTACAAGGATATTGGGCTATAGCAGTAAGGGACCGTTAAACAGTTGAGCTATAGTCAGTTTATACAAGCCATATACGCTATGATCAAAAAAGCCAGTCAGATAATCTGACCGGCTTTTTAGTAGAGTGCTGAAGCTAAAAGTGAATAGTTAGTCGGCGTTTTTCTTATCGTCACCTTGGTTGTTATCGGATTTAACCACCAAGTCCGTTACGCTTACTTTCCCTGCACCATCCGCTTTATTCGAATCTAACTCAAAGTGGTACGATGTATTCGCCACGGTTTGATAAACGTCAGCCGTAATTTCGTTAGCTGTCATTGTTACCGCCGTGCTTACCATGTCTGAAAGAAGCGATTGAAGCACCGACTCTTGCGCGCTCGCTGCGCCACTCATCATGCTTGCTGAAAGTATAGTTGCTGCAATTAGTGAAGTTTTCATAAATTCCCTCGAAAGTTAAGTCAGTGCAACAACACGCTGTCGTTGCGATACTTATCAGATAGCGAGAGCCGTGCCAAGATCCAAAAAAGTCGATAAACACCTAATTTTTATGAATTATTTAAAAAAATACCCATGCAGAATAAACACACACAAACTGTACAATAATTAAACTTTAGTCAAAAAGACCATCTTATTAGCCTTTTTGACCATTGTAATCAGCTACTTCCTTCTGTGCTTTTTCTACAGTATCCAGCGCATTCATCAGTAAATCTGGATCTGGTGATTTTCCCGTGCCATTTTGACTGAGATATCTGCGCCAGATTCTGCCACCTGCCTGCCCCTGGAATAATCCCAACATGTGCCGAGCCACATGCCAAGGTTTAAAATAAGTATCCTGTTGTTGCTCAATATAGGCTTGCATTTGCATAACGATGTCTCGGCGAGAAATTATTTCATCAGAGGTATCACCAAACACAGTGTGATCAACATGACTTAAAATATAGGGATTAGCATAGACTTCTCTCCCCATCATCACCCCATCGACCAGCGCTAACTGGGACACAGCGTCATCAATGGTTTTGATTCCGCCGTTAATACTGATAGACAAATCAGGGTACGCTGCTTTTAAGCGGTGCACACGGGGGTAATTCAGAGGTGGAATTTCGCGATTCTCTTTAGGACTGAGCCCTTGCAACCACGCCTTTCTGGCATGCACGATAAAGGTATCACAACCCGCATTGGCCACCGTATCGATAAAGCGGGCAAAATCTTCGTCTTCATCCATGTCGTCAATACCAATACGACATTTAACCGTAATAGGAATATCCACTTCAGCCTGCATAGCTTTAACGCAGTTGGCAACTACTTCAGGTTGGGCCATCAAACAGGCGCCAAAGCTCCCATTTTTCACTCTATCACTGGGACACCCTACGTTAATATTCACTTCATCGTAGCCGCGTTCCTGTGATAACACCGCACATCTCGCCATATCAGAGGGGTCGCTGCCACCGAGCTGAACCGCGACAGGGTGTTCTTCTGTGTTAAAACCTAAATAATCACCTTTGCCATAAATAATAGCGCCTGTGGTCACCATTTCGGTATATAGCAAAGTATGCTTTGACATTAAACGTAAAAAATAACGGCAATGCCTATCAGTCCAATCCAGCATTGGAGCGACTGACAATTTGCGGTTAAAGGCTAGTTTATCGGCACTGTCCAACTTCTTTATTACGTCTGTCACTTTTCTCATCTCTCACATTTCAATTGCTTGAACACATTTATAAGGACGTTTCAAAAACCAATATCAAACTTATAAGTGTCAAATTTCCCCTTAGCCAAAAGGGCTGCGGATCCTACCACATATCTCCCTATTGCTTCATGCACAAAATATAGTCATTAAATACATTAGGAGTTTCACGAGAAAACAATTGAATCATGCTGATTAGAGCGTGTTGCTCTAACTATCTCACCAATGTAAATTTTATGTTATTCGATAGCTCTTTATCTTTTTCTAGTTTTACAGACTAGTAACATTGCTCTCGTCCTCGCATCACTGCATTATTTTATGCTGTCATCAGTTAACATTCAGGGAGCGTGTTGTGACGTATCAACATTCTTATAAAGTGACACTTTCTGCAGTGCTATCAGCACTTTTTATTTCTGCTTGCCAACCAGCAATGAAAACAGAAGGTGAGCCTAATACCGTGGCCACCCCTTCACCAACCAGCGAGAAAGCACCCACTCAATTAAAAAGTGGATTAGCTGAGCCGCTGGTCACTCACATTTACACGGCAGATCCTTCTGCCCATGTATTCGAAGGACGTCTATATATTTATCCATCTCACGACGTAGAATCAGGAATTCCTGAAAATGATAACGGCGACCATTTTGACATGCGCGATTACCACGTATTGTCGATGGATGAAGTGGGGGGAGAAGTCACTGATCATGGTGTAGCTTTGTCGGTTGACGACATTCCTTGGGCTGGTCGACAGCTTTGGGCACCTGATGCGGCACACAAAGACGGCACCTACTATCTGTATTTCCCATTGAAAGACAAACAAGATATTTTTCACATCGGCGTTGCTACGAGTGACAAGCCGTATGGCCCCTTCACCGCGCAAAGCGAACCAATTGAAGGTAGCTTCAGTATGGACCCTGCCGTATTCAAAGATGATGATAGCAGCTACTACATGTATTTCGGGGGTATTTGGGGAGGACAACTTCAACGCTATGAAGGAGGCCAGTACAATCCACAAGACGTCTATCCTGCAGACGATGCACCAGCGGTTAAACCTCGCATTGCGAAAATGGCCGACGATATGTTGTCCTTTGCTGAAGCACCCCAGGAAATTGCGATTTTAGATAAAGACGGTACACCTATATTGCAGGAAGATAATGACCGTCGTTTCTTTGAAGCTGCCTGGATGCATAAATATAAAGGTCAATACTACTTGTCTTATAGCACAGGCGATACGCACAAAATTGTCTACGCTATAGGCGACAATCCTTACGGTCCGTTTACTTATCAAGGCGTGATCTTAAATCCAGTATTGGGTTGGACGAACCACCATTCTATTGCGCAATTTAAAGACAAGTGGTACTTGTTTTATCACGACAGTTCGTTGTCAGGGGGGAAAACTCACCTACGTAGCGTCAAGATGACTGAACTGACTTACCACCCTGATGGCACGATTGTGACCATCGACCCATACATGGAGCAGTAACTGTAATGGAAACAACCCTCAACACATCCACTGCCGAAGTTAGCAACGACAATATTGGTTTTGTAATATTTATCAGTATTGTTGCCACTATCGGCGGCTTCTTATTTGGTTTCGATAGCGGTGTTATCAACGGCACTGTCGATGGCCTGCAACGGGCGTTCAATTCTGCCAGTGCAGGCACGGGGTTTAACGTGTCAAGTATGTTGCTGGGCTGCGCAGTAGGAGCCTTTTTCGCGGGTCGCTTTGCCGATAAATACGGCCGACGTACCTTACTCATAGTGGCAGCAGTCTTATTTATTGTCAGTGCATGGGGCTCGGGTGTCGCCAGCTCGTCCTTTGAGTTTGTTTTTTATCGTATCTTAGGAGGCTTGGCGGTTGGCGCAGCGTCGGTGATGGCGCCAGCCTACATATCTGAAGTGTCTCCAGCTCGCTATCGCGGCATGCTAACCAGTATTCAACAAATTGCCATTATCAGTGGTTTGTTCGCAGCATTTTTAAGTAATTACCTGCTAGCAGGTGAAGCGCAAGGGTCGACAAATACACTGTGGATGGACTTCGCTGCCTGGCGCTGGATGTTCTGGATTGAGCTTATCCCTGCCTTTGCGTTCTTTTTATTGTTGTGGTTCATCCCTGAAAGCCCGCGATTTTTAGTTTCTAATGGTAACATTCCCAAAGCGACTGCCGTACTTTCGAAACTGTTGGGTGACGATGCGGCAAGGTTGAAACTTGCAGAAATTAAACAGTCACTGGCCAGTGACCATCAGCCCCGTTTATCTGATCTTAAGGTGAAAGCGACAGGTAAAATTCGCCCTATCGTTTGGGTGGGGATTGGATTGGCAACGTTCCAACAATTAGTCGGTATTAATGTCGTTTTTTATTACGGCGCAGTATTGTGGCAAGCGGTGGGCTTTTCAGAGTCTGATGCCCTTCTAATCAACGTATTGAGCGGTGCAATTAGTATTGCTGCTTGTGTTATCACCCTGTTGGTCATTGACAAAATAGGCCGTAAGCCTCTCCTGAAATGGGGTTCCATTGGCATGACAGTAACGCTCTCAGTTATGGTGCTGGCGTTTCTCAATGCGTCCCAGTCTGCCGACGGTAAACTGATTTTGGGAGAATGGGGAACGACAGCCCTGGTAGCAGCTAATTTATATGTGTTCTTCTTCAACTTGTCTTGGGGGCCCGTTATGTGGGTGATGTTAGGGGAAATGTTTCCCAATCAAATTCGCGGCTCCGGCTTGGCCGTCAGCGGATTGGTACAATGGGGTTCGAACTTCGTTATTACCTATACATTCCCCATGCTATTAGCTGGCATTGGCCTGGCAGGCGCATACGGTTTCTACGCGTTATTCGCGTTGTTGTCGGTATTCTTTGTTATAAAATTGGTGCACGAAACCAAGGGTAAAGAATTGGAACACATGGAAGGTTAGGCCTTTTGTTTTAAGCTAGGTTATCTGGGCTCTTAAGCCCGTTCTCATAATGTGAAGACCTCCATCATGTACTCATCCTACTGATGGAGGTTTTTTAATGTTTTTTTGCGATACAAGCAACTACAGCGCTTCTATATCATCGCCGTAGCGCAACTTGATAATATCTCGAATGCTATCTAAGGTTTCCATCACGGCAATGCTATCGGCGTGGTTCATACAGGGGTCACACAGCTCGATATTCTCTTTTGCATTTTTTGCTTTTAGGTTTTTTGTCATTTCCGTGGTGTCTATACCTGCTCTTTGCTGGTGAGCCTTTTCCACTAACGCCATGGTGGCTGCAATCTGATACTCAAAACCGTTCACTTGATGGGTGAATTGCTGATTTTCTACACACTCATCGTCTACCCACAAACTGCACTGTTTACCCTCCCAGAATCGACTGGGCAAATGAATAAAACCTTTGCTGCCGTGAATGGTCATCACATTGCTGCATTGCGCATCTATGGTGCTGACAAATTGACTGGTTACGCCACTTTGATAGTGCATAGTCACAAAGGTATTGTGATCAACAACACCCTGTTCAGGCGATGCCATAGCGCTAATGCATACCGGGTTTTGACCGATGATAAACTGGCTTAAGCTGACACTGTATATCCCCAAATCCAGTAAGCTTCCACCCGCTAAGGCCGGATTGAGGAGTCGGTGGGTTGGTTCTCCACTAAACGAGAATCCAATTTGAGACGTAATATACTGTAGCGCCCCTATTTTTCCGTCCGCTATCCATGTTTTGACTGTGGCGAAACATGGCATAAAGCGACTCCAGAGCGCCTCCTGAAAAATGCAATTGTTCGCTTTTGCTAAGGCCACCAGTTGACGGGTTTGCGCACTATTGACGGTGAGCGGCTTTTCTATCAGTACATTTTTCTGGGCTTTGAGCGCTTGCATCGCCACGGGGAAATGGTGACTGTGCGGCGTCGCAATGTAAACTATGTCTACGTTGGGATCCTCCAGCAACGCCTGATAGCTATCATAGGTCACTTTCGCCCCGTTATTTTGAGCAAACTGACTTGCACGATGGGGATCTCTGCTGGCTATTGCATACAGTTCTCCCTGTGGGAGATGACGCAATGCATCAGCAAACGTTTGAGCGATATTTCCCGGTCCGATTACACCCCATCGATGTGTCATAGTGTTCTTTTTCCTCTGTTAAGAGTGATTGCGTACTGTGCTATCACTTTTTATGGCGTCTTTCTGGCGGACCTAAATAACTCGGCTTTAACCCACCTGTATTAACCACAATCTTTTGTAATACAGCACCAGAAGTCAATCCATATATGGCAAGCTGATGCTGTCCAGTCGTAGGTATGGGTAGGTCCAACGTCAACACTTTTACGTTATCAAGCACGCCTTTTTCCCACCACTTCTTATCCGATTGTGAGGGCAGTTCCACAACATCAACCAATTTATTGTCCAATGCCACCGCCAGTTTAATTCCTGTCTTGGTATCAAATGGAAGTGATGGGGATAATTGCATCTGTAATTCAAACGTGCCCGTTGAGGTAAAGAAGAGCGGAAATTTCAGGGCTGGCGCATTTGTTATTTCCAAGGTGGTATAAGGTGCAACCACACTGTGCATGGCTGTTCCGGTTCGTCCGTGAACTGCAATGTGCTTCCATTGGCCCTCTTTGCTGTTGGCAACGTTGGCACTGACGGCCTGTGCGGAAATATATCCATCTCCTTCAATAAAATCACCAGATTGAGGCAAGCTCTGCAATTCAGCTTTGTTGGCTATGACTTCAATAGACGCTCCACCCCAACCTGTTCCAGTGACAACAATAGAGCCGGTATGGGTACCTGGAGGAAGTGCCTGCCAGTCAATGTGCACCTTGATGGTTTGATCAGAGGTTATCTCGCCTTGCTGATGAGATAACTTTATCCAAGAGTCCGACGGTTTAGCCTGCCACGTAAATGGCAGAGATTGGCGATTGTACACCGTGAATGAATGCGTACTCTCACCCCATAATGTAAACGGGGGTAATGCCAGTGACTGTCCTAGCCCTTCGTTGGCCGGCCAGTAGTGTCTACTCCCTTCGACCGCGACCCCCATATCCGCAACGGACGGATTCGCCAGTGCTTTTGTATGTACCACAGGCGGGAGGTTAGCAGGAGGATTACGCCAATGTACAAACCCAATATGGGGTTGTGACATCATGTGATCCCACTTCCCATCTTTTAAAGTGTGGTACTGCGCTTTCAGTGTTTCATCACGGGCAAACCACTCATTCACTTTAGCCGCCGCTGCGTTAGTGGAAGCTCTGTCTTGCTCTGCATAAAGTCTATTTAATGCCTGTGAACGATTGAGTTCAAAGAGGGTCTGAGTGGCCCACATCGGATAGCCTACTAACTGAAAAAAAGTATCGCGGTATGCCCTATCTATTTTTTCATACAGCGATTTGGCTAAAGCCGAAGCGGCTTCAAGTTTGCTACTTACGCGATCGGCTTCGTCGTAGTAGAGGATGCTGTATGTCTCAGGTGAAATAGCAGCCGGTTTTCTTGAACCATTTTGCAGCGTATAAGTTGTCAATAAGTCACTGATCTCCTTAACATACTGACCGTTAAATTGCTTGTCCACCCATTGACGGGTAAAAGTCGCAGGAGAGTTTTCATCATAGCGGGTTGGGTCCCACGCTTGGGCTAAAAAGAAGCTAATGGGTAACTCCATAGGCTTCAAGTCACCCACATTGGTTATCCAAATGCGATCTGCGCCATATTCCCACGCCAAGTTCATTTGTTCCCATACTTTGCCCAGAGGCACAGTATTTATCCAACGATAGGAGCGAGGTCCCCCGACATAATCAAAATGGTAATAGACACCCGCGCCACCTTCGCGCCCGTCTTCCTCCTGAGTGGGCAAGCGGCGAATATTGCCGAAGTTATCATCAGCCCAAAGAAGCGTAACGTCTTCTGGCACGCGCATTCCACGTTCATAAAAGCCCTGGACTTCTTTGTACAATGCCCATACCTGTGGGATTTCATTGATGGGTTTGTCGATGTGCTTAGCAAGGATCTCCCGTTGGTCACTCACAATACGCTCTAGCAAACCGATATTTTCGCCTTCACTCATTGGCGTGTCGGCTTGGCCGCGCATACCCAAAGTAAATATGGCATCTTTGTCTTGATAGCGCTTTGCTCCTTCCACCCAGAATTCGTACAACTTTTCAGGGTTGGTAGAATATTCCCACGGACCACTGCCATGGCGATTCCATTCTTTGTCAGCGCGCATCATAGGCTCGTGGTGTGAAGTGCTCATTACTATTCCCATATCATGAGCGAGATACATATTCTGCGGATCATCGTCGGCAAAGGCGTTATTCCACATAGCGGGCCACAGAAAATTCGCTTTTAATCGCAACAACAACTCAAACACGTGCTGATAGAACTCAGCGTTGTATCCGCCAAATTTCTCGTGTGTCCAACTTGATAAAGCAGGCGCTTCATCATTTAGGAAAATACCGCGATATTTTACTTTGGGCGCATCGCTCAATGGAGTTTGTGCAGTAAGGTAAACCGTTTTGCGTTGAACCACGGGTACATCTGCCCACCAATACCAGGGCGATACCCCCATTTTTTCAGATAAGTCGTAAATACCGTAGATGGTGCCTCGGCGGTCAAATCCACTGATAACCCAGGCTTTTTCAACATGTGGTAAAGGATTAGTAACCAGGTTGAGTTGGTAACCTTCCCAGTGGTTAGCCTGCTCATCAATCCTGATTTCGCCTTGGGAGATGAGTTTATCTATAAGCGGTGCTTTACCTCGCTCGCCAATCAGTACGCTATGTCTGTTTAGTAAATTAACATCGTTGACGATAGGGGGTTCTAATCCAGTGACTCGCTTGATATCAGCCTGGAGGTTTTTAGCAGCCAGTTGAATGCCAATATTACTGTCTGGAGACACCCATAGGGTGGTGACCTGCTTTGTCTCACTGTCCGCTACCCTGAAACCCTCTTTGAACGGTTCAAAGACAACATAAGCCATGGATGACTGAGCAATGACCATTGCAATTAACAGTACGCACATTCGCTTAAACATAATACTCTCCGTTAGTCTTGTCGCACGTGTAAACCCAACGTAGTACCCACAAAGCCGCCTGCAGTTTGCGTACTCAGTAATCGTCCATCGAGCTTTTTGGCCGCTGGTATCTCTTTGTGTGACGGGATACCTGTGTAACCCGACATATCGCCGAAGTAGAACTGTATTTCACCCTCATGACCTGAAATACGTAAATAAACAGGCTCACCTGCTGCCACAGACAGTGATTCGGTGGCAATCACAGCAGAATCCCCTTCTATGGTACGTTCTATAAATACCCTTGCCCCCTTCTCTGCACGACTTACCCCTAAGAAGTAATGAAAGGCCTCACTTTGAAATGCCACTAAACCTCCACTGATATCCTCATCATCTGGGACTAAAACAGACGTAGAGACCTCATAACTCGAATGTGCTTGATGTACACCGATATAGGCCACTTGTTCTACAGTACTTAACGATGCAGCGAGCGGTGCTAAGTGTAACTGGTCATCCTCTAGGGTTAACCAGCTTCTATCAAAGGTACGAACCCCCTGCCATCGCCATGAGAGCTGAGGCTCAGAGAAATCATCTCGCCATGAATTGAAATTAGTACTCTGCCCCTCAATCTCGGGATAAGGTTTGAGCAAGGATAAGGGAATAGCCTTATCTGGCGTTAATATAGTCGGCCAATCGTCTTCCCATTGCATCGGCAACAGAAACGTTTCCCGGCCAGTGTTGTAACGGTTATCACCGTAAGGGCGAGTGGCTAAAAATACGCTAAACCATCGTCCATCAGGACCTTGGATAAAATCCGCGTGTCCAGCCGCATCGACAGCGTTTTCTCTAGGAAACGGTAAATGACGTTGGGTTAATATGGGATTACCTGCGTAGGGTTCAAAAGGTAAATCGAGAGAACGCGTTCTGAAAATCACTTGGGAATGCTGTGGCCCCGTCCCCCCTTCTGCACAGATGAGGTAGTACCAACCGTCTTTTTTATAAATATGCGGCCCCTCAATCCATACAGGTCTTTGACTGATATCCACACCTCCATCAACCAGCAACCGACGTGTTCCAGCCACGACGCTTTTAGTCGTTAAATCTAATTCCCACATCCAGATGGAGCGATGACCGTTATACAGGGGCTCGCCGGGGGGGGCATCATTATGGGTAACATAGGCTTTGCCGTTGTCATCAAAAAACAAATCTGGGTCGATGCCTCCCACCTCTTTAAGCCAAATTGGCTTTGACCAAGGCCCTGCAGGATCCCTAGCTGTTAAAAGAAAATTGCCGCCACTGTCTACCGCTGTAGTGATCAGGTAAAACACATCATTGTAATAGCGTATGGTAGGGGCAAATATACCTCTGGAAATAGACAGACCGTCAAAGTCGATACCGGACTGCCGAGTCAAAGCAAAGCCTACTTGACGCCAATCAACCAGATTTTTACTGTGAAAAATAGGTAAGCCGGGCGTGTAAGCGAAGGTTGATGTGACGAGGTAGAAATCCTTGCCCTTTCGCGTGATGGATGGGTCGGGATAAAACCCTGGCAACACTGGGTTGCGAAATTGCGATTTCGCTAATGCAGGCTCAAGTTCTGGTGTGGAGTACGCAAACCAATCAAATATTACCGCATTCGCCTTGATTGAAGAGTGCATAAGCATACTGCTTGCAATGAACAAGGCAAGGTAGTGCTTTAACATGTATTAACCATCCATTTACCATATTGAACATGGCATTTAACGTGAAAGGTCAGGTACGTTCAATGCGATAACTTTACGAAATACAGTAATTTGAATTGCGTTTTTTCAACGATATCAGTCACAGAATCAGGCCGGTTAGACTATTGCTGTGTCGTGTTTTACCCAGCTATATCTAACCCACCCGCGCTCTTAAGACACTCTCAGCAAGGTATCGTTTTCTTCTGACTGACTGGTAGCATCACGGTACTCTTTAGGTGTCTGGTTGAAGTGCTTTTTGAAAACGGCATACATGTATTGCAGCGAAGGATATCCACAAATTTTTGCGATTTGCGAGGTAGGCTCGCTGCTGTTTTCTAACATTTTGCAGGCGCGCTGAAGCTTTTCGTTGTGTATTTCAGTATGAATACTGTGTCCCCGTTCTTCCCTAAACCGGTTTTCCAGATTAGAACGTGATACCCCAACGTAGTCTAACACCTGCTCGACCTTGATACCGCGACTCGCATTTTGTCGAATATAATGCATGGCTTGCATAACGTGAGGATCACTAATGGCTTTGAAGTCTGTTGATTGGCGCTCGGCAACACATTCAGGCGGGATCAAAATAGGCTTTTTAGGTGCATTATGCCCCTTCAGCATTTTATGTAATAAGCGAGCCGCTTGCTCACCTAGTTCAAAGCAGCCCTGTCTTACTGAACTCAAGCTGACCCGGCTTAAATATCTGGCAAGCTCGTCATCGTCAATTCCGATAACAGCCATCTGATCGGGAATAATCATACCAATGTGATCACACACCTGTAGTAGGTGCCGTGCGCGGGAATCGGTGACAGCAATAATGCCAATAGGTGTTGGTAAGCTTTTTAGCCAATCAGCCAAACGCTTGGTGGTATATTGCCACGTTTCCGGGCGAACCGGATGGCCACGGTAAACATAACATTCGTAACCCTGAGCACGCGTTATCTCAAGTACGGCATTCTCTCTTTCTTGTGCCCAACGGGCGTGTTCGTTCACGGGAGCACCATAAAACGCAAAGCGTTGAATACCTTTTTGTCGCAAGTGTTCAAATGCCGCTTGAACTAATGCGTGATTATCAGTGGCCACATAGGGTACATCGGGATAGTCAGCCGGATTCTGGTATGACCCTCCAATACCGACAACAGGTACCTTTGCTTTTTGCAAAGCCGCCTGTATTTCTGGATTATCATAATCGGCAATAATACCGTCACCACTCCATTCATCCAGATGTTCTAATCGCGCCATGAAATCTTCTTCAAGATACAAATCCCAATCCACTTTCGAGGTTTGAAGGTAATCCCCCACCCCTGCAATGATACGGCGGTCGTAGACTTTATTGGCATTGAATAATAATGTGATGCTGTGTTTTTGTTCAAACATGTTCTGTGTCCCGTTGAACTAAATTCAGTAAATATTTTTTATGTTTTTTACTTACCTTTTGGATACTAATACAACGAATTTAAATTAACAAAATAATAACAAATTTTCGTAATTGCGATTTGATGTTTTCGCAATCAGCATACGCGGTATAACGTTTTACTTGAAGTTTGATATGTATATAGGAATAGATTTAGGCACGTCCGGTGTTAAAACCATTGTCACTGATGAAAGTGGAAAAGTCGTTGCTTCGGCGAGCGCCCCTTTAACGGTCTCTATGCCCAAACCACTATGGTCTGAACAGCAACCTGAAGACTGGTGGCAAGCTACCTGCGAGACACTAGATCAACTGGCTAGCCAGATGTCACTGGAACAAGTAAAGTCAATTGGCCTTGCAGGTCAAATGCATGGTGCTACTTTGTTAGACCGTCATGGCAACGTATTACGTCCCGCCATCCTCTGGAACGATGGTCGCAGTGCTAAACAGTGCAGTGATATCGAAAAAACCGTTTCAAATGCTCGTAGCATTACGGGCAACATCGTTATGCCGGGATTTACAGCGCCAAAACTACTCTGGGTAAAAGACAACGAACCTGACATTTATCAACAAATAGCCAAAGTACTTCTGCCAAAAGATTATTTGCGTTACAAACTCAGTGGCGAGTTTGCTTCAGATATGTCAGACAGTGCAGGCACTAGTTGGTTGGATGTGGGGAAACGGAATTGGAGTCAGTCCATGCTAATGGCATGTGGTCTGAATGAATCGCACATGCCGAAACTGTATGAAGGCACAGCTATAACCGGGTATTTATTCAATTCATTAGCCCAACGCTGGGGGATGAAATCCGTCGAAATTGTAGCGGGAGCAGGTGACAATGCGGCCGGCGCAATAGGCTGTGGTATTGTTGAACCTGGTCAAGCTATGCTTTCACTGGGTACTTCAGGCGTTTACTTTGCTGTCACCAAAGACTTTCGTAGCAAACCTGAATCGGCAGTACACAGTTTTTGCCATGCTATGCCTGACCGTTGGCATTTAATGTCAGTGGTGTTAAGCGCAGCAAGCTGTCTTCAGTGGTTCGCCAATAATTCAGGTTATCCGGATGTCGCTAGCCTATTAGAAGATGTAGAAAGTAATACCCGCGAAGATGATCCAGACACGCCTTTTTTTCTGCCCTATTTAACGGGCGAACGCACGCCACACAATAACCCGAATGCCAAAGCGGGCTTTTTCGGTGTGACCGCTTCTACCACTCGTGCACAGATGGCTCAAGCGGTGATCCAGGGAGTTTCTATGGCGTTAGCTGATGGTATAGATGTGGTTCACAATTGTGGGGTAAATGTGGCGGGTATTAGCCTGATAGGCGGCGGCGCGAAAAGTGTGTATTGGCGTCAATTACTGGCCAATGTATCAGGCGTTCCCATGGACTATCGCGAGGGGGGAGATGTAGGACCCGCACTAGGTGCAGCACGATTAGCACAAGTCGCCTCTAATCCTCAGCAATCCATTTCTGATATATGCCCTGTACCTAATCGCATTGGTGCGTATGAGCCCAATCGGTCATTAAGAGACTATTATCACCATCGACGTCAGAAATTCCGGGAACTCTATTTTAGCCTTGAGCCTCTGTTTTAATAAAAAACACAAGACGCGTTCAAATTAACATAATTGCCCAATTGGCTGCGCTTGAACATTATTTGCAGTCATTATTCAACGGCCACTCGGCCAAATTTTGGAGCTAAATATGGCAGACTACTTTCAGGACATCAGCCCCATCCAGTACGAAGGTGCTGAGTCAACTAACCCACTCGCTTTCAAACACTATAATCCCCAAGAAGTGGTGTTAGGTAAAACGATGGAAGAGCACCTTAGGTTCGCTTCTTGTTACTGGCACAATTTCTGTTGGGATGGTGCCGATGTGTTTGGCGGCGGCACTTTTCAGCGACCTTGGCTACAGGCGGGTGATGCTATGGCACGCGCCAAGCAAAAAGCAGACGTTGCCTTTGAGTTTTTCGGTAAGTTAGGCGCGCCTTTTTATTGTTTCCACGATATTGATGTTGCCCCGGAAGGCGAATCCATCAGTGACTACGTGCGCAACTTTGGTGAAATGACCGATATTCTAGGTCAAAAGCAAGAAGAAACAGGGATGAAGTTGCTTTGGGGAACGGCAAATGTGTTTAGTCACCCTCGCTATATGTCAGGTGCAGCCACTAATCCGGATCCAGCTATCTTTGCCCGCGCTGCAACCCAAGTTTTTCATGCAATGAATGCCACGAAGACACTTGGTGGCGCTAATTATGTATTGTGGGGTGGTCGTGAGGGATATGAAACCCTACTTAATACTGACTTAAAGCGTGAAAGAGCCCAGCTGGGTCGCTTTATGAATATGGTGGTGGAGCACAAGCATAAAATCGGTTTCGATGGGCTATTGTTAATAGAGCCCAAACCGCAAGAGCCGACGAAGCACCAGTATGACTACGACACCGCCACGGTATATGGCTTCCTCAAAGAGTTCGGTCTTGAGAAAGAGTTTGCCGTTAACATTGAAGCCAACCATGCGACATTGTCTGGTCACTCTTTCCACCATGAAATTGCAACGGCATTTGCACTGGGTATTTTTGGCTCCATTGATGCTAACCGCGGCGACGCTCAACTTGGATGGGATACCGACCAATTTCCAAATAGCGTAGAAGAAATGACCTTGATTTGCTATGAAATTCTGAAAAATGGCGGGTATACCTCAGGGGGGTTCAACTTTGACACTAAGCTGAGACGTCAGAGTATCGATCCAGTTGACCTATTCCACGGTCACATTGGTGGCATGGATACCTGTGCACTTGGATTGAAAAAAGCGGCAGCGATCGTCGAAAGTGACTTTATTGCCGATACTAAAGCCAAGCGCTATGCAGGTTGGGATGACGCAATGGGTAAACAAATCCTAAATGGTGATTTCACATTGACATCGTTAGCAGACATGGCGACACAAAAGAACCTTGATCCCAAACCTGTTTCAGGTAAACAAGAACTGCTTGAAAACCAAGTGAATCAGGTACTCTTTGGCCGCTAATCAACCGCTTTAGCCCATTGCCTAATGTAATGGGCTTTCCCTCCATATAGGGCAACTGTTCAGCCGACAAGGGAGTAAACCATGGGTGTACGGTATCTACTATTGGTGTTGTGCTTTTGCACGCAAGTTCAGGCACTCACCGTCCATCGCCTTATTTCAGATGGCGCAATTATTCAACGAAAACAGCCTGTTGCATTTTCGGGGACGAGTGATGCGCAAACCGTTAGCCTTTGGTTCAATAACACGCTGATTGAAAATGTGGTGGTCAGTGATAACCGCTGGTGCGTGATCTTACCTCCTCAAGAGGCTGGCGGACCGCATTCAATAAAGATTGATGCAGAAGAAACGCTAAGCATCAATGACGTGTACTTTGGTGATGTCTATTTAGCTTCAGGGCAATCCAACATGGAACTCACCATGGCCAGGGTTAAAGAAGCCTACCCCCGTGATGTTGCAAGCGCTAATTTCCCTCTTATTCGCGAGTTTACTGTTCCTGACGAGTACCGTTTTGATGGCGAAAACAATGATTACCAAGGGGGGCAATGGAAAAACGCCACACCAGAAAACATTGAACAGTTATCTGCCGTTGCACACTATTTTGCGCGAGCGCTTTTCTTATCCGAGGGCGTCCCCATAGGCATCATCAATGCGTCGTTGGGTGGCTCTCCCATTGAAGCATGGATGAGTAAAGCCATTCTTACTGATTACCCTGAAGAGATCAGCAAAGGAGAATATTACGCTGATAAGGACATGGTGGCTGCAACCAAACAAAGGGAACAAGCAGCCCAAAACGACTGGTATCAATCCCTTCAGGAAAATGATCTCGGCCTTAAAAACACGCCGTGGTTCAGCCCTGAATTGTCAGATGATGATTGGGAAACGTTAATCCTGCCTAACAACCTTCCAGGCACTGAGTATGGGTTTGCAGGAATATGGTGGTTACGTAAGCATGTTTTTTTGGCTGATCTTCCCAACGCACCTCTTACTTTGCGATTAGGCAGAGTTGTCGATGCAGATGAAGCCTTTGTGAATGGTGTAAAGGTCGGCAATACCACCTACCAATACCCACCTCGAAGTTATACCGTCCCCGTATCCGCTCTGAGAAAAGGGGACAACGTGATTGCACTTAGGGTTATCTCAAATGGAGGAGACACTGGCTTCGTTCCTGAAAAACCGTACTTTCTGGGAAATAATAAAGCGAGGCTCAGCCTCTCTGGCGAATGGCAATACAAGGTTTCGTTGAAGACGGAGCAGACGCCTTCTACTACTTTTATTCGCTGGAAACCCATGGGTTTATTTAATGCCATGATTGCACCGGCAACACAGTATCCTATCAGTGGCATTTTATGGTATCAGGGAGAATCCAATGCTTCACACCCTGCCGACTACAGCGCAAAACTTACCGCGATGATAAACCATTGGCGCGACCGTTGGCAGCAACCCGAGCTTCCTTTTTTCATCGTCCAACTGACCAACTTTATGCAACGGCATGCCGAACCTTTCGACAGCAGCTGGGCACGCCTTAGAGATCAGCAATATCAAACGACTTTACTTGATAACACGGCACTTGTGGTGACCTTAGATATTGGTGAATGGAACGATATTCATCCGGTTAACAAAAAAGAAGTAGGACGTCGTTTAGCATTGGCCGCTCAACATTTAGTGTATAAGCATGATGTGATTTATACAGGTCCTGAAGTTAAATCGGTGATCAGAGAGGGAAGCGCAGTGATCATTAGCTTTAACGCTGCAGATGATGGCCTACAAGCAAATACCTCTCTTAACACAAGTTTTGCTATTGCAGGAGACGATAATCAATTCTATTGGGCAAATGTGGCGATAACAGATAATAAGGTCACATTGACACATCCAGATGTCAGTAGTCCAAAAACAGTGCGATACGCATGGGGGGACAACCCTGCTGCTGGTTTGTACAACCGCGCGGGTTTACCTGCTCCTCCATTTGAGCAAATTATAGTGACTGACCTTAAATAAAGCGCAACGAATGAATTACAACTAAAATTAATTGATGCTTAAGGCAAAGGTATTATCATGACAAAAGAAAAATGGGTTTTCTCCAAACAGGTTCGATGGCTTGCTTTTTCCATCACGACAGTAGTTTTGCTATCAAGTGGATGTTCGGAAAACAAAACTCAAACACCTTCACTCTCTACTGCGGCGAATAAAGGGGTAGCAATTCATACAAATCAAATTGGCTTTTTACCTTCACAAGACAAAGAGATTGTGATCTCCACAACTAATATTCACGACTTCGAAATCACTCACATTGGTACTCAAAAAGTTGTTTTACAAGGAAAATCAAATCAACCAACTATATGGACTCTGACCGGTGAAAGTGCTGCGATCATCGATGTCAGTGCCATCACCGAACCGGGTACCTATCGCTTAACATTATCCGACACAAGCGAAAATGCGAGCTTTACAGTCAATTCGAATGCCTATGGAGACGTACACGATGCCGCGATTAAAGCTTATTACTTTAACCGTGCGGGTATCCCCTTGGATCCTGCCTATGCTGGTGTATGGCAACGCCCTGAAGGGCATATGGATAACCACGTGATGGTGTTGAACAACTCCTCTGATATTCGCGCTAGCAGCAAAGGGTGGTATGACGCCGGTGACTACAACAAATATATTGTGAATTCGGGCATATCGACTTATACATTATTACGCGCGTTTATCGATTTTAAAGGCTTTTATGCTGAGAGGAGATGGAATATTCCCGAGTCCACCAATAACCGCCCGGATATGCTCGATGAAATTTTATGGAATCTGGATTGGATGCTCACTATGCAAGATTCAGATGGTAGTGTATTTCACAAGCTTACTACACTTAATTTTGTACAAGATATTATGCCTCATGAGGCAAAGGAGCAACGCTATTTTGTCGGCAAAGGCACTGCGGCTGCACTTAATTTTGCTGCGGTAATGGCCACCGCAGCACGTGTTTTCCCTGAGTCAGAGAACACTTATCAACATGCTGCAGAGCGAGCATGGCGATGGGCCTTGGAACACCCAAACATGTCGTATAAAAACGCGGAAAATGTACGTACCGGCGAATATGGCGATAGCGATTTTCTAGATGAATTTACTTGGGCTGCAAGTGAATTACTTGTTACCACAGGAAAAACTGAATATTTAGATGTCATCAACAAGTATATCGACGTCCCTTCTACACCTAGTTGGGCAAATACCATGGGACTTGCCTATTTGACGTTACTTAAAGAGGGCAGTCATCATGTGCCAGCCGACACTCTGGATAATTTCCAACAGACCTTTTTGAGTTATGCTAATGGACTGCTAGAAACGGATGCGAACTCTGCTTTTCATGTTGCCATGAGAGAAAAGGATTTTGTCTGGGGAAGCAATGGGGTGGCAATGAATCACGCCATGATACTAGCTACGGCATACAGCCTGACGCACGATGACAAATATCGCCAATCGATGAGTCATTTAGTCGACTATGTATTTGGGAAAAACCCCACGGGTTATAGCTTTATTACTGGGTTCGGCAACAAACCACCGCGTTTTATTCACCATCGACAATCACAAGCAGACACGATAGCAGATCCAGTGCCGGGTTTTATCGCCGGAGGCCCCCATGGCGGTCAACAAGATGATTGTCAATACCCGTCGAACCTTCCCGCAAAGTCCTACGTTGACGATTGGTGCAGCTATGCGTCAAATGAAGTGGCCATTAACTGGAACGCACCATTGGTGTATGCGCTAGCTGCAATGATTAACTTATTCTGACACGTTGCAATAGAGGCCATCACAATGCGACTTCAAACTACTCAAGTATTGGGGTCGCCTACCTTCCCCTAATTACCAATCCTGGCCGCTATAAGTTGGTACTCGTCTAACATGCGATCTCAATTCACCTAATCTATAGCCACCATGCACAATGTTAATAATTTGTTGCGATTTGTCGCTTTGGCGTTGTGATATTTTAACACTCCATTGATAGTTACATTTGACTCTATCACTATGCTTAGACCATTTCTCAGCTTTGTTTTTACACCTGATGAATCGAAGACGAAGCGAAAAAGGGACATAACAATTCCATATAATCTCAACGGAGACGTGATAATGGCTAAAGCACGGGCACACAACCGACTTGCACACCCATTTAATAAGTCCATTTTGGCATTGACCGTTTTGTCTGCTTTACACTCATCTTGGGCTCAAGAAGCCCCAGCGGTACAAGAAGAAGTAACAGAAGATGAAGAGGTAGTTGAAACGATAGAAGTTAAAGGTATTCGAGGTAATCTACAGAGTGCCCAAAACCTAAAGCGCTTTTCAGATACAGTAATTGACTCGATAACCGCAGACGATATCGGGACCTTGCCTGACCGAAGTGTACTGGAGGCCATTCAACGATTACCGGGAGTCTCAATTGAGCGTTTTGCTGGTCCTGATGATCCAGATCACTTCAGTGTCGAGGGCAGCGGCGCCATCATTCGTGGTATGACCCAAACCCGAAGTGAATTCAATGGTCGTGACTCTTTTACAGCGAATAGTGGTCGTGGTCTGTCATTTCAAGATGTATCACCTGAGCTAATGGGTGGTGTTGACATCTATAAGAATCAGACGGCGGACATGATTGAGGGGGGCATAGGCGGCACAGTCAGTTTGCGTACCCGTAAACCCTTCGACTCTGAGGGTCGGGTAATTGCATTCAGTGGAGACTATTCTTACGGGGATTTAGCTGAAAAAGGCAGTCCCACGTTTTCAGGCTTGTACAGTGATCGTTACGATCTCGATGAGAATGGTGAACTCGGCTTTCTAGTGAATTACGCTAATTCTCAATTATACGGTGAATCACACGGTATTCAATCAGATGCCTACGTTCAAGCATACGCCCGAGATCTAGCCGGTGCCGAAGCGTTTGTTGGCAATGACAACAATGGTACGGTTTGGCTGCCAAATGCCTCGAATTTGCTCAACAAGTTTGATGATCGTAAGCGCGAGGGTTTTGCCAGTACCCTTCAGTGGGAAAACGAAGATGAAACCCTTCTGGCAACTATGCAGTATATTCGTTCTGACGCGTCTTTGTCATGGCATGAGCAGGCGGTAAAATATCAAGGCGGATACTACAATATCGACAACCGTCGTACTCGCGCGCTTGACGGCACTGAGTTTGAATTTGATGACAACGGTTTGTTTGGTTCAGGTACCATGGTGCAAGGTGTCGATGGATGGCGTGCATCTGACGGAAACAATGATCGTGTTATCCGTTCATGGGAAAGCGGCGGTCGTCCGCAATTTGGTTATCCCTTTCAATTCGATTCCCGTGTAAAACAAACTGATACCCTGGTCGAAGATCTCTCCTTCAACTTGGAGTGGATGGCAACTGATACATTACAATTAATCGGTGACGTACAATACATCAAAGCCAAAACCAGTGACGATGACGTAGTAATTCACACTGGTGCTTTTGCTGGACAAACCTATGACGTCACTGGTAGTACACCTACCATGACCTTACTTGAACCCTATTTCGGGTACAGAGACGCCAACCCAGATGTATATGCAGGAGGCGTTTATCCCGGCTTTACCGATGATCCCGCTGGTGATACTAACTATTTCCAAGACCCTACATCTTATTTCCTGCGCAGCGCAATGGATCACTGGGAGCGCTCAGAAGGCGACTCTATTGCGACTCGCTTAGATGGAACTTACCGCTTAGATAGTGATGGGATCTTTACCTCGGTACAGGCTGGTGTACGCTATGCTGAACGCGAACAAACCGTCCGCTCTACCAGCTGGAACTGGGGTTCATTAGCTCCTGAATTTACAGGTGCAGCCCCTGCGGGATGGCTAGACACCATTCCGGTTGATGCTAGTAATTTTGAGCTGGTTGACTGGTCTGATTTTCACGGCGGTGGTGTAGCGAATATTCCAGGTAACCAAACTATCCATGCGACAGAAGCATACGTCCGTTCAATTATCAATGGCGCTCGGCCGTTTATGTCTGCTGGGGGGACATGGGAACCCTATCCTGATCGTGCAGGTGTTGATGACAAATACGGCATTTTCACACCAGGCGAAGTCAATATCACTAACGAAATCAACAAAGCGATTTACCTAAGAGTCAACTTTGAGGGCAATGGCGACCTGCGTTACAGCGGTAACGTTGGCTTGCGTTACGTTAGGCTTAATCGCGACGCTATTGGTGCAGTAACATTCCCGGATTTGAACCCTGACTTCCTACCACCTGAATCACTGCAAGGTGCGCCGCTTACCGCAGAGATTGTAACAAACTGGATCAGCGATCAGATTAATGCCGGTAACTACGCCAATATTGAAGAGGCATTGGAAGCAGAGGAAAACCGCTGGATAGGGGATCAACTCAACTACCTGTCTTCTTCAGAACGCGCCTTTGGTAATGATGCTGAAGAGCGTTTGTCTGCGAAAACTGACTTTAGCATGGTGCTACCAAGCGTTAACTTTAAGATGGAAGTAGCCGACGATCTCATCGCTCGTTTCGCTTACTCTAAAGCTGTGGCTTTTCCTGATATGTCTGAAATACGCAATCGTGCCACTCTAGGATCTGATTCAGTACAGACCGTAAGGCCTATTAGTAACCCCGATCCGGACAACCCACCGGAGCCTGGTTCAAATATGATCCAATCTGCCTACGTACCCGCGTGGACAGGATCGGGGGGTAACCCTTACCTTAAGCCCATGGAATCGTCACAATACGATATTGCACTTGAGTGGTATTTTGCAGAGGTAGGGCAATTAAGTGTGACCTATTTCCACAAAGATCTGAAAAACTACTTTATTCAGGGTGCTTCAGTTCAAGAGTACACTAATCCATCCACTGGTCAGTCGCAAAATGTGTTAGTTGATTCAACTACCAACGGCGGTAAAGGCACGATGGATGGTGTCGAGGTGGCCTATCAACAATTTTACGACATGCTACCAGAACCGTTTAACGGTTTAGGTATTCAGGCTACCTATACGTACATTGACGCGTCAGGTGTACCTAACAACGAAGTCGATGTAGAAGACGAAAGCTGGTTAGGCGATGACTTTACCGATACGGGCATACGGGTAAGTTTGGACAATGTGCCACTACAAGGGCAATCCAAACATACCGCTAATTTAGTTGCCATGTATGAGAAGAATGGTTGGAGTGCACGATTGGCATACAACTGGCGCTCGCGTTATCTGTTAACCACCCGCGATGTGATCTCAAAAGCACCGTTGTTCTACAATGATATCGGTCAGCTCGATGGATCTATCTTCTATAATTGGAATGAGCACCTGACTATTGGTATTCAGGGTACTAACCTGACAGACTCCCAGTCTGAAACCATTATGGTACTTAACAATGACGGGTTGGAAACTGGGCGTTCATGGTTTAGATCAGATCGTAGAATTGCCTTTGTGGTACGGGCTAACTTCTAGTTAAAGTATGGGTTGTAAATAACATCAGGCCGGCGTTTTTTCGCCAGCCTGATTTTTTCATTTTTGGGAAACGTCATGCAGTCACCACTCAAAAAAATTATTGTTCTTGGTGGTGGTTCATCTGGATGGATGACCGCTGCTGCACTGGGAAAAATACTGAAAAGCCACCCTTGTGAAATTCAGGTTATCGAGTCTGAAGACATTGGTACTGTTGGTGTTGGTGAAGCCACTATCCCGCAAATTTTGCTCTTTAACGACCTAATTGGGCTGGACGAAAATACCTTTATTGAACGTACTCAGGGCACCTTTAAACTGGGAATTCAATTTAAAGATTGGCGCAAGGTTGGTCATAGCTATTATCACGCTTTCGGTGAAGTGGGCAAAAACATGGAAGGCGTCCATTTCTATCACTATTGGCTTAAAATGCGCCAACAGGGTAAAGCGGCACCTTTAGACGAATACACCCTTTCATCGTTAGCGTGTAACGAAAAACGCTTTATGCGCCCTTTTGACGCAGGCAATTCTCCTCTTTCAAACATTGCCTACGCATTTCACTTTGATGCGGGCTTATACGCAAAGTTTTTGCGTGAGTGCGCTGAAGGCCACGGTGTCGTTCGCACAGAGGGAAAAGTCACCCACGTCAATCAACACCCAAGTGGCGATATCGCGTCATTGGTGTTGGAAAATGGCGATGTCCACGAGGCCGACTTTTTTATCGATTGCTCGGGTTTCCGTGCACTTCTCATAGAACAAACGCTAAAAGTAGGTTACGAAGATTGGCGACATTGGCTACCCTGCGATCGAGCTGTGGCTGCGCCATCAAGCTTAACCGAAGCCCCTTGGCCTTTCACTCGCGCTGCTGCTCAACAGGCTGGCTGGCAATGGCGCATCCCATTGCAGCATCGGGTGGGCAATGGGCACGTATATAGCAGCGAGTTTATGAGTGATCGCCAAGCCCAAGACACGCTTGTTAATAATATCGATGGTGAGTTATTAGCAGACCCAAGACTCATCAAATTTGTGACCGGAAAACGCAACAAATTTTGGCACAAAAACTGTCTTGCGATAGGTTTATCGGGTGGCTTCATGGAGCCTTTGGAGTCAACCAGCCTGCACCTTGTACAAGTCGCAATCTCTAAATTTTTTAGCTTCTTTCCCTTTAGTACGCCCTCTCAAGGTGATATCGACGAATACAACGCACAGATGGATTTTGAATTCACCCGCATAAGGGATTTTCTCATTCTGCATTATCATGTCACTGAACGCGAGGACACGCCCTTCTGGCGCTACTGTAAAAACATGTCAATACCAGACACACTTCAGGAGAAAATCGATCAATTTAAAACTAATGGAAGAATCAATCGCTTTAACAATGAGTTATTTAACGATCTTAGTTGGTTTGAAGTCATGTACGGACAAGGGTTACGCCCACAAGGCTATCACGGACTGGCCGATATTTTTTCCGAGGATGAACTGGCGAAGCGACTGAAAGGGATCCAACGTGTGGTAAGAAAATCAGTAGATTACATGCCCACGCATGCTGAGTTTATTGCAAATACATGCCCGGCAAAACCATGAGTGGAATCTCTACGATCCCCGTTCCCGATTCAGAATATAGGGTCTTAATTATTGATGACTTTATTCCTGGACCAAATAAGTTAATCGATTATGCACTATCAAGCGGACGGGCGCCCCGCTCAGAGAAGCGTTATCCAGGAATGCGAATGCCAGTACCAACTGGCTATTTGCGTTATGCTTTAGCAACTATCAACGTTGCATTAAGACAATGCCATTTCTCTCATACCTTAGCAGCGGGTGAAGCATACTTTGCTATGGTCACTACTCCACCTTCAGCGCTGACTACGGAACAACGTATTCCCCATTTTGATCGCCCCTATACTGATCAATATGCATTAGTACACTATTTATGTGCGCCCTCTTTTGGAGGCACCAGTATTTATCAATACAATCCCACCGGTCAGATAGCGGTTACACAAGATAATCTCGTTTCGTATCAGCAAAGCCTGTCTCGGGAGCTCAACAATCGAGCTACACCACAAGGTTATATCAATGGCAGTACCGATTTATTTAAACAAATTGTCGATGTGCCCTGTGTTTTTAATCGCGCGGTTATTTACCCCTGCGCCCTGTTACATTCAGGCAATATTCCTCCCGATTTCACTCCAGATCTCAATCCTTACACGGGGCGTTTCACTGTTACCGCCTTCTTTCATTAACTTCTTAGAATCGCAATCGTTTAAAAAGTGCCAGTACTTAACCCAGAACCGGACCACCGATAGCAAAAGCCAAAATTAATAATTTATAAGTTAATTTAAATAATCTTTGTAGCAATTCGAAATAGAAAAAATACCCGTGTTAACAAATAAAATAATGGCTAAAGGCTTTGTCACAGTGGAAAAATTAACATGCCATTAACAGGAGTGAACCAGGTGTATTAGCACACCACTATTTTCAGCATTTACTGTTACCGCAGCTTGTTTCGTACACGTTGTTGGTCTCTAAGAGTAATTCGAGGTTGTTGATAATAAAAAACAGGAATGGCAACAGCGAATATCCCAAACAGGACACAACACATGAAAAAGCCACCCCTTTTTAAACAGTCTATGGTGACTAAAGCGGTCTCAGTACTACTTGGTACCGCGACGATACTTCCCGTCGCCGCACAAACTGAGGATCCAGTAGAAGTGATTGAAGTTACCGGACTTCGATCTAGTTTGGCAGAAGCCGCCTCAATAAAACGTGAGTCAATTGGTGTCGTCGACGCCATTTCGGCAGAAGATATTGGTAAATTTCCCGATACTAACTTAGCGGAATCCCTACAACGTATTACCGGTGTATCCATAAGCCGCACCAATGGTGAAGGCAACGAAATTACTGTTCGTGGTTTCGGTGGAAGTAATAATATGATCACGCTCAATGGCCGTATGATGCCGGCTGCCCAAACATACGGTGGCGGCAGTGGTGCTGACGGCACCACCCGTGGTGGCAGTACGCGAGCCTTCGACTTTGCCAACCTCGCATCTGAAGGCATTAGAGGTGTTGAAGTTTACAAAACAAGTAAAGCCAATATCGCCACTGGAGGAATTGGAGCTACGGTTAACATTAAAACCGCACGTCCGCTGCAAAACCCAGGATTTCAAGCAACCTTGGGCGCTAAAGCCGTTCATGATACAACTAATCGCGCAGGTGACGATGTCACCCCTGAGTTGTCCGGTTTAATTAACTGGACTGATGAAGACGCCAAATTTGGTGTGGCACTAACCGGGAGTATACAAGAACGTCACTCTGGTTATGTCGGCGCCACGGTCAACGATTGGAACATTGGGGTTTGGGGCGATCCTAACGACCCAGATACCTTGTTTAATAACTCAGGGGATATCTATCAAAATGCGCCAGAAGTAGGTCAGTTATATGCCCGCCCTAACGATTTGCGTTATGCGTTTTCAGACACAGAGAGAACAAGAACTAATGCCCAACTTACCCTGCAATATGCTGCCAGTGACAATTTAGTCGCAACATTGGACTATCTGTATGCAGAAAACGATATTCAGGAACATCGCGGTGAAATCACCAACTGGGTACAAAATGGTTCTAACGTCACTGCCGTTATATTTGATGATGGTCCAGTTGCCACGCCAATCTACATTGCAGAATCTTATCCAGGTACCGTCGATGAGGGTTATGAGCAGCAATGGCGGGAACAAACCAACACACTGAATTCTGTAGGCGTTAACTTCGAATATATGGCATCTGACAACTTGATCCTGTCTCTTGATGCGCATAACTCAAAAATGGAAAGTCTTCCTAGCGGCCCGAGTGACAATGCCGCATCAGGTGAAATTGCGGTAGGTGTAGGCTCCCCGACAGTCACCTCTCGTGAATGGTGGTTCGACACCGAGCTTCCTACGTATCGCAACGTCTATGACGACAGCGTCCGTGGTAATGGCAATGGTACAATCGATGCTGGTGATGTGGGCTCTTCTATTCTGCGCTTCCGCCATGCATCTCAGGAAACCGAAATTACCCAACTAAAACTCGACGGCAAATGGATGTTCGACGAGGGTGAAATCGATTTTGGTGTAGAAACCCGTGCAATGGAAATGGTGGCTCGTCAAACAGCTGGTGACAATATGACGTTAGGTAACTGGGGCATTGCTAATCCCGGCGAATTCTCAGACGGTCTGTTACAACCTATTGATGTGGGTGCCTTGTTTGATGATTTCGATACTGGGCAAAGTCAAGGAATTGGATTTATAGGCGATCCCATAGCGATGGCCAGAGAAGGTATCGCGCTGTACCCCAGTGATGCAAACTTTTTTGGTGTCAGTAGCGTGTTTTCCAATAACGATGTAGTAGAAGAAGACACCATGGCGGCCTACTTTCAAGTGACTATGAGCGGAGAACTTGGGGGTATGCAGGCCAACTTTATGGCCGGTGTTCGCTATGAAAAAACCGATGTGACCTCATCGTCATTGGTGACGCCTCCCAGCTATCTCATTTGGGAGAACAACAATGACTTTAGCTTGTTTACCGATCCTAACACCGAAACCTTGCCACTTTCAGTAAAAGCAGATTATGACCACCTGTTACCCAGCGTAGACTTCGACATTATGCTCACTGATGAAGTAAAAGCGCGGTTCTCATACAGTAAAACTATTGCCCGCGCGGGCTATGGTGATTTACGCGTATCGCCAAGTGGTTTTGGTACGAGTGGCTCCACACTGAATGGAACGCGCGCAACTGCCAGTTCATCTAACCCAGGGTTATTGCCCCTTGAGTCAGACAACTTCGATGTGTCTGCTGAATGGTATTTCGATGACAACAGTTACGCGTCTATCGGCTTCTTTGAAAAACGAGTGGCAAATTTCATCGGTACAGGACAAGAAGATCGCACCTTCTTTGGCATACTTGACCAAACCAATGGGCCGCGTGCAATTGCTGCTGCAGAGGCGCTGAGAGAACGCGGATTTGCTGTCGACGACACCTCTTTATTCGCCATGATGGTGCTACTTGAACACCCAGAGGCATTCCCTAACGGTGCTGATGACTACACAGGAAGTGCAGATCAACTGCTACAACTAGGGGAAACTCCGGGGTGGGATATTATTCCAGAGAGCGGTGATCCTGAGATGGTATTCCGTACCAGTTTGCCGCAAAACAACCGCGAAGCTAAGCTTTACGGTACTGAAATAGCAGTACAACACTTCTTTGGTGAAAGCGGATTTGGTTTCCAGGCCAACTATACCTTAGTAAGAGGAGATATTGGCTTTGACAACGAAGGTAACCCGGATGAATCACAATTCGCCCTTGCAGGGTTAAGTGATACGGCTAACTTAGTGCTCATTTATGACAAAGACGGATTAACTGCCAGGGTAGCCTATAACTGGCGTGATAAATACCTCAATCGCATTAATTACCGCGGCTCAAATAACCCCACCTATGTGGAAGGCTATGCACAAATAGATGCCAACGTGAGCTACGCTTTTAATGACCAACTTACCGTGTTTGTTGAAGGCATTAACATTACCGGAGAAGATCGTCGTGAACATGGACGCACGCGAAATCAACTGTGGTATTTAGAAGACTTAGGTGCTCGCTATCAATTAGGTGTACGCTATAACTTCTGATGGTATAAGTAGTATAAGCGCAGCCGGAAAGCATACTGGCTGCGCCGCTTTTTAATCGGAACGAATAAACAATGCCTGACTTGCAATTACTCAATAATATTACACATAAAGATTTGCGGGTAACGCCTCACTACGGCGCCCAGTATGGCGACAATATAGGCAGCGTCCAAGTCTTTCCCAGCGAATTTGAAGCCTTACACAAAGAATATCCAGTACTGCTTCGTCGCCATTCTGAGAAAGGTCTGCAAGCCGTAGCGCTTTTAGGAATATCAAGCGGTGAAAATTTATATCTCAGTGAACATTACGCTAACCCGCCCTCCGCCGGAAGTTGGATGGCTCGGTATGTTCCAGGAATACTGGCCAAAGGCCCATTTTTGATTGGTTACCAAGAACAAAATGGTATCCGCAATGCTGTTGTTCACGTGGACATGTCACATCCCAAAATAGTCCAAGACACTGCGTTATCCGGGCAGCAGATATTTTTACCACAGGGGGGCGAAAGCGACTACCTACAGAATATTGCCAACATATTGAATCAATTACATCAGGGACAAGATGAAGCAACATCATTTTATAACGCATTGGATGAATTAAACCTGCTCACGCCAGTAAATCTTTCTATCACCCTTAAATCAGGTGACAAGGTTTCGGTTCAAGGGCATGAAACGATATGCACAGAAACGTTTGCATCCTTGCCCGGCGAGGTCATGGCGCAATTGCATAAAAAAGGGTGGTTAGCTTACATTTTCTATCTACAGAATGCGTTGTCAAACGTAGCATGGCTAATAGATATGAAAAATGCGCTGGAGTACACTCGGCGGTGAATTCCCCTCTATGGCGACCAATAGAAGAGCGATTTGACGTTCATCTTGATACCGATTTACCGACCATCGTGACTGAAGGGAAACCCGTAGTGCTGAGAGGTTTGATAGCGTCATGGCCATCAGTTCAAGACGCCTGTGATACCCAAGCGTTAATGACTCGCCTAAAGGATCATTACAACGGTCAGCCCACCATGATCTATCAAGCTGAGCGAAATGTAAAAGGCCGTTATGCATACACTGAGGATATATCGTCATTAAATTATCAAAGTGTACGAGGCAACGTGGCCGAGATGCTTGATGAAATTCTGGCTACGTTGGACAAGCCTGATGCACCAAGTCGATATGTGGCCTCCAACCAATTACACACGCATTTTCCGGGGTTTCTCGATTCCAACTCATTAACCCTTCCACAATCTGTTTTAGCCCCTGATAATTCACCTCCCCTAGCCAGCATTTGGATCGGCAATCATTCTATTGCCTGTGCGCATTTTGACGCATTAGAAAACATTGCGTGTTGTGTCGCCGGAAGGCGTCAATTTAATTTGTTTCCCCCAAACCAAGTGGCAAATTTATATCCTGGGCCACTTCACCTTACCCCAGGTGGTCAACCCGTTACCCTAGTCGATATTCACGATCCAGATCTATCTCGATTCCCACGTTACAAAGTTGCGCAACAACACGGCTATCAAACCGAACTACAGCCGGGCGATGCTATCTATATTCCGACTATGTGGTGGCATCAGGTAGAAGGGCTAAGTGCTTTTAATGTCATGGTAAATTATTGGTGGAACCAATCGCCCCGTTATCAGGCCAGTGGAATGAACGCATTGTTTCACGGGTTATTAGCAATTCGAGACAAATCAGCGGCAGAAAAAGCAGCGTGGCGTGCCTTGTTTGATTATTACATTTTTTCTGACGACGACTCCTGTCGAGAACACATTCCGTTACATGCACAGGGGCCGTTGGCACCGTTAGATGAAAATATGGCGCGCCAACTGCGCGCGTTGTTACTGCGGCAGTTAAATAGATAGGTGAAAGAAATGAAAACCAGTGCGACAGCGAATAAACCACATGTGGTCATTGCCGGTGGTGGCAGTGCTGGATGGATGACCGCTGCGGCGTTGGTTAAAAAGCTGGGACCCCTTCTCCATATTACCTTAATCGAGTCTTCTGACATCCCCACTATTGGCGTAGGAGAAGCCACTATTCCTCCACTTCGGGTTTTTCATCAGCTATTAGGTATTGATGAGGCAACCTTTATGCGCGAGACCTCGGCAACGTTCAAATTGGGAATTGAATTCGCCAATTTTGGCCAACTACACGATCGTTACATTCACTCATTTGGACAAACTGGGCAATCCAGTTGGTTGGCTGAGTTTATCCATTTTTGGCGCGAGGGAGTAGATCGCGGCGTAGCGGCGGATTACGGCAGCTATTGCCTTGAACTTGAAGCTGCAAAAGCGAATAAATTCTTTACCTCAGGACAAAATTCACCGCTTAATTATGCTTATCACCTGGATGCTGGTGCCTATGCGAGCTTTTTGAAAAAGCTCGCCATAGAAGCAGGTGTCACTCACATCACAGACACGATAGAACAGGTCAAATTGGATGACCAAGGGAATATTGATTGTTTACAACTAGCCAATAGTGCTCCCGTGCAGGGTGATCTGTTTATTGATTGTACTGGTTTTCGTTCACGTTTAATCGGTGAAGCCCTTTCAGTGGACTATGAAGACTGGTCTCACTGGTTATTTTGCAACCGTGCTTTAGCTGTCCAAACCGCACTGACACCGCCCCTTAAGCCCTACACCGTGGCTACAGCTCACAGTGCGGGTTGGCGCTGGGAAATCCCTCTTCAACATCGGATGGGAAACGGATTTGTCTATTGTAGTCAGTTTCTCGACGACAGCGACGCCTATGAGCAATTTAGTCAATCTTTACCCAGTGCACCATTGACAGAAATTCGCGATTTGCGGTTTAACACTGGTAGGCGATTAAAAGCCTGGCACAAAAACTGTGTAGCCATCGGCTTGTCGAGTGGTTTTGTAGAGCCAATGGAATCCACCAGCCTGCATTTAATTGTGATGGGGATTACTCGATTAATGCAACTGTTCCCCTACGTTAAAAGTGATCAAACACAAACACTGCAAGACGAGTATAATGCCCAAACTAAAGTTGAACTCGAACGTATACGCGACTTTATAGTGCTGCATTATCACGTCACCAAACGCGACGACTCAGCGTTTTGGCAAGCCTGTCAGGGTATGTCTATCCCCGATTCTTTGTCAGAGCGCATAGCGTTGTTTGAAGAGCACGGACACGCATTTCAAAAGCACAGTGAACTGTTTCGTGTGGATTCTTGGTCACAGGTAATGTTAGGCCAAGGGATCTTACCGAAAAGCTGGCATCCAGCAGCAAAAATGATGAGTGACGACCAGCTAACGATGGCGCTGCGCAAAGGTCAACATGAGATACAGCAACGGGTCGCACAACTTCCCGATCACCAAGCATTTATCCAGCATTATTGCGCTGCTACAAATACTTCTCTGTGAGTGCACCTAATCACGATTTTCGCTAATGTCACGCCAATCCATACAGCAGGCAGTAATGATGCTATAAACCCAACACCCCGCCTCTAGGGAATAAACTGAGTAACATACTGATAAGCCAGTTTGGGTCGACCTTGGCGGTCAAACAGTAGCGGATAGTCAGTACGGCCCCTAATGGGCCAATTGTTTCGCCAAGAATCTGCATCGGACGCCCCCCAAAAAGTTATCCGATCTACATTGTCAGCGTACTTCAAAAATAGGGCGAAAAGCCCCTGATAAGTTTCGGCCAGCTGTTGTTCCTGAGCCTCTGGTAATCTTGACGTATACGGGTCGTATACAGGGTGAGCAGCGAAACTCTGGGTAATATCTGCACCGCTAAATGCATCATCAGGCAAGGGCAACACCGACACATCTAATTCAGTCACTGCAATTGAAAGCCCAGCGTTAACGATAGCTTGCACACTTTGCTCTATCTCGTTTAACGAGGGATAAAACAGGGAATAATGCCCTTGCATACCTATGGCATCGACCTTTTCTCCCGCTTCAAGCAACTGATTGACCAGCGTTATCGCCCCTTCGACTTTCGCTTTTTTATACAAATTAAAATCATTGTAATACAGCTGTGCATCAGGATCGGCAGCTCTAGCATAGCGATAAGCGTATATGAAGTAATCATCACCAATAATGTTGCGCCATGGCGTATCGCGCAATGTGCCATCTTCATTTAACGCTTCATTTACCACATCCCAGCCATACACTTTCCCTTTGTAGCGACCAACGACCGTATCAATGTGATCTTTTAAGCGCACGAGCAATGCGTCCCGGCTTAGCGCGTTTCCCTGACTATCCTGAAACACCCAGTCAGGCGTCTGTTGGTGCCACACTAATGTATGCCCTATTACTTTCGCATCACATTGCTGTGCCATCGTGATAAGCTGATCTGACATTGAAAAATCGTAGGTATCTGGTGTGGGGTGTATATGTTCCCATTTCATCGCATTTTCGGCAGTGAAAGCATTGAACTCACGACAAGACAACGAGGATGAAAGAGACGGAGGCTTTTTCAAATCACTGGATTTAATAGCGGTTCCTACCAGAAAACTCCCTTGGTACAACTGCGCGATGCTAATTGATGCGGTTGCAGCCCAGCTAGATGGCAATAAGAATAACGATGACCAGAGTAACCCCATTCCTTTCACAAGTCTGATGTTCATCTTCACAGTCCTTTTATTGCAGGGTTACACTAGCATGAGTAATTTGAGACCCACTGACATAGTCAGGTTGGCCATCCCCTACATACACTTCCAACTTGCCAGTATATGGCACCTTGTTACCGTCGTTGTCGATATAGACTAATTCTTCAGCGGGCACATTAAGTGTTATGGTGGTTTCTTGACCCTGCGATAACGCTGTTCGGGTAAACCCTTTAAGACTGACATTAGGGGTTTTGACTGGCGCGTCTGGCATGCGGACATACAATTGAGTTACCTGATCTGCATCGTATTTTCCGCTGTTTTTAAGCGTTACTGATACGGTTAAGTCACTCCCTGAGGCAACTTGTGCTGGTGCGGCTAGTCCACTGTATTGCATCTGTGAGTAACCCAAACCGTAACCAAACGGGTACAATACTTCACCATCAAAATAGCGATACGTGCGATTGGTCATTGCATAATCATCAAACGCAGCAAAACCGGACAAGTCACGGTAAAAAGTCACAGGTAATCTCCCTGATGGGCTCACCTCTCCCCACAGCACGTTCGCCAACGCAGTACCTGTTGCTTCACCGGGATAGAACGCCTGAATAATGGCGTCAACGTGCTCGTTTTCCCAATTCAACGCCATTGCGCTACCACTGAAATTCACCACCACCATGGGTTTGCCCAGTTCATGCATGACTTGAATCAAGGCTTGTTGTTCAGCAGGAAGGCTAATACTGGAACGGTCACCATAGTCAAAACCATCCAGTTTGACTGGCATTTCTTCCCCTTCAATACGCGGAGAAATACCCACGGCCATTACAATCACATCCGCTTTCTCAGCGACCTTTTTCGCTTCACTCAGCAAATCAGTTGTCTGATTTACCCAACGCAGTTGCCATTCTCGAAGCAAATTATCAGCGGTATTGGTCACCGGATCGGTCGCAAAGATGTATTCAATTTCAAGCGCATACGATTGCCCAGCCAGTAGAGAGATTGCTCCCGTTACTGCCTGACCATCAATAGTTATGTGCCCCTTTCCATCAAACAGATACTCACCGGATTGCACAGGTATAAGTTCGGCGCTGACCACCATTGAGTAGTCTTCCAATAGCTTGCCAGACACTGGCGAATACATTTGTCTAACCGTTAACGACTCAAGCGTCTCTTGCAGTACCGCTTGTCCAATCCTTTTTGAAGGAAAGTGAGGTTGACGATAGTCACTCATCTTCTCGCGTTCGACAGCATAATATTCTACTTTAGCACCCGGTATTTGATTGCCTTCACTGTCTCGATGAAATAAAACCTGCTTGTCTAAAGTCTGCCAATGACCATAAATATCAGCAATGAGAGCGCTGCCTGGCGCATATTCTACGTTCTCATCTCCCAAGTAATGAGATAGACCATCCACCACTGTTACCGGATTAATCGGCAAGCCATTGTAGTTGCCGAGCAAGACATCTACATTGTCGCCATTAGGCCCTATGACCGCCACTTTCACTCCTGCTTTAAGGGGCAAAACGCCATTATTTTTGAGCAATACTAACGACTTTTCACTGGCTTTCTGGGTCAACGCGAGATGGGCTTCAGAACCCACAGTATTCAGTGAAATGGAAGAAAAAGGTACACTGCTATCAGGATCAAACATGCCCAGCTTAAAACGCGTCATAAATAAGCGCTCTACCGCTTGGTCAATCAGGGCTTCATCGATAAACCCCTTTTGAACGGCAAAGCTTAAATTGGCAAAACTGCTTAGGCGGCCTGTTCCACAATTCAAATCCGTACCACTACTCACAGCCCATGCCGCGGCCACTGCCGGAGAACGGGTAACATCATGGGCTTTCGGATCGTAAAAATCCGCGATGGCACCACAATCTGACATCACGTGACCGTCGAAATGATATTGCTCCCGTAAAATCTCTTTCAGTAACATGTCTGAACCACATGCAGGCTGCCCGTTGACCCTGTTATAAGCGCACATTACCGCTTCTACATCGGCCTCAACAACGGCCTTCTCAAAGGCTGGTAAATAGGTTTCATAAAGATCTTTGTTTGACACTACATAGTTGTCAGAATGACGGGTGATCTCCGGGCCGTTGTGAACCGCGAAGTGCTTTGCTGTGGCGGCCGTTTTCAAGTATGTATCGTCATTACCTTGTAGCCCCTGGATAAAAGAAACACCCAACTCACCAGTTAAAAAAGGATCTTCACCGTAGGTTTCCTGTCCTCTTCCCCATCGCGGATCGCGAAAAATATTGATGTTCGGCGACCAGTAAGTCAGTCCTGCGTAGCGATGAGAAATACCCTGTCGTTTAAATTCATGGTGCTTGGCGCGCCCTTCATCAGAAATCGCCGTGGCAATTTCATTTAGAAAGGCTTTATCCCACATGGCCGCCATGCCAATAGCTTGTGGGAAAACTGTGGCCTCACCGGCTCTAGCCACGCCGTGTAATGCTTCATTCCAGTAATCGTAAGCGGGTACACCTAAACGTGCTATTGCAGGTGCATCGTTATACATCTGTGCGACTTTTTCTTCGAGGGTCATACTCCCCACTAAAGCTTCCACCCGCTGAGGTAAAGGCAACGATGTATTTAAGTAGTCGGCTTTCTGTTCGACTGTAGCCGGAGTTCCTTGCGAGGTATTTTCTGATGTCTGAGTACAGCCTGCAACTATCAAGGTAAAAGGCAAAACAGCGAAAGCTGCGCTTCTTTTTACCGCATTAACAGTGAAATTTAGCGTAAAGTGAGATTTCATATCTGAACCACCCTAATTGAGTTAAGGGCACAATAACCCATTCAGACCCAGTTACAATTGCACTGACGCATAACGTAAATGAAATGTAAAAAAACGCTAATTAAGCAAGGTAGAAGATGGCAGTGACGCGTCAGTAACGCATCACTTCAACGCTCATTTAACGGCTTTATCCAGCAACGCCGACGCGGTGGCTATGGCATTGTCTACAGTGAAACCGAAGTGTTCTAACAATACGTTGCCTGGTGCAGATTCGCCGAATCGCGCCATCCCGATTATTGCGCCATCGGTCCCAACGTATTTGTACCAAAAGTCCACGTGAGCCGCTTCGATAGCCAATTTAGGAATTGCTCTAGGCAAAACAGACGCGCGGTATCCCTCATCTTGACTATCAAATCGAGTTGTACTTGGCATAGATACCACTCGCGTTGCGACGTTGTGTTGAGCTAATTGCTGAGCCGCTTCAACCGCAATGGCGACTTCTGAACCAGTCGCGATAATAATCAACTGAGGCGGGTCATTGGGCTCAACTAACACATACCCACCTCGCTCGATAGCATCGATTTGTTCTGGAGTACGGGATTGAGCCTGTGTTGCTTGACGAGAAAATACCAAAGCGCTCGGCCCTTGTTGGCGCAATATTGCCTGGCGCCATGCTTGTGCTGATTCGGTGGCATCACAGGGTCGCCAGGTTTCAAGTTGAGGTGTCATTCTCAAATTAGCTAGTTGCTCTATCGGTTGGTGCGTAGGACCATCTTCTCCCTGACCGATTGAATCATGGGTATATACAAAAATACTGGGCACTTTCATTAAGGCGGCCATGCGAACGGCATTGCGTGCATACTCCATAAACATTAAGAAGGTTCCACCATAAACAGTAAAGCCACCGTGCAATGCAATCCCATTCATAATGGCACTCATACCAAACTCTCGAACACCGTAGTAAATATAATTTCCTGCCGCATCGTCCTGTAAACCTTTTGCATATGGCCATAAGGTTAAATTTGAACCCGCTAAGTCGGCAGAACCGCCCATCAATTCCGGCAAAAGTGAGGCATAGTAGGTTATTGCATTTTGCGACGCTTTACGGGTTGCCATATTCGCAGCGTCCTGTTGGCAGCTTTCTACATACGCTTTGGACTTTGATGCAAAGTCAGTGGGTAAAGCACGACGTACTACTCTTCGATTAAACTCTTCTGCAAGGCTTGGGTACTCATCGCGGTATTTTTCATATACGGCTTGCCACTTCAATTCCCTGACTCTGCCGCTGTCTATGGCGTTCCACTGGGCATATATACTGTCAGGTACGTGAAAGGGAGGATGAGGCCAGTCTAGTTGGTGGCGTACCTGCACTATCTCTTCTTCGCCAAGTGGCGCACCGTGACAATCATGGCTGCCCGATTTATTGGGCGAACCAAAACCAATGGTGGTTTTACAACAAATCAGTGTAGGGCGCTCGGTATCAGACTGTGCAGCGTGAATGGCGTTGGCGATGGCATCAGTATTATGCCCATCGACGTCGCTTATGACATGCCAACCGTACGCTTCAAATCTTTTTACCGTATCGTCACTAAACCACCCCTCCACATGGCCGTCGATAGAGATACCGTTATCGTCCCAAAACACAATCAGTTTACCGAGCATCAACGTCCCAGCTAACGAACACACCTCGTGTGAAATACCTTCCATTAAACAGCCATCGCCTACAAAGCAGTAGGTGTAATGATTGATAATATCGAAGTCGGGGCGATTAAATTGTGCCGCCAACGTTTTTTCGGCTATGGCCATGCCCACTGCATTAGCGATACCCGCCCCCAAAGGCCCAGTAGTTGTTTCTACACCTGGCGTATAGCCGTATTCAGGGTGCCCGGGGGTTTTAGAGTGGAGTTGACGAAACTGTTTTATGTCATCGATGCTTAGGTCATATCCGGTTAAATGCAGCAATGCATAATGCAACATGGAACCATGCCCATTCGAAAGCACAAACCTGTCGCGATTTGCCCAACTGGGATTAGCAGGATTGTGCTGATAAAATTGCTGCCACAACACCGTAGCAATGTCCGCCATGCCCATAGGCGCACCTGGGTGGCCAGATTTAGCGCGTTGTACGGCGTCTACGGTGAGCATGCGAATAGCATTAGCGGCGTTGGAAGAGGTCTTTGGCATATCTGGTTCCGTTCACGAATTAAAAGGAAGATAGGCCTAAGAGGGTAAACAGGCGGATAATCAGCAGCAATCGTCTAGCTGAATTAAGTAATAGCTATATTGAAAATCATCACACTGGAAAAACAAGCAAATTCTGACCTTTCCGGTATGCTTTAGGAATTCAATATGCTGAATCCACAGTATTTTTTGTTCCCCTCATTTGCCAATATTATGCTTATTGAGTATTTCAAAGTGGTTCATTTCCGGCTATTGTAGGAAAATCACACAATGCAGTATTTGCCAGACTTCTGGCCAGCGGCTTAACAGCGCAGAAGGTGCTATCATTCTTCTGGCGCTGGGGGACATACAATGGAAGACAAAAAAAACGCAAATCAAAAGACTGAAGATAAAGCACAGGTAGCAAATAGCACCGATGAGCTCTCTCAGTTACGCGAGATTTTATTTGGGCAAACAAATCGTGCTTTTCGCGCTGATTTATCTGCTTTAGAAGCGCAAGTTGAAGCAAAATTTAGTAAATTGAACGCGCATCTCGATAAACAATTTAGTGACATCCGTAAACTTATTGAAGAACAAATCGCTGGACTCGCCGACCAGCTTGCCAGTTCAAACGATTCCCACGAGAGCGCTCAAGCTCATCTGCAAAACACCACTGATAAACTTCAAAGCGAGTTGGAAATAGCTGAAACCACAGCCAAAAATGATAACGATGCACTTGAAGCACACGTGGTTAAAGAGTTGGAATCTCTGGACAATTTATTTAGTAAGCGTCACAAAGAACTACTCGAAAGACTACAACAGGTGACCAGCGAGCTTTCTGAAAGTAAGACAGACAGAAAAACTCTGGCGAACTTGCTTTCCACTATGGCGTCTAACTTGGCTACCGACAATTAATCAATGACTAACAAGGTAAATTCGTCCGTCACAACAGATGATTCTCTCGATAAAGTTAGAGAATTATTACTTGGTCGCGACGATAAATACATTGCGGACAAGTTTGAAAGTCAGGCTAAACACTATGTCAGCGACGTAGTATCCGAAGCACTGTTAGCCAGAGAAACAAAAGACGGCTCAGTGAACAAGGTACTGGTGCCACTGGTTGAAAAATCGCTGCACCGCTCTATTGAAGCAAACAGTGATAAGATTGTTGGAACACTTTACCCTCTTGTAGGCACATTGGTCAGAAAAGCGTTCTCGTCGTTTATTATCGAATTCGTTGAACGCACCAATGCACTTATTGAGAACAGTTTAAGCCCAAAGAGCGTTTCTTGGCGGTTTAAAGCATGGCAATCAGGCATTAGATACTCTGAATATGTTGCCGCACAGATTTATCAATACCAAGTGCAACAACTTTTCGTAATACATCGTGAAACCGGTACCTTACTTCACAGTATTTCTGCCGATCCGCATAAGCAAAAAGACGCGGATCTAATTTCTTCAATGCTTGTCGCCATCAACGATTTTGTCGCAGATGCTTTTGGGGTAAGTAGCCACAACACTGAAAATGAATTAGGGGAAATCAAAACTGATGATTTTACGCTACTCATTTCCGTCGGCCCACAAGCCATTCTTGTTGCAGCAGTAACGGGGAGCGTCCCACCCTCTATAAGAAGCAAGCTGCAGCAAGCATTGGAAGATTTTCATCAATTCTATCAGCAACCATTATTACAATACGATGGTGATAATGCCCCGTTTGAAGGTTGTGAAACCGTACTGTCTGACTGTTTAGTCAGTGAACGAAAAGATGAAGAAACTAAAAAATCTAAAAACATTATCGGTATAGGTGTACTGTTAATTATTGTAGCTGCTCTGATAGTGCTGTCGTTTATGCGCTTGTCATTGAGTATATTAAAAAGCGAGCTTCAAGAATTGCAATCGACACCGGGACTAGTGGTTACAGACACTTACCTATCTAACGGCCAAGTTTATGCCAAAGTACTTCGAGATCCCGCTGTTATCTCAACGGAAGAATGGCTAGTGTCCAATGATATTGATACTGCTCGCGTAACCGTGATTGAAGAACCCTTTGTCTCACTTAAACCAAATGTGGTAATGAAAAAACTACAAGATACAATAGAGACATTGCCGCTTAGCGAAGATGAAGTATTGGCGTTTACGTCGTCACCACAGCCCAGCCTTTCTGGGCGAGTATACCCCGCTACGGCCAATCGCCTGGCTCAGCAAATGGAGTCTATCCCCGGTATTGCGCAACTTGCCATTTCCCAAAGTGATTTAGACATTGTTCCACACCTAGAGATAGACAAAGGAACCTTACAAAAAGCAGCTCAGGACAGGCTTGTTAATAAAATTTCTGCACAAAGTGTGCTTTTTTCTACTAACCAAGATACGGTTTCTGCAGTACAGTTAGCAAAATTAGAAGAACTTGCACGGGATATTAATGAACTTGCATCCCTTGCCGAGAAGACCAATACTTTTATTAGTGTTGTAGTACTGGGTGCCAGCGACAATTCAGGTGCCAGTGCGCGTAACAAAATTCTCAGTCAAAAACGCGCGGAGAATGTAGTGAACACTTTGATTTCACTTGGTGTAAGTAGTGACCTTGTTATAGCGGTGAGCTTGGGAGAACTTCCGCTTAAGAAGCCTTCGATGGGACGTTCCGTAATGATAAATGTTTTAACCTCCGATGCACAGTAGTAAGGAAAGGTTGCGGTGATTCAAAAGAAAGTGTGTATTTTAGGCCCCACTGGCGTTGGCAAAACAAGCTTAATTAAGCAGTTTGTAGAAGGTATTTTTTCCGAAAAATACAAAACCACCATTGGGGTAAAAATAGACAAGAAACACCTTAGCAACGGTGACCTCGATGTACAGCTACTATTGTGGGATCTAGAAGGTATTGACCGCTATTGCGGTTTTAACCCTCGCTATCTTCGCGGTGCGAGTGCCTGCATTATTGTCGTCGACCAAACCCGCTCCCAATCTCTTTTAGAGGGCATGGAAATATATGAGCTCGCTAAAGATCATTATCCCGATATCCCAGCGTTTTTTGTAATCAATAAAACCGATCTTCCCGCCAGCTGGCACTGGAGTGAAGAAGAGCTGGAAGCGTATATCGCAAAATTTTCGTCAGTCATAAAAACCAGTGCTAAAACGGGCGAAAATGTAGAGAATTTATTTAGCACTATCGCCTATTGGTAGGAGAGGCTTGATGGATATTCACTTATTAAATGCCCTCGGTATTACCAATTGTGCAATGTTTCGATTTCACAGTAGAAACGATATTGAGTGTTTAACGTTAGACATCCCTTGGCTGAATAGTCTTGCACTTTTTGACAACAGGAACCGTTTATCCGAATCCACTGTTCAATCTCTTTTTCTCAAAGACTTTTTAATAGATGCCTATGAAGTGTGGAAAGGCGACTACGCGTTTACCCTTTCTTCTGGTTTTTGGACTGAGCAATTAGACAACGGCTTGCTCAAACTGGAAGCGCTAGCCATCAACAGTGGTACAGGTGCTAAGTACCTAGTAGTTAAAAATGTAGAAGAAGAGTTTAACGATAAGCAAAGAACCCTGCAAACCGCACGGGAGTTATTGTTAAGTCATCATGAAATTGTCGGGCAACACGAGTACATTCGACACAAATTGAACGATGTACTCAGAAAAAACAAGCGATTACAAAAGCTCGTTCCCCCTATCCAACAAGCAATATACGACCTAGAAACCGGTGTCGTAATTTTGGACAACCAAGGTAACCTAGTTCTTGACAATAAAGCCGCTCATCGTTTGCTGGCGTGCAATATTGCAACTCCCAGTACTAAGCGGATCACTGATTTATTAGATCTGATGGAAGCCTCCCATTCTTTTCTTCCTTCACTGGTGAAAAAGAAATCTCCATGGCAGGGAGAATTGTACTGGCAACCCACCAGAAACGTAAATACTTGGCTGCAAATTACAATACATCCCGTTATGCACGGCAATGTTTTGACCCATTGGGTCTACCTGTTCACTGATATTTCTCACATTCACAACAAAAGAGAAAAAGTGCTCAATGCCGGGGGTATCGATTCGCTGACCAATATTGCCAACAGAAGCGTTTTTCTCGATACGGCACGGCGTCTAATCACCCAAGGCACGCCATTCAAATTGTTCATAATTGATATTTGTAACTTTAAGAAAATTAACGAAACCCTCAGTTACAAATCTGGCGATGAGATCCTTAAATCGTTTGCCTTACGCTTGCAATCATATGTCAGCAATCAAGGTTTTATTGCGCGTATAGGCAGTAATGAATTTGCCTTAATGAAAAGTGATGAATCCTTTAATCAACAATCTGTACAAGAGTACATTGAAAAGCTGATCGAAAAGTTAACCAAAACCTATACTGTACTGGATGGTATGGAACCCAATTTAGCCGTGAATATGGGTGAAGTGAGCTTTCCAAGTAACAGCGATTCAGCCGAAACACTGCTTTATCACGCTGATATAGCGCTTCAAGCGGCAAAGTATCAGGGTAAAAATATCGCGCTCACATACAGTAAAGAACTGCATCAACAGCACCATGCAGTGAATGAATTGGAGAATAAGCTACGCGAGGCCATTGAAAATAGTGAGTTGAAACTGTATTTGCAGCCTATTGTCGATTTGCGCACAGGGAAAATAGTCAAATGTGAAGCGTTAACCCGCTGGACTACGGGTGACGGCACTCAAATTTCTCCTGAAGTTTTTATACCGCTGGCGGAGAAAAGTGATCTTATCTTCCCGTTTGGCGATTGGCTAATCAACGAAGCTTGTCATGCTGTCAACACCTTAAAAGCGGCAGATTTAGATATCAGATTAGCGATCAATATTTCTGGGCGGCAAGTATCCAATCTCGCTCTGTTAGATCAAATTAAAACCGCATTGTACGAGCATCAGGTAACCGCAAACCACCTCTCGATAGAGTTAACAGAAAGTGTGTTTATTGAAAGCTTAGATGCGGTTTCCATCCTGCTTAACGAGTTGCGCACAATGGGAGTCACTATCTCAATAGATGATTTTGGTACCGGATTTAGCTCTTTGGTCTACCTTAAGAAACTCCCTATCGACGAACTTAAAATCGATCGCTCTTTCGTCAGCGAGCTGGAAAAAAATACCGACGATCAAGCAATTGTACAAGCCATCCTTGGCTTGGCTAAAAACCTCAGCATTAACATCATTGCCGAAGGTATAGAAACCCAGCAACAACAACGCTTCTTACAAGACAACCAATGTACATACGGACAAGGTTACTTATATCAGCGCCCTGTCGCCATTGCCGATTTTATCGCGCTGGCGAACAAGCTTAAATAAGCCCCATGTGACCGGCATGAAACTCTAAGTGCTCTTCGATAAATGACGCGATAAAGAAGTAGCTGTGATCATAACCTTCGTGCATGTTCAAAGTCAGTTGCGTATCTGAGTGTCGAGCGGCATGGACGAGGGTCTGGGGTTTGAGTTGTTCGTGAAGAAACTCGTCTTTAGTGCCCTGTTCGACCAACAAGGGAATATAATGGGTTTTGCTCGCCAATAAAACGGATGCATCATATTGCTGCCACTGCGTTTTGTCGTCCCCTATATAGTTCCCCAACGCCTTCTGTCCCCATGGGCAATCACTTGGGTTGGCAATAGGGCTAAAGGCAGAAACGGACACATATTTATTAGGGTTTCGCATACCAATAACTAATGCGCCGTGTCCCCCCATTGAATGCCCACTAATGGCCCGCTCTTTCGTCACGGGGAATTCACTCTCAATCAATACGGGCAATTCTTGTGTAATGTAACTGTACATCTGGTAGTGCTTGTCCCATGGCGCTTGCGTTGCATCGACGTAAAAGCCAGCGCCAAGTCCAAAATCATATGCGTTATTTTCGTCATCAGGCACTCCCTCACCGCGCGGAGATGTATCTGGCGCAACGATAGCCATTCCCAGCTCAGCGGCTAACTTCATGGCTCCGGATTTTTGCATGAAATTCTGATCGGTACAGGTTAATCCCGACAACCAGTAAAGCACGGGTACTGGCTTATCTGCACTAGCAAAGGGAGGAAGAAAAATTGCGAAAGTCATCTCACACTGGGTGGTTTTAGCTTGGTGGGTATATCGAAGGTGTCTTCCTCCAAATGCTCTATTTTCACCAATAAGTTCCATTACTGCTCCTTTTTAATCACTAATTTGTACCTTTATTGTCGAATCAGTAAAGGCTCTATCGGATTTTAGATCAAGTTCGTTTACACTAAGTGCCTAATTTTTGAGGTAAGTACAATGGTTAAAGCACTGTTGCATCATGTAGTTGGCACGATTTCTGTTCTTTTTTATATTTTTAATACCGTTTTATGGGCCACGCCTATTTTAATTTTGTCGGTGTTTAAACTGATACCTATTTCACCTTGGCGGCGATTGTTCTCTTATATTCTCGATGCATGCGCCACAGCGTGGATAAGCATGAATAACCTCAATCAAAAAGTGAGTGGAAGAACAAAGTGGCACGTCAACGGCTTGGAAAAACTGACCAGAGAAGATTGGTACCTAGTCATTGCTAACCATCAGTCATGGGTGGATATACTAGTGCTCCAGAGAGTATTTAACCGAAAAATCCCCTTCCTTAAGTTCTTCCTAAAAAAAGAACTTATTTACGTACCTATTCTCGGGCTCGCGTGGTGGGCACTGGACTTTCCCTTTATGCGTCGCCACTCAAAATCATTTCTGGCGAAACATCCTCATCTTAAAGGCAAAGATATGGAAACGACGCGAAAAGCATGTGAAAAATTTCGTTCAAAACCGGTCAGCATAATGAATTTCGTGGAAGGTACTCGATTTACCCAAGAAAAACACGACAGGCAAAACTCACCTTTTACCCATTTGCTCAAACCCAAGGCTGGGGGAATCGCTTTTGTGCTTTCTGCCATGGGCGATCAGCTTCACAAGCTCATTGATGTGACCATCGATTATCCACAAGGAGTGCCCTCATTTTGGGACTTTGTCAGTGGTAAAGTACGTAATATTCGGGTCAACATTGATGTTATGCCGATTAAAGATATTATGGAAAACGGCATCTTTAGCGACAAATATTTCGACGACCCGCAAGTTCGAGCGCGCTTCCAGACATGGCTAAATGAACGCTGGTATGCCAAAGACACTTTATTAGACTCAATTAACGCAACACAGAAACCATTATGATCCGTGCAGTACTCGCTCCCTTTATTTTTATTCTTCACACCGCATTACAGATTGCTAATCTCGCTTTGTGGGGCGGCCTAATTATTTTATTAGGGTTAGTTAAATTACTCATTCCCAATGGTTCTATCAGAACAGCGTGGAATAAATTGATGCATGCCCTAATGTTTAGTTTTGGGCGCATCAGTGTGAAATTAATTCGTTTATTCAATGACGTGGATATTGAATGTGCGGTACACGGTGAACTCGCCAAAGATCGTTGGTACTTGATTATCGCCAATCACCTTAGCTATCTCGACATTATACTTCTCATTGAATTTGCCACACATCGCATTCCCGCTCCCAAATTCTTTTTGAAAAAAGAACTGATTTGGATGCCTTTTGTAGGGTTGGGGGCGTGGGCACTGGATATGCCCTTTATGCATCGTTTCACACGTGCATACCTTGAGAAACACCCAGAGAAGAAGGGTAAAGATTTGGAAACCACTAAAGCCTATTGTGAAAAGTTTAGAACGGTTCCCACTACCGTCATTAACTTTGTCGAAGGTACGCGTTTTACCAGCGATAAGCATGCCGCAACACAAAGCCCGTATGCGCACTTGCTTCCTCCTAAGGCGGGAGGTGTGTCTTTTACGCTAGCGGCTATGGGTGAACTATTTACTAACGTACTCGATATTTCGTTACTGTACCCCGAGAACAGACGTCATCCGATGATGGCAATGTTAAGTGGCCAAATGACAAAAATTGTAATTGATGTCAATGTCACACCTGTACCTGAATTGCAGCAACAATCAACACGCAGCGACTCGGAATTCAGACTTTACTTTCAAGACTGGCTCAACAGTTTATGGAAGAACAAAGACAACCGGATTAAAAAGCTGTTGGAGTCATAACTTATGCAAGTGAGCAGCACCATTAGAGATTCCTTCATTCAGTTTGTAGAAGGGCTATTCCCAAATCTGACTACTGAAGATCCACTTTTTAACGTGCTGGCACTCAGCGCCATATTGCTTACTTCTGCGATCATCTATGTCGTAGCTCGCTTGCTGATTCGCCCACAAATCGCGCACTGGGTCTATCGCTCAAATAATCGCTGGGACAATGCACTACACGAGCATGGTTTCTTCAGACGCTTGATGCATTTGTTCCCCGCTTTATTTATCTATATTGCTACACCCGCGCTAATTCAAGACGAGGCCGTCATGCACGGTATCGTCATCAAGTGTGCGCAGCTGTATATGCTCTACAGTGGGTTGCTTGCACTCTATGCATTACTCAGTACTGTAGAAGACGTATACAACGCCTCGGCACTTGCTAAACGCGCGCCTATAACGGGATTTATTCAGGTGACTAAACTGGCATTTGCCATTGTCACTATATTGCTAAGTATTTCCCTTATTGTTGACAGAAGTCCCCTTTTAATCGTTTCTGGCTTGACGGCTATCGCTGCGGTCTTACTGCTAATCTTTCGAGATACTATTTTGGGATTTGTTGCCGGTATTCAGATAGCCGCCAACCGTATGTTTAATACGGGTGACTGGATCACTATGCCTAAATACGAAGTGGATGGTGAAATTCTCGAGATTGGGTTGACCAACGTAAAAGTCCAAAACTGGGATAAAACTATCTCTACTTTACCCACTTATAGCCTCACTACCGAAGCGGTAAAAAATTGGCGCGGCATGCAGGAATCTGGTGGACGCAGGATCAAAAGAGCTATCTATATCGACGTACATACTATAAAGCTGTGTGACAACAATATGCTCGACAGGTTTGCTCATATTCGCTACATCAACGAATACATTGATAAAAAGAAAAATGAGCTGCGCGCTTATCACAGAGACTATTCTATAGACGAGTCTGACCTGCTCAACAGTAGACGTTTAACCAATATTGGTACTTTCCGCGCTTACCTTGAAGCGTACTTAAGAAAACATCCTCAAATTAACCAAGAGCTTACATTAATGGTAAGGCAGCTTCCCCCAACAGAGCTTGGTTTACCTTTGGAGATTTACTGTTTTAGTGCAGAAAAAGAGTGGGTGAAGTACGAAAAAGTACAGGCTGATATCTTTGACCATGTATTAGCCATGCTAGATTTGTTCGACCTTCGCGCTTACCAACGCGATGGCTATTGGCCGTTAGCTGCACATAGAGATACCAGTCTATACACGCCGGTTGAAGCCGAATCCCCTCCTCCACATAATGAGTAAGTGGCTGTGCTATCAATGAAGATACAAATACAAAAAAACCGGCTATGAATGAAGTGACCCCCAATAGTTGGACATTCCAATTACTGGGGGTCTTTTTATGTCTAAACATCATCGAACTCTTAAGCTCAAAGTAGCAGAGTTTGCTTTATCTGAAAGCTCTTTGGCCGCAGGTGACAGATTCAATGTCACAGAATGACAGGTCCGTTACTGGACCGCTGTTTATCGAATTCATGGCGCTGAAAGTTTCAGGTCTGTTCACAAACCTTATTATCAAGCATTTAAAATAGAAGTGTTGAGAATAATGGCAGCTAACAACTGGTCACTCGGGTATACCAGTGCTTTCTTCGATTTATCGTCCCCCGGGATTCTATTTCAATGGCAAAAGCTATATGCTCGTGACGGCATCTCAGGTCTGAAACCAAAGAAAAAAGGAAAACCCCGCGTGAAAAACGACTCTTCTACGCCCAAACCATCATCTGAAATGACGGAAAAAGAACTCAGAGAAGAGTTGGACTATTTACGTGCTGAGAATGCTGTTCTAAAAAAGTTGGAAGCCTTGGCTCAAGCCAGAAAGAAAAAAGCAAAGACAAAACGATAGTCGTCGAAGAGCTCAAGGCCATTTATAGCTTACAAAATCTATTGAAAATCACAGGACTACCAAAGAGTGTTTATTACTATCATCGTAATACGCTGGAACGGTTGTGTCCCGATACTGGTTTATGCGCCAAAATACATAATATTTATCATAAACATAAAGGGCGATATGGCTATCGTAGAATTACCTCAGCCCTGAGAACGATGGGGCTTGTGATTAATCACAAGCGCGTACAACGCTTGATGAACGAGCTTGGTTTAAAGTCAAAGGTCAGAGCCAAACGTTATAAGTCCTACAAAGGAGAAGTCGGCAGAATCGCAGACAATACGCTCAATCGGGAATTTACGGCGGAGAAGCCTAATCAAAAATGGGTGACCGATGTGACAGAGTTTAAGATTAAAGACCAGAAAGTTTATCTGTCACCGATAATTGACCTGTTTAATCAGGAAGTTGTCAGTTATGAGGTACGAACCTCAGTTACATTACCATTGGTCACCGATATGCTTAAAGCCGCGACAAGTAAGCTAAAACGAGATGAAAAACCACTTATCCACTCGGATCAGGGTTGGCAGTATCAGAATAAACAGTACCAAAATCACCTTCGGGAAAACGGGTTACGTCAAAGTATGTCGAGGAAAGGAAACTGTTTAGACAATGCCGTTGCGGAGAACTTCTTCGGCATCTTAAAAACGGAGATGTATCACAACGAGACGTTCAAAGACGCTGACGAACTCATTGAAAACATAAAAGAATACATCGACTATTACAACAACGAGCGCATAAAGCTGAAACTAAAAGGCCTGAGTCCGATACAATATCGAAATCAGGCCTTGGCAGCCGCTTAGAAATGAGTCCAACTTTATGGGGTCACTTCATATGAAGCCGGTTTTTCTTGTTATCTATTGTACCTTTTAGGCCAACGCGTAAGCCATTAATAAGCAAAGTACTAAACCTGTCACACCGAAAAATCCGTATTCGATTTTTTCCTGCATGCCTTCAGCGCCAGCCTTTGCTGTCATAAAGCCCATAACGATGCTGCTTAGCCCAAGTGTAAAGGCAATTAGCGCAACACCAAACATAATTGCATTAATCCAATCAGCCATTGTGGTAACCCCTTAAAATAATTGGCGGTATTATGCACCAATTATAGTACTTTGAACATGCTTGACCACGCTTTAATTAGTTTGAATTTCCTGTCTTCATCACTCTGTTGATCTTGGTCAAAAATGCCACTTATTTAAGATTTACGCCAATTATTCGAAACCCATGAATATAGAAATTAACAACAAAGATTATAAAACATTGATTTTAAATGAAAATAAAAAATGGCAAGGGCATTGCTATCTCTAGGTATCACTACGAAAAAAACAATTAGCACCACAATCTTAAATTGCTTGGTCACTTTTGATAAAGGAAATAACGATGTCGAACAAACTTTTACTTTCAGTTGCCGTTGCGAGTGCGCTAGTTGGCGGGCAAGCATTAGCCCACGACTCTCATTATCAAACCAACAGTTGTGATATGGAATTGGATGGACACATACAATATTACCAAGGTGATCTGACCGTACATATGGACAATGGCGGAACACTGACTATCGATAAATACCATAACCTGACAATTAATGGAGAAAGCATTTCACTTGATAGTGAACAACAGCGCTGGGTGACAGAGTATTACGATAACATTGATATAGCTATTCCCATGACCTTAACTATTGCCAGTGAAGGTCTGGAGATTGCCAATGTTGCGGTGACCGAAGTATTTTCTGAACTATTGGGTAGTGACAACAGTATGGAAGATGATTTTCGCGATTTGTTCACTTCACTCGAAACCAAGCTTTCCACTTCGTTTTACGATGACGCTGGTAATATTCGCGTAGATTCTACTCAGTTTGACGAGCCGGGATGGTTTGATGACAGCTGGGAACAAGAATTCGAGTCGGAAATTGAATCGCTGATCAGTGAGTCAATGGGCAGAATTTTAATTGCCATAGGCACCCAGATGCTTTGGGAAGGCGGCGATATGTCAGAGTTTGAACAAAAGATGGAACGTTGGGGCGAAGATTTAGAAAGTCGTCTTGAGACACAAGCCGCTGCTTTAGAAGAAAAAGGCGATGCATTGTGTGAAATACTCCAAAAAGCAGATTACGCAGAAGGACAAATGCAGGCTTCAATCCCAGGATTAAAGGATTTGAACCTGCTTGATTTAGACAGCCACGACGAAATGAAAATGTAAGGTACACACCTGCAAAGGTAGACGATTGTCCCAACCTTATGCCGAGTTTAGTTATCTAGACTCGGTTTTTTTTATGACATTCCATTCAGACTCGGTAGTCTCTGGAGTAAGCTTACAACTATCAGATTGAATTCGAGTAAAAAAGCATGAAACAACAGGTAGTCATTTGTGGTTATGGGTGGTTGGGAGGATACCTAGGAACGTCACTCCAAAGAGGTAACACCATAATCGGCACGGTTAGGAATAAGGAAAAAGCAACACTTCTTAATAAACAAGGCATCACCGCAATCCAATATACCTTAGGCGATGATACTGGCATATTGTGTCATTACCTCAAAGATGCAACCTTAGTGCTTAACATACCTCCAGGAAGAAAAAACAACGACCTTGCGGATTTCTCAAGCAACATGTGCTCGCTAATTAATGATGCTATTGCGGCAGGCGTTGCGCATATCCTTTTTATTAGTACTACCTCTGTTTATGGTGACAGCACTGAAAACACAGTCACTGAGTACAGCGCCACTCACCCTGAAAGTGCTTCAGCAAAAGCGCATGTGGCCATAGAGCATCACCTAAGTTCGCTTGCGGACAAGGTCAAAGTGAGTATTGTGCGCTTGGCCGGGCTAGTAGGCCCCGATCGCCATCCAGCGTATTCATTGAGTGGGCGTACCGTAAGTGCAGGCAACAAACGCGTTAACCTGGTACATATCAATGATGTAGTAGATGCACTTCGCACGATCATTTCCTCACCGTCAGCACAATCACTTTACGTATTGTGCAGCACCAGTCACCCCAAACGCGGAGAATATTATACCCAAGCCGCTCAGGCCCTACATATTCTTCCCCCTGAGTTTAGCGATACACAACTAGCTCCCTGTGGCAAGGTGGTAGATGCCACGCAAAGCTGGCGTGCGCTTAACCTTGCTCCAGTATATGCCTCACCTTTTGATATGTACTAAGTGCGCTTCACTACGCTCTACTCGAATTATCTGACACAAATAAAAAACGGCGACAAAAAACATTGTCGCCGTTTATCAGGCAAAATCAGACCCTGTTAAAGCATTAACCAAATAAACTTATCCCGAAGTATTTGACCGCCACGGTATTGCTGAAAATCACCAGTAGGATAAGCGGTATAAACGTTTTTAAGGAAATATCTACGTATTTTTCAAACCAGCTACCTTTAAAGCCGGCGCTTCCCTCTTCAAGAGAAGCGTTGAAATTAGCACTCTTCCAGCGATGAATGACGAAAATACAAATAAGCAATCCGTTTAACGGTAAAATAGTTTCGTAAAACACATCGATAATAACGTCAAAAAGTGACTTATCGACACCAGCGTAGTGCATAAACGTCGTCAGGAATTCTATTTTCCCAAAAGATAGCGCACTAAGGATCGCAAGCACTATCATTACACTTCCAAGCGATGTAAGTGCCCACTTTCGGCTTACGCCTTTTTCATCCATGAGTGCTGCAACAGGCACCTCAAAAATTGATACTAACGAGGTAATAGCTGCGAAAAAGACCAATAAGAAAAATAAGCTGGCTACCACAGAAGCGCCCACATAACCAATGGAGTCCTGAAGTGCTAAGAAAATGTTCGGCAAATAGGTGAAAATCATGCCCACCGAAGACTCGCTGAGTTCATCGGGATTTATCTCTGGGTTAAAAGAAAAAATGGCTGGTAATATCATCAGGCCAGCAGTAAAAGCTACCGCCGTATCGGTCAATGCGACCAGCTTTGCGGAATTGGGTACGTCGGCGCGCTTATCAATATAGCTGCCATACGTGATGAGGATCCCCATGCCCAAAGAAAGCGAGAAAAACGCCTGAGACAACGCACCATTTACCACTGATGCGGTTAACTTTGAAAAGTCAGGTACAATATAAAATTCTACGCCCGCCATAGCATTGTCGCGGGTTAACACAAACACCACTAACCCAATAAGCATGACGAATAATGCCGGCATTAACAGCTTTGCAGCTTTTTCTATCCCTTCTTTGACTCCACCCTGTAAGATGAGATAGACCACGCCAACCACGACCGCCATATAAGCAAAAATAGCAGGGGAGTTTATAAACAGGCCAAAGGTGTCTGGGTTTGCGAGCTTGTCGAGATTACCGCTTACTGCTTCAAATAAATAGCCAAAGATCCACACCGTAATGACCATGTAGAACACCGCAATCATAAACGGGGTTGCGATGGCTAACCAACCCGCGATTTTCCATTTGGGGCTTTCATTACTAATTGCACTGTATGCACCTAACGGGTCTTTCTTGGCATGACGTCCTACTGACATTTCAGCCAGCATTACAGGCAAGCAAATAGCGAAAACAAAAATAGCGTACATCAAAAGGAATGCACCGCCGCCATTTTTCGCAGCTCCCACGGGGAAACCTACCAAGTTGCCGATACCTACTGCAGAGCCTGCAGCAGCTAATATAAAACCTATGCGCGATCCGAACTGTTCTCTGGCCCCGCTCATATCCCTTCCTCTTGTTGAGTTATTGTTATTAATTATCGGGATGGCGTTACTTATGGTGACTCACTTGTGGCGTCAACGCGTTGTATTGCACTCTACCAATACGCTGCACCATTCCCAAAATAGCATGGTAACAGCAGTGAAATAAAAAGTCTTGATGTTGCCTACACAGAAATCTGGTCAGACCGTATCACCAGGTTACCACTTGACCGTCCCAATCAATAAAATGACAGGCTTTGCTGCGATCTAGTGAGGATATATGCTTCACCAACTGGCCTGCCGTAAAAAAAGGGGTGAACAGTTTATTTACCGCCACGTTTTTTTGAAAAGGTTCGGAAAGTTCAGTATCAACGGTGCCTGGGTGATAGCACACTAAAACCACATCTTTCAGTCGGCGTTTATACTCTACAGACGCGGTTTTCATCAGCATATTTAATGCGGTTTTAGAAGCTCGATAGCCGTACCACCCTCCAAGTTCATTATCAGTGATGCTACCCACTCGTGCACTCAAACACACCAACGTCGACACGTCCTTGTTCATCACCCCAATTAAGTGCTTTAACCAAAGTGCAGGTATAATGGTATTGGTGGCAAAATATTCTCTAAGCGCCACTTCAGAAATATCTTCTAAGCGCTTTTCGGGCAGGATATCCCTATCTGAATTGTGTAAAAACCCCGTGGTTATCACCACCGTATTCAAGTTGATCCCCTGACCTTTGAGATCACTGACAAATTCGCCAATATTTTTTTCGTTTTGCTCAAGTATCTGTGTTGTCACCACCTTGTCTGGGTATTCGGTTGTATCAATTGGTCGCCGGCTCACCGCAAAGACCTTGTCACTGGTGAGAGCCAATTCCTTCACAACAGCCTTGCCTATTCCTCCTGACGCCCCTATCACAAAGCTATAACTTTTCATTATTTTCTCCGGGTATACAACGGTCGCACGTGTCTTATTTGTAGTCAGACACACTACACTCCTACCATTTTGCCGTGCACTAATAGCACACCATCTCGTCTTGGGTAAAAAAGAAGACGCTACCACTGATTATCGACAACTATTTTTATAATTTGATATGCGTTTATACGATAAAAAAACACCATCGGATGACTTGTGTAATGCCCTACTCGCACCCACACTAGGGCTTAAGCTTTAAGCATGACGATAATGTGAGGTTTTATCATGGCAAATTTACAGGTAGCAACGCTGGCGGGCGGCTGCTTTTGGTGTATCGAGTCAGCATTTAACAGTGTTGATGGCGTGGAAAAAGCTATCTCGGGCTACGCTGGGGGAGATAAAAATGACCCTACTTATGAGGAAGTGTGTAGCGGTAATACAGGTCATGCTGAAGTGGTACAAATAACCTTTGATGCCGATGTCATTACTTACCGTGAAATTCTGGAAATCTTTTTTGCGCTACACGACCCGACACAAGTCAATCGCCAAGGAAACGATATAGGCACTCAATATCGCAGCGCGATATTTTACCATGATAAAGGGCAACAAGCAGAAGCACAGAAAATCATTAGGGAGATTAACGACGAAGCGATATGGCCAGACCCTGTGGTAACGGAAATTGTTGAAATTAACAATTATTACCCAGCGGAAGATTACCATCAGAGTTATTTTAAAAATAACCCGCAAAACCAATACTGTTCAATGGTTGTCGCCCCGAAGCTGGCTAAATTTAAAAAGACTTTCGCATCTCGCTTGCGCGTCGAAGGCTAACACTAAATACTTTCTACATCAGTCATTCGGGGCCATATTGGGCCCCGTTTTGTTGAGAAGTGCTCTTCCCTCTACTCGAACCAGCTCGCTTTTATCTCTAACGGGAACAGCAAGGGTGCCAAGTCGGCATAATGAGCTTTATCTGCCTCACAGATGGCATTTTTCATGTAATTCTTCTCCCACGGGTCATTGATGATCCAAAGGGTATTATCAGCCACCACCAAGCCTTCCATCGACGCATTATCCATTGTGTATTCGCCGCAGGCCTCTTTGCCATTCACTTTAAAATTGATAGGAATGCGCTTGGTTGTTTTTTGTTTGGCTAAGTCGATAACCCAAAGTTCATTGTCATTTCTGGCGGCGGCAAGTAAAAATACGTCACCCTGCGGTGTCGCGTAATGTGCCAATCCATTGATAGGATGAGCACCACCAGTAAACGATGGCAATAAAAGTTGAGGATCCGTTACACTGGCAAATTCGCTTGATGAGAAAAAGTCTTCACCAATAGTAAGCGAAAAAATTCTCGGTTGACTGGCTTTGTCTTTCTCAAGGCCTAAATACAAGGTCCCTTCTGAGGTCATAGTTAAACCTTCAATGCCATCGTTGGGAAAATTACCTACGTCATATTCCAGTGGGAACTGCAGCGCCCTGACGGCGCTCATCTCTACTTTCCCCTCTCCTTTACGGGTAAGTTTTACAAGAAGAGTCGGATAATCTGTAGAGCCTGTGGCTTCGTATTGACTTTCACAGCGAGGACTCAATGCGCCAGTGCGCGTCGCATCTTCAGTTACCGTGTAGATAATATTGGGATCCCGTGGATCAACGGCCAGCGCTTCAAGGTCTGGTTGGTCGCTTAAATAACGGTAAAAACAACTGCGTCTTACCGAAGCAGAAAAACTGAATGTTTCAGTAGAGGTCAATAATTTCGCCTCTTGGGGTGAGATAACATGCAATTTGAGTTGCTGAGAAGAATCGGCACTTGCATCGGCTATTGTCACTAGCTGACCATCCAGTGCAATCAAACCCGACGTTTGCGGATCAAACATTACCTTACCGTCGTTGTCGGTGATCCACTCTCCCACCGTCACTTCACTTAAATCTGCTTTCTTCGGAACAATAACCACGTCTTTTGGCTCGCTACACGCTGATAGCAGCATGACAGAGCACATGACAAAAATTGATTTTCTTAACATGCCAAAAAACTTCCTTTTTCGCTTATAGCCCTGCGGCCACGAATTAAAATGTAAGAGAGTATATCGAGCATACCGTTTATAGACAAAAAAGAGTAAGGTTAGTATACCGTGTTGATTTGCCTGAGATGTTTTAACACCTTAGCCATCACCGCTCTATAATTCCGTATTGATATGTAAGAGGATTGCGTTATTTCTTCCCAAACACTTCCTTTGGTTATTGCCGGCCCAATGGTGCGTAAAGTGACAGCGTCGACCTGCCATATTTGGGTAGTGACCAGTATTCCTACCTCTCCCTCACTGGCATTAGCCCTTGAAGAGGAACCACTTAGCGGGATGGTGCAAGCAGACACCGTTAAGGTAGGCTCGCGCGCTTTTATCCACCTTATTACTTTTAACGCGCAAAGCCCCTTTACAGAACGCAAGCGAATTAACTATCAGCTTGTCTTTGACGACGAACCCCATCAGTCTCTATGGATAAACGAGCAAAAAACATTACTTTACCCTGGGCAAACCCTTCTTAGTTTCCACTACACCGCTTACCCACGCACCATTTTGCACGGTTCTTGTCGAAAACCACATTTCCCAGGAGACGACGCCCTCATACAAGTGGATGAACTTCACCAAAAAGGATTTTCACACAGCGGAGACTTTCCCGACGTGTTATTGATGACGGGGGATCAAATCTATGCCGATGACGTGGCAGGTCCCATGCTCAAAGCGATACACTGTGTTATTGACCTATTGGGATTGTTTCACGAGTCGTTAGAAGGGGCCGTGGTGGAAAATACCAATGAACTCGCAACGCACCCCCTGGGTTTTTACCAACGCGAACTGCTACTCCCCCAGATTGCCACCAATACGGTATTGTCTTCGCTGTTTTTTGGTGCGAAAAAGAAACCTATTTTTACTTCTGTGAACGCCCACAATCACCTTATTGGCTGTGCTGAAATAATCGCGATGTACCTGTTGGTGTGGTCGGAAAATTTATGGCCGCTGGTGTCGATAGACAAACAGCACATAACCGATAAATACAGCGCCATTTTCGATAAAGAGAAGACTGCAATCGATAATTTCGTCCAACACCTGCCCAGAGTGAGGCGCGCTTTGGCGCACGTGCCCACTTACATGATATTTGATGATCACGATGTGACTGACGATTGGAACCTGACCCGAGGCTGGGAGCAGGAAGTATATGGCAACCCCTTGTCTAAGCGCATGATAGGCAATGCACTTATTGGTTACCTACTGTGTCAGGGCTGGGGAAATGCGCCCAAAAAGGTCGCAGCACTTATTGATAATATCCAGCAAAATACTCATGGCGAGGCGCTTGCCAATCACGATGCCATAATTGACGCGTTACTGGATTTCGACCAATGGCATTACCGTTTAGATACGACGCCCCCCATTGAAGTATTGGATACCCGAACCCAACGCTGGCGCTCAGAGTCGAATATGAATAAGCCCTCTGGACTGATGGATTGGGAAGCGCTATGCGATTTCCAGCACTCAATTATTGGCAAGGACGCGGTTATCGTGGTCTCGCCTGCCCCTATTTACGGAGTGAAAGTCATCGAAGTCATTCAAAAAGTGTTTACGTTTTTTGGTAAAGCGCTCACTGTCGATGCAGAGAACTGGATGGCTCATAAAGGCACAGCCAATGTGATCTTGAACATTTTCAGGCACTATAAGACACCACCAGAATTTATTATTTTATCAGGCGATGTGCACTATTCCTTTGTTTACGATGTGCGCCTGCGATTCAGACGTAACAGCCCTCATATCACCCAATTTACCTGCAGTGGTTTAAAAAATGCGTTCCCTGATGGCTTGATAAAATGGCTAGACAGATTAAATCGGGTGCTTTATCGCTCTAAATCCCCTTTAAATTTATTTACACGGCGACGCAATATGTCGGTAAAGCCACGACACCCGAGTACGGGGTATGGCGAATTATTCAACGGCTGCGCCATTGGTGTATTAAAAATTTCACACAATAGTGAGGAAGTACACTGCAAAGCTTTGTTGAGCAACGGTAAAGAGGTAGAATTCCCCCCCATCAACGATGATTAGTTCAAAAGAGGTATCTAATGAGTAGTGGCGCCCTGTCTATTGGTTTGTTTTATGGTTCTACGACCTGTTACACAGAGATGGCAGCGGAAAAAATTCAGGCCCAGCTCAATAGTTTGTTTGATGAAGACATCGTCGACTTACACAATATTAAAGAGGTCAGCCTGTCTCGTACAGCCGATTACGATATTGTCATATTTGGCATTTCCACTTGGGATTTTGGTGAATTACAGGAAGATTGGGAATCCCATTGGGAAGACGTTCATACCCTTGATCTAAGTGGAAAAACCATTGCCCTGTTTGGACTTGGCGACCAATTGGGGTACGGAGAATGGTTTCAAGACGCGCTGGGCATGCTTCACGACGCTATCTTACCGTCCGGCTGCAAAATTGTGGGTTACTGGCCCAACGAAGGCTACGATTTCACCGCATCAAAAGCCCTGACAGAAGATAAATCCCATTTTGTAGGGTTGTCTCTTGATGATGAAAACCAATATGATAAAAGCGATGCTCGCATTGAGGCGTGGTGCGAACAATTACTGGTTGCTATGGCCTAGTATTCACATAACGCGCTATACGAGCCTTCACATTGGACAATAAAGGTCGCCTACACCAGCAATTTTATCGCAATGGCCCTAGCCATAGAGATGGCGCGGATGTGTCATTCCAAGACATCAGAAAGTTGTTCAATTTCTCTACTATCACAGTGGGACGGTGGGTTACGGCACAGGAACAACAGATCGCCGCTAATTTATTTTTCGACGCGCTGTACGATCTGGTAGCGATCTTAAACGTGAATGAGCAAGTGTTATCTCTCAATGGATCCCTTTCTTTGGCATTTGGCAGTGGGGGACAAAAACACAGCAGCGCACATTACAACAGTGCCAAGCGGCAACTGGCGCTGGCTAAAAACGCGGGTGCAGGAGCGCTGGCCCACGAGTGGTTTCACGCCTTCGATCATTACATTGCCCCTCGTATGTTCAATGGGATCGCAGCAGGGAGTTTTGCTACCCAAGCGTGGTTAGACAATGCGCCAATGAACCCCCACCCCCTTAATCAAAAATTGAGCGATTGTTTCTCATTGTTGTTCTTAAATGATCAAAAGAGGCCCAATGAGTACTTTGTGCGATCAGTAGAGGCTGATCGCGCGTTAAAAATGTATTATTATGCGATCCCTCAAGAGATGGCTGCCCGCGCTTTTGAAGCTTGTATTCAGGATCACGAGATCAAAAATGCGTTCTTAGTACAAGGGACAAAAAAATCAACGGAAGCTAGACTTGGTATTTATCCTCATGGTAACTTGCGTACATCACTCAATCAGGCATTGATGTTGTATTTTTACCAATTAGGTGTCGCTATTTCACACAAACATCCCTAGGGTGTGGTTTTATTACAGTGAAATTGAGCGTTTTTCCAGCAACAAGTGTTAAAGAGCTCACTGTTTTTATACAAAAGTCTGTATATTTTTGTAACAAGCAGTATACTAAAGCGCTCGAACGTAACAGAAGAAAGAAGACGAGATGAAAAGAAAGAAGCATACCTCGGCTGAAGACGAGGCTCAGATTGATATGACCCCCATGTTGGACATCGTGTTCATCATGTTGATTTTCTTCATCGTAACGACCTCGTTCGTGAAAGAGAAAGGTTTAGATGTAAACCGTCCAGAAGACAATCAAGCGAAAAACGACAAGCCTTCAAAAGCGCTTTCGATTCGTATTGCTGCTGATGGCACCATTACTATGGGTGGTCGTGAAGTAGATATTCGTCGTGTTGTTGCTAACACGCAAACGTACCTTGCTAACAATAATACTGACTCTGCAGCTATCCAGGCCGATGAAGATACCGAACACGGCACTGTGGTAGAAGTAATGAACCAGGTAAAAGTAGCTGGTATCGAAAAAGTATCTGTACTTGTTAAAAAGAGCTAAAGCACTTTACAACAAGTAAGAAAAGCCGCCGTCAGGCGGCTTTTTTCGTTTACGCAGAGTGACTTTTATCTGCGCAACTGTACTTTACAATACAAAGTGACTAACGCGGGGCGAAGAAAGCAACAGTTCGTCACTTGTTACCCCATTTCCTTTCCCTGCGCGCCACCGGAATTGCAAGCCTGCTTGAAATGCTTGATATTCAACGGCGAATGCCTTTCCTATATACCCAGACACCACCCAGTTATCATTTAATCGATATTGCCCCTCAACAGTGATATTTCCACTTAACCCCGTTGATTGAGAATAACCAAGTGTTTCACTCGAATGACTATCAAAAGGGAATCGAGGGTCGTTGGTTTGCTCAACGCGAGATAGTGCAAGCGAGCTTCTTAACTTTATTTGCCAGTTGTAAGCCTCTGCTGTTAATAATTCTGAATAGCCCCCCATAGTGACAAAATAACTGGGGCTAAAATAGCCCCCATTACCATAGGTAAAACCACTGAGATTTTTATCGTAGCTTTTATAGCTCGCGAAAGGGCCAATACGCCAGTAATCTAAATGTTGGGAAACGCGCTCGGCAAAGTCATAATTCACATCCATACGAAATGATATGGCTTGATTTCGTGCAACTTGCTCTCCATTCAGAATGCTAAATTGAGCAGTTCCTGACATTGACCACTTAGGCGCGATAGCAAACGCTGCTAGAGCACTTCCCCCCTCCTCTAACACATACCCCCAGGGTTCGCGATGGGCCTCATTAAACGTTCCCGACTGACTTAATAAACTGTCATCTTTAGGTTTTCTAAATAAGGTGAGGGCTAGTGTCAAATTATCTAAAAAATGAGTGGTTGATAACTGACCGGTTACCTCAGTTGAAACTGGCTGATCTACCATACCGTATTCAATATTTAAGTAAAAATTAGCACTGTCTTTTTGATAAAGTGCTTCAATTCTTCCTCCAATATCTTCAAAACCACTAATTCCTTTAAATGGTTCAGTATCTAGTAGTAATTGCTCACTGCCAAACCAATCTCCAGTGGTAGGTAAACCACTGTAATACTGTTCATAGTTAATGGTGGCATTCCACAACCAGCGTTCATATTCACCGCCGATCCCTATGTACTGTGAGAGTACATCAAAATTACCCAGCCCTTTTTCACCACTACGTGAACGAAATGCAGTCCCATAAACTGCGGTTAAAGCGTCTTTATTCTGCGTTACAATTGCACGAGGTTCCCGCTCAAGGTAAGCAAGTAAAAATTGTTTTCTCCCCCAAGCACTTTCTGCAAGTTTCTTTTTTAAAATGGCGTCAATCAACGTAAATTGCGTTGCCAACCCTTCCAGCTTCTTTGGATTGGTACTGTTTAAGTTTATTAACGCCGTGGCAATATCTTCTCTATTTCCATTTTGTATTAGCAATGATTCAAATGTTTCATTAGCTAACGCTGTATTACCGCATTCTTTGGCGGCCCACCCCAGCAATTCTTTTTCGTTGTTGTGTAACGGACGTATTGTGTTTAACGCTATGGCAGATTGAATGCTTTGTTCAAACTTATCGTCGTTATAAAGATATGATTGGCGAAAAGACAGTAAATCCGCACAATAACGGTGATATATATTACTGTTTAACGCACATGCTATGTCAAAAGCTCGATCATATTTTTGTTGGGCGATAAGCGTTAAATATTGCCCCTCTTTATTTCCCTGTAGAGCAAATAACGCGTATGCCAATTCGAAATTTTTACCTTCATAATGTCGCCAGGCAGCACCTTCTATTTTGGTAAATACGTTGTCCCTATCTTCGTTTTCCAAATACTGCTGCAACAAAACAAAATCGCTTTGTTCTATGGCTTGTTCAATCATTCTATTTCTTATCAATAGCAGACCTTGCTGTATTGAATTTCGCTCTTCATCTGAAGTGGTGGTCTCTTTCGCCCTTGAAAATTGTTGTAGTGCAACTTCATCTAAAGCCTTATCTAGCGCCGTCCATGCCATCAACAAATAGATGTCACTACGACCAAGCACATTGCTTTTTTCGACTAACCGAAGAATATCTTGCTGGCTTACTTTTCTTCTCTGATCAGGAGTCAAGTTTGCAAAAACTTCGATTTCCTTAGGTAAGACACTGATGCTACTAGTGTCAGTATTTAACGCAGCGGTGTTCATATCTTGGTAATTGTTCAATATTTCCAACGCCAATATCACATCTTTCGGTACCGTCCAGTCAGGATGTAAAGCCTTTAAACGCGCATATTCATTATTTGCCAATAGCGTTTGGCGTTTTTCGATGTGATACCACAAGCCTGTCAAATCGAGTTTGGTAGAAAAGCGTGGAATGAGCCCAAGGTCTTTTTCCTGATAAACGGTATCTGTTTGCGCGATAGCCTCAGCGGCAAAGCACAGTAGTAAAACCGTAAGCCAGGTGCAGGTGAACCTAATAATTACTACCACACCATTTGCCCCTTTTGGTTTATATGAGTGAGTTGCAGAAAAGTTTGCCGTTGCTAAGCCTTGTCAACATCAAATAACCAATAGTCTTTGACAGGCTCGTTTTCCTTCTCACAGCAAGGTAAAATACCGTCTAATACATAGTGCTTTTACTGACCACCTTTGTTCACCAAGAATCCTTCACTTGTTTATTTCTTCGCTTAAGTAATAAGTGCACAACAATACTTACGAGAAGGACTAGCACCACAAACGAAATTAGCCAGTACCACGGGTTGTTGGATAACCACAAGCGCAAATGCAGCCATGAGTTTCCGGCTTCTCCAACTTCGTATTTTTCGCTAACTTGCATGACAAGTGATGGTTGCAGTGCGTTATTCCAGGCAAAAAAGTCGCCTGATAACTGCCCCCACATTGTCAAACTGACGAGATCATGAACCCGTGCTTCTAACAATTCAGGTGTTTGCGCAGCTAAAACAAAAAGAGTGTCATCTTGATTACTATTGGGATGCCGATGTGCAGTTAGCACGGCCTGATTGCCTAGTGAACTTTCTTGAACCGTGTTGCCATCTACACGCATCTGTTTAAACGACAAGTCGTTGCTCAACGTACGAATTTGATTATACAAATTATTTTGTAATCGATATGACCATCGATTTGTTTTCTCTACCGCTGTCGTAAAACTCCCCTGATCCAATTGGGTTAAACTTTGTGGTGTCCCCAATATCATACTGGTTCCATCTGGTACCTTCCTCTCACCTATTGAAATTTGGAAATTTAATATTGGTGATTTAGCAACTTGAGCAAATTTACCTGACAAGGTTAGTGCGCTATCAATAAAGTCTAATGACGGAATTCTTAAGGTAGTAAGAGGTGCTGACTTATAACGGGCAAACGGATAGGCCGTTTCAGACATCAGTGCCAAATTAGGTTGCACAGCGATAAAACCGGCACTGGGAAGAATGATTTTAGAAGCATTATTTAGCTGAAAAATTAAATGAGACCCAGGTATATCATCACAAGATACCCCTACCAAAGGAGCGCGTGCAGTGATATCAAAGTCAATATGGTTCGTCCCTCCCTTAAAAAACCTAGCAGGAATATTAAGTTGATAATCTCTATAGGCTGTACCATTTTCTTTATTAAGCATCAAACCATGGACCAATGCATTATTAACTCTCACATTCATGATAGAACCAGAGCCAAAGCCTGCACCGTATGCAAAATCTAATAGCAGCTCAACATTTGCACTCTCGGGAACATAAAAATCCGCAGGTAACCTCAAAGAGACTCTTTGAGAAAATTGACCTTCGTTGAGAAATTGTTGGGTGTCGACACCAATTGCTTCAAATGTATATTGACTACCGGGGGCTAACACGCCATTTCTGAGTAAGATTTCAGCCGACACATTACTCTGAGAATGCACTTTTATTCGATTAGTAGAGTTTAGTTCATCGTCCATTACCGCAAGTGTTTTTGCTGCGACCATGACATCGTCATGTGTTTTACCACTAACAATCAACCTATAACTGGCTGGAACAACAACTTTATTATCTACCACGAACGCTGGTGTGGTTTGCGTTTCAATAAAGGCTGTATCTATTTGGTTAATAACATCATCGGTAAGTACAGATGATAGTTCACTTACTGTACCTACCAGTACGTGAACCGGTTGTTTTTCTTCGTCCTTTAAATACCAGGCGCTGTGATGAAACTGATTTACCTTTTCTTCATCCCACATATCTCTTTCGGCATCTTTCGTTTCTGCAGATAAATAGCGATCATCTAATGATCTATGAAAAACGTGTAAAGGTTGATACTGATTACGCAACGCAAGAGCTTGGGCGACTAGAGGAAGTGATTGTTCCATTGTTCCCGCGGAAGGTTCCTTCGCAGTGTAAAGTGCTACTTCTCGTTGCCCAGCGACTCCAGGACTGAAAAAACCGCTTAATTCATTCAATGTAAACGCGTGATCTTTTGTACTGGTAGTCAAGGTTAACGATGAGTTATGTGCGTTAATTTCACTCCATAACTCTGGAGAATTTCCGTTTCCACATTGCGCTGCATAGTGTTGGCTTACAGAAAAAGTTAAGGCGTTAAAACCCACTCGCCACAGTGATTTGGGAATGGTGATCTCGGAAACAAGAGCAGGTCTATCAGGGTCGTATTCAACTTGGCCAATTGTCGCATTATTAAAGCGAACATATAGCTGAGAGCGCTTTTTTATAAGTGCCTTTGAACTGACGACTTCAATTTTTAATAGTGCTTTGTCAACTTGTACAATAGAATTGAGTGTTACTGGAATAGTAAATGAATCAGCACTGCCTTCTAAACGAACCGTACGTGCGCCATCGAAAAGCTCAGTGAGTCGGAATGTCTCTGTTTTCGCCTGCAACGAAAAAGAAGTAAGTACACTGACCAATAATAATAAATACGCTTTCATGACTTTCACTCCATACAAATTATGCATTTCTGCAAAATTTGAAATTCAGCTTTCTAATTATTTCCAGCAGGTGTGAAAAAACGGGTTTTATACTCACTTTCAACACATGTTTAACACCAAACCAATAAGATATGGCTCTAGTTCTTCTACGCTGAAAAGAGACCCAACGCAGACTATTACACATTGAAAATGCAACTATATCGTCTTTGTCATCATCAGTTTTAGGAGAGAATTTGACTCTTAATATTCTCGCACCGTTTTGATAATGCAAAATATCTATAGGGATATGCACGTTTCTTTTTAACGTGTCACTCCATGATACTAATATAGCTTCCTTATCTAATATTACCCCCTCAGATTTTAAGCGTAATCGGGCTCCTCCAACAGAAAGGTCAAAAAGTTCCCCTACCCAAGCTGTATCATCGTTAGAGCGAATCACTACATTATTCGCCGCGGGTAATCTTGCCTGATTTCTTACCTGTTTTCGTTCAAGTAACACACTCATTACTGCCAATAGCAGTAATAGATTAAACATATTCCACAGCATAACGACGAGAGTAATTTCTCGTGTTAATGGGTCGTTGATCAACTTGTATACACCGGCGACAAACCCTAAAGAAATGGCCAATAAAAGCCAATAAAACACGTTAGAAAGCGGAGAAATGTAGGTTTGTTTTAAACTTTCCCCTTTAGGCGTAACAACGAAAGAAGGACTCTTAGGTTTGATAAATACTTTGATTAAGGCATTTAATGTAAATACACACTGCAATATTTCATATAACTCAGAAACTAATGGCCAACGTGTTCTTCCAAATAACATAGTCGAAATCATGTATGTGCCAATAACATGAGGTAGCGTAAATGCCAGAATTTCCAACATTGATGCATGGTATACTTCTAGTCCAAACAGCAGAAATGATAAGGGCATTAGCAAGAAAATGATTCTTGCGAAGGGAAAAAGCCAAAACATTATTGAGCTCATATACCCTACTCTCTGATACCACTTCAGTCCTTGCTCTTTATACGGTTTTTTCAACAGCAGTATTTGAGTCATGCCTTGAGCCCATCGCATACGCTGCTTGATAAATGCATCGAAGGTTTCTGGCGCTAATCCACTTACCATTGGCCTGTCTACATAAACGGACTCAAAACCCAATTTATGTAGCTCTAGTGCTGTTTCGGCATCTTCTGTAATGGATTCACCGACTATTCCTCCGGCAAGTATTAAATGTTTGCGTCTGATTACAGCCGCTGAACCGCAGAAAAATGAGCACCCCCAGTAATCAAGGCCTTTTTGAATGGTGCCATAGAACATGTCATTTTCAGATGGCATCCGTGTAAATGCAGAAAAATAATTGCGTTCTACGGGATCTGGATTTGCCATAAAGTGTGGTGTTTGAACCAAGAAAGTTTTTTCATTTTTAAGCATCCAGGGTACGGTTCTATCGAGAAAGTCTGAAGTAGGAACGTGATCAGCATCCAAGATCACAATGAGATCGCCTTGGGTATTTTTTATCGCATGATTAATATTGCCGGCTTTGGCATACTCATTCTTTTCTCGAGTATGGTAATGAATAGACAGTTTTTTACACAAGGCTTTCAAAGTTTCTCTTCTTTGTTTAGCAATGGCCGCTAATTCAGGATCCTTTGCCCCCACTTTTTCATCAGTGCCACCATCATCTAGCAGATGGATTTGTATTTTTTCCTTTGGGTAATCCAGCATTTTAGAGGCACGGATAGTCACTTCCAGAATATCAACGCCCTCGTTGTAAGTGGGGATCATCACATCCACACTAGGTAAACAACTCTTGTCTTCATGAATTAATGACAATAAAGGACGATTTAAAGGGAAAACATTTACGATGGCTCCTAAAATTAACGACAACCCAGCATATAGCTCTGCAAAAAAGAGTAACCAAACAGCCAAAAGAGATAAAAAATCGTTGTACTTCAGTGTGTATAGTCCACGCCAAAGCAAATATCTTATGGTGAGAGCAATGGCTAAAACTAATGCCAATACCCTGAAAAATTGCTGAAGTTTGTGTGTATTTTCTGCCTCGTTACAGCTTATAGAAATGACGGCGATGACAACAGCAGAGGAAACAAGTTGTCCCAATGCATCGATAGGCGTTAGTAGTAGTCCACCCAGTAAAAGGGCTGCTACCCACAAGAACAAGGTAAACTCAGTGGTATAATGATCCCTATAGTTTGGCGAATTTTCCAAAACTGCGTTCCACTATGTTTATATACGTAATGCCTGTATAGCTCGCTCTATTTATTAATGTGTATTTTCCATCGACTTTCTCAATTTCATGGTTACTAACGTAAAACAATCTCGAAATATTGTCTCTATTTTCTCGATTGCTCTTTGTAAGTACAAAGCAAAACAGATACAAGGTGAATCCAAAAATAGAGAACGTTACCAGACAATAGAATAAAGTGGGTGCCATCGTGGGAGATGTGTAAAAAGAAAACACAATAAAAGCCATGCTTACAACGGTAATAATCGTGGCTATTTTGCGTAGTCGTTGAGAGTTAAATAAATTAATTTCTGCTTCTAGCAACAGCGAAAGGCGTTTTTTCCACATGCGTTCTGTCTCCAGTTTGGAGCAAACTGGAACCAATGTGGGAATATTTTTTATTTCTATGCTCGAATAAATTGACGCGTTAATTGAATTATCACAATTGCCTTGCGCATTGAATTGTTCACTACATTCATGCTGTGATTTACTTTTTTCTCGCATTACTCACACTCCTCTTACAACTTTCTGAGTCAAACTTCACTCATCCTGAGGAATAATTACTACGGTGTTAGCGCTGTTAATATAAGTATAGGAGGTTGATATAATTTAGAAATTGGACTTTAGCTTATTAAACTTTTGAATAGAAAAGTAAAATTTTAAAACATTAATTATCAATATTTTACAATTTTAAGGTATGCCAAAAAATACGTTTAAGACGTTTTATAGCAAACTAAAATTTAAGATAAAATGCACTACATAACTTTTTATATTCTTCGGTGTATTCTCCACTTTCTTTACGGATCAACATCGTCTCAGTTGACACAGGTTTCTCTCTTATCGCCTTTTTAAACTGAAAAGCACAGAGATAGGGATTGGCGCTTTGATTGTGTTTAACGTAGAGAATACGGGTAGGTCGCAGCTGAACGTCATCCGCTACCGACAATATCTTTTGCTCAAACTGATATGGGTATACGCAATACAGACTTCCTTTTTCATTTAAATGGCGGACACAAAAATTAAACACATCCTCAGGCGTTAAATGCGCTGTCTGTCGGGCAGTGTGACGTGCTGTTGTCTGCGTGTGATAAGCCTTCGTAAAAGCCGTGGGCGTATCAAAGTAAGGCGGGTTGGAGACAATAATGTCGTAGGACATTGACGGTACAAAGTCGGCTAAATCTGTATTGAAAACCTGTATTTTTTCAGGCCATGGGGAGCCCTTAACATTATCTGCGGCCTGTTTTGCCGTGTCCTCGTCAATTTCCAGCGCATCAATACTGGCACCTTTCATAGAGGTCTGCGCCAGCATTAATGCCAAAATGCCACTACCGGTACCGATATCTAAAATAGAAGAGGCCTGCTGGGGTCTCACCCAACTGCCGAGTATTAAACTGTCTGTATTAACCTTCATGGCGCATTTGTCTTGCGCCACGCTAAATTGCTTACATCGAAACATGCTGTTTCTGGACCTTTGTTTTTGGAGCTTTTTGTCTGGAGATTAGTTTCTAGAGCTTACTGAGGGTATTATCGCTGCGCTATTTTAACCAACTTTTTAACCCAAATTACCACTTTTGTAGCGACATCATGTTTCTCGCCACATCAATCGCGTACACAGGACGGTATTTTTTTAACGGCCCCTTCATAAGACTTTGCCACATAGGCGCGGTTGTTTTCGCCAGGTCTTCAAGTAAACAAGACTCTCCTCTGTCGCCAAGCAGTAGCGACGGGCGCACCGCTGCCGCATGAGGAAGCTGTGGCATGCGCATAATGGCATTTTCTAACTCCCCTTTTACTCTTAAGTAAAAGCTACTGCTTTTCGCATCAGCGCCCACAGAAGAAATCCACACAAAACTCGCCGCTCGCTGGGCACGACTTAATTGGGCAGCAATGTGAACGTACTCAAAATCCACCCGCCGAAACGCGTGCTTTGAACCCGCCTTTTTAAGCGTGGTGCCCAAACAGCAATACACGTGGTCCACACTGAAATACCCCTGATAATCCTGTAGTTGCTCAAAATCGATCACCACGGGTTTGAGCCGATTGTAAGGGTCATAGAATAGCTGTGCCGACAGCGGTTTTCTGACTAAACACACTACTTCACCGTAGCGCCTGTCTTGTAAAAGTTCATTTACAAGTGTTCGTCCTACTAAACCTGTCGCTCCTAGCACCATTGCGGATTTCATACTTCGCACCTTGTATCATTAATCGATATCACTACAATCATACCTTTGAAAGTTAATTATGCAGATAACAATGAAAAAAGCCCTTTTAATTGGAGCCGCTATGCTCTCTACTGCTTTACACGCACAAACGCTCACCATCGAGCGCATTTTTGCCTCACCTTCATTAGACGGTAATGCACCGCGTTCATTAAAAGTCTCACCCGATGGACAAAGAGTGACCTTTTTAAAAGGTAAACAAACCGATTACGAGCGATTAGATTTATGGGAATACCATATTGAAAGTGGTGAAACCCGCCTGCTCTTTGACTCCAACGACCTTCAAAGTGGTGAAGAAATACTATCTGATGAAGAAAAGGCGCGCCGGGAGCGTATGCGTCTTTCCGGTAGTGGTATTGTTAGCTATCAATGGTCTGATGACGGTAAAGCGTTACTTTTTCCATTAGGTGGAGATGTGTTTTACCACAAGCTAGGGGAAAAGGGCGCCAAGCAACTGCTCGATACAGACGCGTTTGAAACCGATATTAAGCTTTCGCCTAAGGGCAACTATATTTCGTTTATCCGTGACCAAAACCTGTACGTTAAACACATTGCATCGGGTAAAGAAACCGCATTAACCAAAGAAGGTGGCGGCAATATTAAATTTGGTATGGCTGAATTTGTCGCTCAAGAAGAGATGGGGCGTATGACCGGGTATTGGTGGTCACCCGACGAAACAAAAATTGCTTTCACCAAAGTGGACGAAACGCCAGTGGAAGTGATTACCCGCTCTGAAATTTACGCCGACGACATTAAACTAATTGAACAAAAATACCCCAAAGCAGGCACGCCTAATGTACAGGTAGAATTAGCAATTCAGGACATTGCGTCTGGTGAACGCACCTGGGTCGATTTGGGTGAAGACAAAGACATCTATTTTGCCCGTGGTAAGTGGATGCCAAATAGCAGTACTTTTACCTATCAATGGCAAACTCGCGATCAGCAAACCCTAGAACTGCGCGCTTTTGACCTTAATACTGGCAAGCAAAAAGTGTTATTGACCGAGCACAGCGATACGTGGGTTAACCTGCATAACGATCTTTATTTCTTAAAAGATAAAGGTCAGTTTATTTGGGCTTCAGAGCGAGACGGCTTTAAACATCTTTACCTTTTCAACGATAATGGCCAACTGATCAAACAACTCACGCACGGTGAATGGGTTGTTGACAGTGTAGAAGCTATCGATATGGCAAATAACCGTTTGTACTTCTCTGGTCGTAAAGACACACCGCTGGAAAGTCACGTTTATAGCGTGTCGTTAAACGGCGGAGATATTAGCCGTGTCACTGAATTAGGCGCTTATCACAGTGCAGCATTTAGCAAAGACGCGTCTATTTTTATTGACCGTTTCTCGACCATCAATTCTCCGGCTCAAGTCAGCTTAAACGATGCGTCGGGCAAGCGTATAACCTGGTTAGAAGAAAATAAGGTTGATAAAGGTCATCCACTTTATACCTATATGGACAGTTGGAGCGCACCTGAATTTGGTGATATTCAAACCAAAGATGGCGCTACGCTTAAGTACCGTATTTACACCCCTGACAGTGCCAAACAGAATCCACAGCAAAAACACCCTGTGATTGTCTATTTATACGGTGGGCCACATGCACAGGTGGTGACAAACAGTTGGGCAGGCAATCGCGGATTGTTGTTCCAACACTGGGTAGATCAGGGTTACGTCGTGTTTACCCTGGATAACCGAGGTTCGAACTATCGCGGTAAAGGCTTTGAAGATCCCATTTACAAAAAAATGGGCTTTATCGAAGTAGACGATCAAGTGGCGGGTGTCGAGTTCCTGCGTACTCTGCCTTTTGTAGATGCGGACCGCATTGGCGTGCACGGTCACAGTTATGGCGGCTATATGACGTTAATGACTATGTTTAAAGCCGGCGACTACTTTGCTGCGGGAGTATCGGGAGCCCCTGTCACCGACTGGCGCTTATATGACACCCATTATACCGAGCGCTACATGGGTAACCCAAAAACAGATGATGACGCCTATACGGCCTCTTCTGTATTCCCTTATGCGAAAGATCTGAAGGGCGATTTATTGATTTACCATGGTATGGCAGATGACAATGTTCTGTTTACCCATTCCACCATGCTTTACAAACATCTTCAGGACTTGGCTATTCCTTTTGAGACCATGGATTACCCCGGTAAGAAACACAGTATTCGCGGTAAGCAAACGGGCATTCACTTATACAAAACAATAACCAACTTCTTCAATCGCACTCTGAAGAACTAATTAGTCCTTCCCATAACGAAAAAAGCGAGGCCTTCATTGCGGCCTCGCTTTCTTTTTTCTTTCTCGTTAAAAGAGAAACGGAATTAGCTGAACATTTGAGTTGCCAGATTTTTTTGCACCGCTTGTGCTGATGCCGCGCTGAGTTCTATTTCAATCGCATCGGCTTTTCCTGACAACCATATCTTTAGCTCGGCATCGGTATCAAAGTGTCCTGCCGTTTCTACGATAAACTGGGTAATGGATTTGTAAGGAATAGAGTGATAGTTCACTTTACGACCCGTAAGGCCTTGCTTATCAATTAAGATTAGACGTTTGTTGGTGAATACACTTAAATCACGTACTAATTTGAATGCAGACGTGACCACTTCATTGTCGGCTAAAATTGGCGACAGTTCCTCTTGTACATCGGCAGCACTCGTTTCACTGGCGTTCCCCATTAAGGTATCAAACAATCCCATTTTTATTTCCTTCTAGGCAGAGGCAAGGTTAACTTGCCATTGAACTCGGTGCGCCAGTGGTTTGGGTTTATCAAGCACAAACCCTTGCCCGTAATCCACTTTAAGCGCCTTTAATACATCAGCGGTAGCAGTGTCGACGACAAACTCAGCCACGGTGAGCTTACCCATACTGTGCGCGATATTGTTGATTGCCGTCACTGTAGCATGATCGATAGGATCGTGGACAATGTTTCGCACAAAAGAACCATCTATCTTGACGTAATCTACATCGAGGTTTTTTAAATACGTAAACGATGACATGCCAGCACCAAAGTCATCGAGAGCAAAACTACAACCAATGTTCCGCAGTGTTGAAATAAACTGTTTTGCTGCATTTAAATTCGTTACTGCAGTGGTTTCAGTAATTTCGAAACACAACTTCTCTGCCGGTACGGATGTACCTTGTACGCGTTGTGTGATGGCATGTAGCGCCATTTCATCACCTAAGGTAATACCGGATAGATTAATTGCTACTTTACCAACATTCTCAATATGCTCAGGGTGAAGTTCCAGCGTATTAAGCGTATTTTCAACCACCCATAAATCAACTTTACTCATCAAGCCATGACGTTCAGCTAAAGGAATAAACAATCCTGGGCTGATTAAGCCGCCTTCTTTTGAATTAAGTCGCAACAGGATTTCGTAGTGGGGTCGTAAAGCATTGTGTGATGTCTGTGCAGGCGATAAAGGCAAAATGGCTTGACTGAACAATTCAAAGCCATCGTCTTGTAATGCACGGTGTAATGCTTGTAATATCTGGTTTTCCGAATCGTCGATGACCATCTGGTAGTCATTTTCACGGATCACAAAGTAGCGATTTCTACCTAAATGCTTAGCTTTGTAACAGGCATTATCTGCTGCTTTAATAAGGGCTTCTGCGCTTCTGGTGGTTTCATTAATTTCAATTACACCAATACTGGCACCCACAAAAAAAAGCTTATCATCAAATACAAACCGATAATTTGAGATTGCCGCCAACAGTTTATCCAGACAGCTTGTCACTTCTTCTAAGCTCTGGTCCCGAAAGATAATACAAAACTCATCGCCCCCTATTCTTGCAAGTAAATCGTTGCGATTTACAAACTGGCTAAACAAGGTCGAAATTTCTTTAAGCAATTTGTCTCCGGCGGGGTGACCACAACTGTCGTTGACCAACTTAAACCTGTCCATATCAACAAAACACATTACACTTCGCGCGTTATGTAGCATGGGGCGCCTGAATGTTCCAATAGGGGCTACATTGTCGCTGCGTTCATCTATCTTATTTTCCACTGATAATGTGCTGGTTTCTTTTAGTATCTCTCTGAGCTGTGCATCAAACGCATACCGATTGAGCAAACCGGTTAGTTGATCGTGATTAGCCTGAAAATACACTTCTTCCTGCAACGCTATCTCTTTGGTTACATCTTTCGCAATACCTTCAACAGCAACGAGTTTCCCTTCTTCGTCAATAATGGGGGTCTCTGAGAATTCCAGTATATGATCCCTGTCTTGTTTACCTCGATAATGCACCAGATATGGCTCAGGTTTATCTCCCCTGGCGATAGTTTGTCGAATGTCGAAAGTTTCATCAGGAACTTGTAACACGTAACGTGATTCGTTGTTACAAAAGTCCTCAGGGTGATAACCCAGTATTTTTTCTATTCCTGCGCTGACATACACGAACTTGTGTTGATGGGTTTTGGTATAGACGAAGTGTCGATGCATACCATCGACCAGTCTTCGATAACGCTCTTCACTGTGTTTTAAGTCTTGTTGGGCTCTGAAGCGCTCAGTCACATCCCGCACCGTTATTGCAATGTTGCCCCCCGCTTTTACCACCTGAATTTTCAACCATTCTGGCGCTATCCTGTCGCTGGTAATGGCTATGTGAGCTTCAAACGGCACGCCGGTTTCATCCACTTGTAGTGCATTTACAAATTGACTGTCTAACCCAAGAAAGTGTGTTTGCTGTGCGAGTGTCATATCGCCTAATATTTCGCACGCTCCTCTAAATAAATAACGACTGTAGGAATTGGCTTCTACCAATGCAAAGTCGTTATCTACGGGCTGGTATATAAGTAGGGCATCAAGAGATGCTTCACTGGCGGTTAAGTATCGCTGCTGGCTGACAGAAAGGTTAACGGCACCTTTTAACTGCTTGTGAAAAACGTAGCTGACCAGAGCCGACATAAGAGAGCCAATCAGTATAATGATCCCCCCTGCGTTGTAGGGACTTAGCTGAGATTGCATCGACAACACTAAAGGCTGTTGGATAAACTCAAATGCAGGCAATGACACTACCGTGGAGTCGTGTACCATCTCACCACTTTTAAACAGGGAACGGCCCTGCATTGTGAGTTCAAAGTTAAACTGTGGCCCAACTAACTCCCCCAGCATCACGCCCAATATAGTCTGCACATCAAACCCAGCAACGACGAAGCCGTGTTCCGGCTCTTGTGGACTAATCGCTCGTCCCACTAATATGTAGTGATGCCCCGTTTCAGGGGAATATATCAGGGTACTCGAAAACGCTTCTGCGTGGAGAGGTATAGCAAGCCCAAGTGTTTCCATCGGCTGTTCAATTAAACGGTTGTCTATGCGTTTTTTAGTGCCCGAAGAAGGGGTAGTCACCCATTTAATAATGCCATTCTGATCCAAGTAAACCAGTGAACTGAAGCCCCTTTGCATTCCCATTAGGGACATGGCTTGCGCGTTAAACCAATCCACTTGATTAGGTTCAAAAGTAGGCCAGTTCAACATCAAATTGTGGATCGCTTGAATGCGTTCGGTCGAAAAGACTTCCAGACTAATCCTGACCTGCTCTGCAACAGAATGGGCCTTTGATATACGCGCAAGTTTCTCGTCTTTCTGTATATATATTCCCGCAGATACAAACAATGCGGTCAGCAATAAGAATAGCATCGTGGGTAAGGCATAAACACGATGGTTCACTCGTTTGAACATGTAGCGATCTCCGAAAGCGTGCATCGGCATACTAAAGCGCTATTGTGAATGTATTATGAATTGTCATACGCCCAATAAGTGATAACGTATAGATATAATGAAAAAAGAGCGCTATCTATGACTGCAATTCCCACTTTCGACAACGTCAAACAGGCTTACGATAGAATTAAGGGCCAGGTTAAACACACGCCAATTATTGAATCGTCGCTGCTTAACCAATGGATGGGTAATCGAATTTTATTTAAAGCAGAGTGCCTTCAAACCATTGGGGCATTTAAACTAAGAGGTGCCATGAATTTTTTGGCTAAGCTGAAAGAAGAAGGCAATCTACCTGCTCATGTGGTTGCCAACAGTTCTGGCAATCACGCGCAAGCGGTGGCCTACGCGGCTTCTCACTTTGGCATAAAGGCAACTATATTTGCCAGTGAAAATATTTCACCGATAAAAGCCACAGCTACGCAAAGTTACGGCGCAGAGCTTAAACTTTATCCCACTCGAAAAGAGGCTGATATCGCAGTAGCCGCTGCGGCTTCCCTACCCGATACTGTTTGGATCCCGCCGTTTAATCACCTCGACGTTATTGCCGGCCAAGGTACCGCCACACTAGAGGCACTGACAGAAATAGGTCAAGTAGATGCAGTGTTCGCACCTTGCGGTGGTGGCGGATTACTTTCAGGAACATTACTGGCAACACGCGCTATGCAACCCCATGCGTTAGTCATTGGCGCTGAACCTGCTGAGGCTAACGATGCCGCCCTTTCGTTACAAGCGGGTGAAATTATTCCCCTATCGCATATCCCTCAGACACTTGCCGATGGTGCGGCGACACCTGCTGTAGGTGATATCACCTTTCCTTTGTTGCAGGAGCTCGATGATTTTTACGAGGTCGACGAGGTTCAAATAGCTTATTGGACCCAGTGGTTGCATCATTTGCTTAAACTGCACATCGAACCCACCTCGGCGATGACCATGGCCGCAGTGGCTGCTTGGGCAGCTAATACACCAAGTGGTCAAACGGCGTTAGTGATTTTGTCTGGTGGTAACATAAGCCAGTCCTCTATGTCGCAGATTTGGGAACGAGACTTTTTACTGCAGCCCCCTGTTATTAACGTTGAAGAAACTGGTGAAGAATAAAAATGAAAACACTGAGAATAGATTATACCCCTACTCCACGTCGCTCCCAGACTTTATTAGCCGGCGCATTCACCGTGCTCAGTTGTTTATGTGCCGTCACTTCAACCTATGCCGCTACATTGGTGGAGAACGTCAAAGGCTATACGCTAAACGAAGATGGCAAATTAATTCAATTTTCAAATCTACTCTTCGAGCAAGGTAAGGTGATCGCATTAGACGTCTCTAAAGGCTCTTACGAAATAAATACCACTATTGACGGCAACGGAAAAGTGATGCTACCGGGTTTAATCGATGCTCACGGGCACCTGCTGGGATTAGGTGCCAATTTGTTAGAAGTGGACCTACGAGAAAGCCACAGTGTACAAGACGCAGCCAAAATGGTGGCCGATTACGCATTTGCTAACACGCAACAGGTATGGCTCACTGGACGCGGTTGGAATCAGGAACTATGGTCTGACCGAGCTTTTCCCACCGCAGCCGATTTGGACAAAATAGTGTCTGACCGCCCTGTTTTCTTAACACGGGTAGACGGACATGCCGCATGGGTAAATACCAAAGCCATGCAGCTTGCAGGCATCACCAAAGATACTCAGTCTCCAGTTGGAGGCGAAATTATTAAAGATGCTAACGGCACGCCAACAGGGGTCTTTATTGATAACGCATCGCGGTTAATTGAAGCGCATTTACCGAAAACGAGCAACGCTATATATGAACAACAACTAGCAGCCGCTGGTGAGCATTTACTAGCAAATGGTGTAACGTCTATGCACGATGCGGGTATAGGTCGCGACGTCTATGACTTTTACTTAAAAGAAGCCGTTGAAGGGGATTTACCAGTACGTATTTATGCTATGGTAAGTGCAACAGACCCCGATCTAACTACTCTGTTAGGCAATGGACCAATTCGAGATAAAGACGATTTTTTATCTATTCGTTCTGTAAAAGCTTACGGTGATGGCGCATTAGGAAGCAGAGGTGCCGCATTACTCGCGCCATATTCTGATGCTCCTCATCAACATGGCTTACTGCTAACCCAACCAGAAGACATGACAACGCTCTTCACTACGGTGATCGGAGCGGGCTTTCAGCTTAACTACCATGCCATAGGTGATAAGGCCAACCACGTAGCACTTGATGAATTTGAGGCCACTTTCGAAAATATTGGCGGAAGTGAACTGCGCAACCGAATCGAGCATGCTCAGGTTATCGCAATTGATGACTTAGCTCGTTTTGCTTCGCTTAAGGTTCTACCGTCCATGCAACCAACCCATGCCACAAGTGATAAAAACATGGCAGAAGATCGCATAGGTAAAGATCGTATGAAGGGGGCGTACGCATGGAAAACTCTGCTTAATTCAGGTATTGCACTGCCACTGGGGTCTGATTTTCCCGTCGAGTTAGCCAACCCTTTTTACGGTTTACATGCCGCGGTCACACGCCAAGATAGGAATAATCAACCCGTAGCAGGCTGGTACGCACACGAAGCCTTAACCATTGAGCAGGCGTTTAAAGGATTTACACTTGATGCCGCCTATTCTGGTCATATGGAAGATACCATAGGCACTTTAACACCCGGGAAGTGGGCTGACTTCATATTGGTAGACCAAGATATATTTTCTATCGATGCGAAAGACATTTGGAAAACCCAAGTGCATGCCACGTTCATTGCTGGTAAGCAGGTTTTTGAGCAATAAATAGGTACAATTGAGCAACTATGAGTCATTTACGTTCGCTAAGTAAGGGAATTGGCGGTGTCGGCGCGGCGTTACTGGTATTAAATGGCCTAATTGGCGCAGGTATTTTTGCCTTACCCGCCAATATGGCTGCTGAATTGGGCGCTTTTAGCCCCTATATTTTTCTACTATTCGGTGCCCTCATGCTGACTATTGTGTGGTGTTTTGGGCAGCTTGCGACATTATATCAAGCGACCGGGGGACCTGTGGTGTACGCCCATAACGGGTTTGGCGACGCCGCTGCTTTTCAAACTGGCTTTATATACTACCTTGCCCGCGCTACCGCGATTGCGGCAAACATGCATGTATTGCTTTTATATGCCGGCTACTTATGGCCTGAAATCAATCAAGGTGCTGGTAAAGCAATAGCGATTGTAATACTTACCAGCCTTCTAATTACGGTAAATACCATTGGCCTAAAAGCAGCCATGCGCTCGCTTGATACACTATCGGTACTAAAATTGCTGCCTTTTGTGGTGCTTATAGCAATGGGCTGTTGGCAACTTAACACGCCTGTCACACACACTGCGACAATCGGCTCACCGTTACAGCCCATGCCTTCTATCGATACTATTTCTGCTGGGGCGCTTATTACGCTTTACGCCTTTATTGGTTTTGAAACAGTGGTAGTCACTAGCGGCGAAACTAATACGCCCAAAAAGACCATTCCCCGAGCGCTTATGCTGACCGTATCTGGCATTGCAATATTTTACTTTAGTGTGCAGTGGCTGTATTGGCAGTGGGTGGGCGACACTAAACCAGATAACGCACCGTTAATCGCCCTTGCCGATCTTATTTTGGGGAAGACTGGTGCGTTAATAATGACCCTGACAGCTGTGACCTCTGTTGCGGGTAATTTATTGGCGAATATGATTTCCACGTCACGACTTACCTATTCAATGGCTCACGAAGGGCTTATCACAGGGAAACTGGGTAAAGAAACGTTAGGCAAAGTCCATCCACGTTATGCCACGCCCTATATTTCCATTATGATCCTCGGTATATTCGCAGGCGTGATGGCACTTAGTGGTAGTTTCGTGTGGTTGGCAATCTCTAGCGTTCTTGCCAGACTCGTGGTTTATGCCATCTGTATAGTTGTGTTAATCAAAGCACAAGGCCAGTTAACCACACCGGTTAATGTGATTAAGCGCTGTGTACCCTTTATTGCACTTGCTGTATGTGCGTGGTCCATCTCGCAATCTACCACCCATGCGTGGCTGTTTTTAGTGGGTGAACTTGCGGTCGGAGCGTTACTGTATCTCGTTCTACACAACAAAAAGTCAGCGCAATAAGAATATAACTCCGGTTAAACCACCATAAATTTAAGGTGAGCATGTGAAGATTCAAGTTATTCCTGTTACCCCATTTGCGCAAAATTGCTCACTTATTTGGGATCCTTCTACCATGGCAGGGGCATTTGTTGACCCAGGCGGTGACGTCGAGAAGCTAATAGCTGCTGCCAGCCAGTACAATGTAAACATCGAAAAAATCATTCTCACCCATGGCCATCTTGATCACGTTGGCGGAACCGTAGCAATCGCCAATCATTTTAATGTGCCTATCATAGGTCCACACATTGGCGATAAATTCTGGTTAGACGCGCTAATACACCAAAGCCAGATGTTCGGTTTTCCACCTGCCAAACCCTTTACGCCTAACCAATGGTTAAACGATGGGGATACAATTGCTGTAGGCAGTTTGACGCTAGAAGTATTACATTGCCCAGGCCATACACCAGGTCACGTTGTATTGGTAGCACGCTCCAGCAATATCGTTATTGTGGGCGATGTTATTTTTGCAGGTTCAATTGGCCGGACGGACTTCCCTCAAGGTAATCACGAGCAACTCATTCACTCAATAAAGCAAAAAATACTCACACTACCGAATGACATGACGATTTATCCCGGCCATGGGCCAACGACTACCATTGCTACAGAGAAGGCGTCAAACCCGTATGTTTCAGGTAAATGGGGCTAACGTCTGTCAGTTCAGACTCCTGTCAAAAAGGTACCACTTTGACTGATTAAGGCTAATTTTATCTCTCATGCTCCCTCCCCAGAATTGTAAATGCGAATAAATTACATTTACTTTATCAATTAACTTCAATATCCTTAGCTGGTTTTTTACCCATACCAAACATTATTAAACCGTGCACATAGGGAGATACATATCGTGATAGCCTCTGGATTGGGATTGCTAAGTTGTGCTATCGCCAGTGTTCTGTTGTATATTGGATGCCCTAATCAGCAATGGCTTAAAACGCGTTACTATTCGTTCAAAACCGCCTGCGTCTTAGGTGGTACCCTGTGGGGACTAGGCATATTCTTGTTCAGCCACCTGTTTTCAATTGCCCCTGCCATTTTTTCGGCAATAACACTTGCTATGTTATTTCTCAGTACCTTGCCGCTTTTCACCCGCTATGAAAAACCACAAACCGCATTAAAAGGCAGTAAATCGACCTTATCCCGTGACGATACGTACTTAAGTGCTTCTCCTCAATGGTGGCTTAAAAGTATCGGTGCCGTGCTACTCGGGTTACCACTGGGGTTACTCACAAGTGCAATAGTGACGTTTGGCTTTTTCAATCACACGCCTTTAGATGTGAAAACACAATTTTTGATGTGGTGGATCACACCAATGTGGTTTGTGCTAATTGCTACTATCTACTTCTCTCACCGGCCCGTTCGCTTATTCACAGTCATTTTATCCATCATTTGTGTGGAATATTTCGCTGTTCAGGTATTGATCTAACCCATGAAATTACAAAATTTTAAAAACTACCAAAACATTCATATTTGGACCGGGATTTTATCTGGCCTTCTTTTGTATATTTGCTTTGCCAGTAGTGCCTTTACCATGTTTAAGGCACCGCTCAATACATGGGCACTTCACAACACTAATACCATGCCTGCAATTGCAGAACACCAGTATGACCAACTGATACAAAAAATCCTCATTGCTCACCCAGAAGCCAGTGGCGAATTGACTTTGTTTTTACCTTCGTCAATACCACAGCATGCCCCCGCTCAATGGGTAATTGAAGACCAAGAGACACATAATAAGACGTTTTGGCACGCCTCTTTGGATGAAAATGGCGAACTTATCAGCCGAAGTATTGCGCTTTCTGATATTGGAGACTTTTTTGATCATCTTCATAGAACGGCTGGCATCCCGGGAGGAGATGACCATGACGCTGTAGGAACATTCGTGATGGGAATAGTCTGCGTGCTATATTTTGTAGCGATTATTTCTGGGTTAATTATCTTCCTACCTACATGGACTAAAGATTTATTCGCCCTTCGAAAAGATAAAAAAGCAAAGCGATTTTGGGTAGATTTTCACAACATTTTAGGTATTTCCGCACTTCCCTTTCACATTATCATTGCCATCACCACCTTCGTATTTGCCTATCATGACATACTGTATGGCGGCATACAGTCTCTCGTCTACCAAGATAAACCCATGTTTAATCGGCCTGTTGCTATGGACATCGACAGAAGTATTGAACACCTTGTACCGGTAGACGTCCTAAAACAGAAGATCACAGAGACAGAGCCTGACTTTGCACTTGCAGAGCTTCGCTATACCGGATTGGGTACCCCTCGCGCGCGTCTTATTATTGGGGGCGAGCTAACTGGTGAGATAATACGTGGCCCTTACTACGCGTTTTGGGTTACCGACCCCTACACGGCCTCGGCTGGATATACCGCCATGCTTCCATCGGTATCTGGTGTAGCCGGAAAAGTAGTGAACAGTTTCTTTACCCTTCATTTTGGTGGATTTGGCGGAAGCTTTATTCATTGGGTTTATTTCGCCCTCGGCCTAAGTGGTGCATTACTCTTTTTGACCGGAAATATCATTTGGGTTGAATCGAGACGCAAAAAATCTACGCCTTCCACACCTATTAAGCAAAAAACGTCTGTACGCATACTGTCCCGCCTAACTGTTGGCGTATGCTTAGGCACCTTGTTTGGTATCGGCCTCTCTCTAATCGCTGCGAAACTCGCTTCTGCTGCGCAGAGTGATATCCAGTTCTATCAACACCTTGGCTACTATGGCGGATTTATTAGCGCCATCATTTACTGCTTTTTAATCGCGCCATTTCGAGCGGCAATTCACGGTTTGTATTTACTTTCTTTAATTGCCGTCAGCGTAGTTGCAATGACCTGTTTTTATTGGAATTCCAGTGTGTCTCACACAATAGATATAAGCGTTATTTTTTTAGCCACGTTGTTGGCTTTTGTTTTTTGGCTGCTCGCCAGACGTTTAACCAAGAGGTCGCCTGACATCCCTCAAGACGGGGTGTGGCTGTAGATGAAAGTTCTTCGATATATGCCTGCTGACCGTTGGCATGCATATATTTATTAAAACATAACTCCATAAGAGCCAGCACAACACCAAATGGCCGAAAAAACCGTAATAGTAAGGAATTACACACATGAAACTCTCCCTCCCATTATCGTTATCGTTTTCGGCTCTGGCGGTTGCTGCTGCACTTTCTCCGGCCTATGCACAGTCGATGCAGACACCCGATACAGGTGTTGAAGAAATAGAAAAAATTATCGTGCTTGGCGAAAAAGCAAATCGCTCTTTAAAAGATTCAACCTCTTCTATATCTGTGTTGACGTCAGAAGAGCTCAACAGCACTCAGTATAAGTCTGTTTCTGATGCGTTGTCGGAAATCGCCAACGTGGTAACGCTTTCTGGTGCATTACCCGATATTCGTGGCGTGTCAGGAAATGGTGGTGCCGGTGGATTTAATTCTATCTCTGGTGGTGCAAAAGGACGGGTTAGCACATTGATAGATGGTGTTGCCCAACCCTTCGTGGCCGATTTAACTGGCGACAGTGGCATGTGGGACTTACAACAAATTGAAGTTTTTCGCGGGCCACAATCTACCAGTAACGGACGAAACAGTATTGCCGGTTCGGTGTTCATAAAAACCAATGATCCCACCTTCGATTGGGAAGGCGCAGCCAGAGTAGGCTATAGAAACAAAGACCAGTATATCGATACTGCTGGTGTGATTTCTGGCCCTATTATTGACGACGAACTGGCTTTTCGATTAAGTGTGCAATCACTCAATGCAGACACCATTACCGACGGTGAAGGCTATGAGTCAAACCCACCTGATTACGATATTGACGAGATAAAATCCAATCGCGTACGTGCGAAGCTAAAGTGGCAGCCTAGTGAAGCTTTGTCCTTTATGCTGTCTCACACGTATAACAATGAACAAGGTGATACTGGCCGAATTTATTATGAGCTTGAAAATTTAGAAGAGCACAACCGTATTTTCTTTAGAGACATAGAAACGGAAATTTCTACCACCTCTTTACTGACTGAATACAAAATCAATGATCAACTCTCATTTGATGTTATTGCCGCCTTTATGGATTATCAATGGGGTTTTGACAGCTATGAAGCCGCCGACGAAAACGAGCAAACCCTGGTATTTGATGAGACCAATACCACTGTTGATGCAAAGCTAAATTTCTCATTTTACGAAGGTGATACCACGGGTTTTGTCGGATTTTATTATTTCGAACGTGAGCAGGACATATTAAGTACTGGCGCTTACCCTTATTATGGTGATGATAAAAGCAAATCTGTTGCCCTCTATACCGAAGCCAATTTCACCTTGTCAGATAAGCTGACACTTACCGCGGGTGGACGCTTAGAGCGCGAAAGTCAGGATAGGCACTTCGTGTACGGTGCAATTGATGATGTGTACATTGAAGACACCAATATTTTCCTACCAAAACTTGCTTTGCAATATGCGATTACCGACGCCACCACGTTAGGCTTGAGTGCACGAAAAGGCTATAACGCAGCGGGTGGCGCCTTAAACTTCACCGAACAAGAGTATTACTATTACGACGAAGAAGAAGTTTACACCTACGAGCTTAGCTCTCGCACTTTGCTAAACAACAACACCTACATCAGTGCTAACCTTTTCTACAACGACTATTCAGGCTTTCAGGCATTGAGCTCAACGCGCTTTATCGTCAATATGCCCGACGTTAAAACCTATGGGCTAGAAGCGGAGTTAAACACCAACCTTACCGAAGATTTACAAGTCAATGTAGGTCTGGGTTTATTACACACCGAGATTACCGATGCAGGTGAACAATACCCCAATGTCGACGGTAACAAACTCAATTCTGCACCTGATTTTAATGCCAATATTGGTTTGAAGTACTGGGTCACAGACGCTATTAATGTTGGTGGTTCTGTGCGTTATGTCGGTGAGTATTTCGGTGATTTTTCCAATACAGAAGCGCGTATAGGTGGTGACTATACCCTGACGCGATTAACCGCTAACTACGAAAATGAGAACTGGACCGTGACGGCCTTCGTTGACAACCTATTCGACGAGACAGCCATTATTACTCAAGAGCCAGTAAGTGGACGCTATCCAGCGGGGTATGCGGCTATCGCTGATCCTCGCAATGTGGGCGTGTCTGTTGTTTACAAATTTTAGACACCCTTTTATTTGAATGTGAAAACCGGAGTAAATGATATACCTTTACTCCGGTCTTTCTGTTTTCACTGAGTGAAGTGACGGATCGGGCGCTACCATTTGCGCTTCTTTCTTATGCTCTGGCACATCCACTTTACCCGAAGCAATCACCTCACCTTCTTGCCATAGCTTCCACTCGCCACGCTCAAAGATATCCCACTGCTCATCATTGGTCAGCGGCTCTGTTGCAATTATACTTACCACATCCTTAGGCGTGGTTTCAGCCGCAAAATCAATCTCTACTTCTACATCGCTTAAGCACGCGGGGCCAAAAGGGGCTCTACGGGTAATACTGGCTAGCTTTGTACTGCAAAAGGTAAATAACCAATCGCCGTTACTCAGTAAGCAGTTAAATACGCCCTGCTGTGCATACTCTTTTGCCAGTGCCACCAGCGTCTCGGCCAATTGTTCTGGCATAGCGTCTCGGGGTAAGTTTTGTCTCACATTATTCATAATGTCACAAAACAGATCTTCGCTATCCGTATCGCCAACCGCTTCATAAATGCCTGCGCGACGAGAGAAATTAGGGAGTTGCCCATTGTGCGCAAATACCCAATATCGCCCCCACAATTCGCGAGTAAAGGGGTGCGTATTGGCCAAGTTGATATTACCCACATTGGCCTGACGTATGTGGCAGATGGCATTTTTGCTTTTTATAGGTAACTTAGAAACAAAATCAGCAATGGGTGACGTAGCACAAGGCTCAGGGTCGTGAAACATGCGTACGCCCTTACCCTCGTAAAAAGCGACTCCCCAGCCATCTTTATGCGGCCCAGTTTCACCTCCGCGGCGAGTCAGCCCGGTAAAACTAAAACATAAGTCAGTAGGAGTGTTCGCACTCATACCTAAAAGTTCACACACAGCGACTATTACCTTTTACCGTTATTAATTTGAGTGTGTTGAGCATACGCAAGCTAGCAAACCGAATCAATTCGACATTGGTCCGGTAAAAAGGTGCAGAGATTAAAGGTATCAAAATCGCGCGAATCTTCTGCAACCAGTTGCTAACAAACCACTGCTTTTTACTTAAAATCACATAAAACACGGTGGTTAATTCATCAGCACTTTCATTTTCATCAAATAATAATGATAATCAATTACAAACAACTTATTTTTCATTATCATTATGCGTTGTAACTCTTTCTCTTCTTATTCTTTTTTCGTCGCTGTGATGTGTGCCGTGATACTGCCGTGCACATTGCTCGCTAAGAAAAGCTCAGCATTAACTCAAACAGCTGGTACTGAGCAAAGTACGATAAATCAGACCTTTAAGCACTTATTGTCCGAAAACCAAGTAGTGGCAATTGGTGACATTCATGGTTCTTCAGCACCGACCGAACTCTTAATTAACGTACTGTCTGACAGTGATATCTTTGAGAGTATTGACGTGATTGTGACAGAATTCGGGAATAGCCATTACCAAACTGAGTTAGATGATTTTTTACTTAACCCCAACACTACGGTGTCATTACAAGATTTAGAGCCTTTATGGCAAGACAGTATTTATTTTATGGCGTGGCAATATGAACATTATCGCCATTTCGTACAAACACTAAAGTTGCTCAATGCGTCATCAAACCATACTGTACGCATTGTCCTTGCTGAGCCGGAATTTAGTTGGGAAGGATTGACGAGAGAGCAATGGCGCGCTCTTACCAAAACACGTATTGCGAGCTATGAACACACCGTTAAGCAGGTAGCAGAAAATAACGATAAGGCGATCCTGCTGTTTGGCGCGATGCATACCTTAAAGCAACCTGTGACATTAAAGCGGGGTGAAGCGTTCGCTGAATTTGTCCCCTTTATTACTAACCTTAATGAATTAAACATTGCGACAATATGGACCCACTTTTCAACATCGACAATACCTGATATTTCTCCTCAAACACTTGTCTTGCTTAACGAGAAAAGTGATTTAGACACCCCTTTTTCTCACCTTTCAGCTCGATTTTCAGGTGACGACAATCAAAAGCTGTCAGACGTTGCTGACGCATACTATTACCCAGGTCCATTAGACCGACATGCGCCTGCGCCTTCGCATATTACACAAGACAGCCAGTGGCACGACGAAATGAAACGAAGAGCAGCGATAGTTGATGAGCGTGTATCATCACAAATTGCTAAGCAGTTAGCTGAATGGCTAGCCGAGACCAACTAGCATTGTGAAATTATGGGGTCAGAGTACTTTTTTAGGAAATGTACTCTGACCCCATTTTTTAAGCGGCTTTCACTTTGGGAGAGTCATCGGGCTCTATAGCGCTGCTTTGAGTATCGCCTTTTGTGCTGCATGACTCGTCTGTAGCTTGGCTATCGCGTACGTTCTTTTGTACCGTGATAGCGGCAAAAAGGCTTAGTGTGAAGGCCATGCCGAAGAAGCCTTTTTCACTCAATAAAAGCTCAGCGTTTAATAAGCCAATTACCAACAATACTATGGCTGATGCAGTAGCTACAGCTGATGCAAGGAAGTACGCTTTGGTAGTTGGCACACCTTCCATTTTATCGCGTACCGTTTTTTGTAAGCTCACCACTGAAAATAAGCCAAACAACATAATGGTGAAGTAATAACCTTTTTCATTAAGCGCCATTGGAGCATTGTAAAGGCCGATAAAATAAGCGCCTACACCTACAATTAGAGCTGCCAGTGAAGCAATTCGAAATGCTTTCGTTGGTTTATTCTGAGTCTGCATGGTTAAACTCCTCGATGTTAGTTATCTGACCATTACTAGCAAAAATGACCGCCTTTTCCGATAAGTCGTATTTCTGCATGTAATGAGCAAGGCTGGTAAAGGTAGTCGTTTCCACCTTACGGCCGTGATCGGACAGCGTAACACCGTCGCTGAACATACTCGCCAAGCCAAGCTTTGCACGGCTCATGTTTACTTTTTGCGGCGTAAAATGCGCTTTTGCATTAGCTTTAAGCTGGGCAATATCTGTGGTGGAGTACACCGCGGCATTCAGCACATCCAAGGTGTACTCTGTGCAGTTTTGTCGTTCACTGTTAAATGGATTAGCAACTACTGAGTAGCGTGGGTTGTGCAACAGTTTCGCTTTATCTTCACTGTACATGCTGATAAGCGCCTGCTGCACAGGAACTGAAGGGATAATAAGGCCCGCTTCAAGCGCATAAGCACTCCAGAAAAAATCAACAGGATAATCGGTAATTAAGTGACTCACGTCTTGTTCATCAGCATCTTGATACAAATTATGGATAGCATAGCCTTTGGCAGTCTCTCCATTATCTAGCTGTATGCTTGAATAAATAGCAATGGCGGTGTGCGTGAAACGAATGCCCTCCGGCATGTCCTCAATAGGTCTGCCTCGTCTTGCAATAATGAATGCACGCGCCCCTTGGCTTGCCGCATACTTTTCAACCTCTTTAGAAAAGATGGCAATGGCTTCTGGTGAAAATGAAGGTTTTCCGTGCTGTTGACTACCTGCCAGAACATGATTTACGTTGATAACAAGTAATACCAGAGCCACAGCTATTGAATACAAGAATGTTTTCATACTCTTCCCTACCTTTATTGTCGAGACTTGCGTCGAATGAAGCACACTTAAAGCGCTCGCCACTTTTTATGAGGCACTAGATTGCACAACCCTTCGCTGTAGCAGGTTATTACCAAGCTACAGCTACTTTTATAGTGTCCAGTCGCGCTTTAAAGCTCTAGTAATCAATCTCTATTAGCGTTTAGTTGTGGTAGTAGTTGTCGTGGTCGTCGTTGTGTTAGTGGTCGCAACGACTTTATTTGGCGCTGGATCGGCAGTAACAATGGTTTCGGTGATCACCAACGGCTGGTTGTTATCAACGGAAGACTGATGGCTTGCTCCGTGAATATTACGGGTACTCTCGTCAATCGCACTTTCAGCAACAGCACTACCTGCAACGACAACACTGCCTGTTAATATAACGGGCACTGCAACTACAGCACTTGCTACCGACGCTGTCGTTGCTAAGCCTTCAGATGCAGCAAGTGCACTATGCTTACTGGCTTTACCACTGTGACCCACAGAATCATCTGCCATTGCAGGATGAATAAGAAGCGCACTACTTAATAGTGCAGTTAACATCAATGTTGAACGCGAATTTTTCATATCACTTGCTCCTAGTTCGTAAAGGCAGGTGTGCCTGAACACTTTCTACACTAGAACCAAGAATAAATTTCGTAAACCACAATCGCTGATGTAGTATTAAATTACACCACAAGTATAAATATTTAATACCATGAGCCAAATTAGTCTTGTTTACGACACGCTAAAACAATGTTTGCGAGAACAGCGATTTACTTATAAACAGATAGCGCAAAAACTGAATGTCAGCGAGGCAAGTGTAAAACGAAACTTCTCTCTTCAAGCGTTTAGCCTTGATAAGTTAGAACAGATTTGCGAATGCCTAAATTTGTCATTGAGCGACTTATTTAGCCTGTCTCAGAAGCAGCAAGAAAAAATATCACAGTTGTCTGAGCAGCAAGAAATGGAACTACTTGCCAATCCTAAGCTACTGCTCGCGGCCGTGTGTGTAAGGGATGGCTGGCGCTTCTCGGAAATCATTAAGCACTACGATATCTCTGAGGTTGAAGGTATTAAACTTATGACCACCTTAGACAAACTTAAACTTATAGAGCTGTTACCGAACAACCGTTACAAGCTACTAATTGCGCAAAACTTTCGCTGGATCCCAAATGGCCCACTAGAAAAATTTATGGAGCAGGAAGTGATGGTAAAGTTTATGACCCCAAAGAAAAACGAACCATGGATGTTCCGCTTTTATCTGCGCGGGCGCTATTCTGAAACCTCAGTTTCTATTATTCAGCGCCGTTTAGAACAAGTTAGACAGGAAGCAGCAAAACTGAGTAGCGAAGATAACGCACTGCCTATAGAAGAGCGCCAGCATATTGGCCTTTTAATGGCCATGCGGCCATGGGAACCATCGCTTTTTGAGAAAATGAAGCGGACAAAATAGAGGTATGTCAGCGATACCGCTCTCACTATTGAACTTTTTTCGCGAAATTATTCGAGTTTTTTCGTGATAGAATAGCCAGTCACTCACCATAAAGAGCAGCCACTTTCTATGAATCAACAACCCAATAATCCCCTTCATGGCTTAACGTTAGAGAAAATCGTGACACAACTTCACGAACGTTATGGCTGGGATGGCTTGTATTACCGTATTAAGATCAACTGCTTTAACAACGATCCTTCAATCAAATCATCGCTTAAATTCTTGAGAAAAACCCAATGGGCGAGAGATAAAGTCGAACAGCTTTATATTCAGACTTTCAGTAAAAATTAACGGGGCCTGAGTAATTTACTCCGCCCCATAATGTTAAGCGTCGTTGTACAAGGTCGTTATCCATTTTTCCTCGTTGATGAAGCTCCAACTCCAGTCAGACCATTTCTTGTCTAACCCCAATGTTTTAACTTCATCTACGCTTTTTCCCTGTTCTTTAAGTGCCTTAACATAGTTAAATGTTTCGCTGATCATGGCTAAGAACGCGCTGTACTCTTGCTTATTGCTTAATGGGCCGTGACCCGGAATAATGACAGTGTCGTCGTCTATTTTTTCGAGCACGTGCGCTACAGACTCCATGTAACCTTCCACGTTTCCTCCCGCACCTTGATCAATATAAGGGAATAAACCATTAAAGAATAAGTCTCCGGTATGTAAAACATTTGGCTGCTCAAACCACACCACACTATCTCCGTCTGTGTGGCCAATGGCCAAATGCATCACGTGAATAGTGTCGTCGTTGAAGTATATTTTAATGCCGTCTTCGTAAGTGACAGTAGGCAGTGCCTCAGGTTTAACTTTCTCATCATCAGCAAGGCGTAGTCGGACATTTTCATGAGCAAATATCGTTGCGCCTTTATGGCTGTGAAAAAACGCATTGGAGCCAGTGTGGTCGCCGTGATAATGGGTATTAATAATATATTTAGGTTTGTCGCTGCCTAGTTGACCCAACTGAGCCGCAATTTTTTCAGCGAGAGGGGCAAACTGATCGTCAATAATAAGTACACCATCATTTCCCGCGGAAACACCGATATTGCCACCCATCCCCGTTAACATATGTACCGACCCTCTAATTGCAGTGGATTTAATTTCCACATCAGCAAACCTATCTTGGGCATTTACTGGGTTGAACGGAGTAAAAACACAAGTACTCGCAGCCAGTAATATCGCAACAGCCAAATAGCGGGACGTAGATTTGATTTCCATTAACATTTCCTTCTTATCAACACTCGTGAGCCAGACTAGGTTGACCTTATCATTACACTGTTTGTGCATTAGCAGCGAGTTTACGTTACCAAACAAGCAAGGTGTCGTGAATAGTCCAACTGAATAACAAGTCAAACGCGTGTAGTACGCGTTGCTATTTTTATCTCAAACTGTATGCATTGCGGTCAAATTTAGATCATTTTTTCTTTTTCTGGAATAGAGCCAATGTATGCAAATCGCGGAATTGTTTTTCCGTTTTTTTCTACTGTTTCGACAAACATCTCCAGTGGGCGAACCCACAACGCTCGCTCGCCATAGCAAGGCCGATAAACCACTAACTTACTTTCATCTTCTGAATGAGTTGCCACTTCATAGACATCGTACATATGCCCTTTGTAATGCTTGTAGCGTCCGGGAGTGATGAGGTTATCTTCTATACTGCTCATTGGTATTCCTATATAGGTTAGAAATTAGGTGGCAACATGGCACCTATATTATGGGTCGATCTCTCTTCTATTTATTCAAGTTAAGCCTATCTACAACAAATACGCAGCACTAATTTTCATCAAAAGGTAAAATTAGTTGCTGTGTGGTTTGATGTGCAGCCAACCCTATATGCACACCAACCAACCTGATCCCGCGCCCCTTTGCCCGTTCGAAAGCTTCGTCCATCAACGAATGAAAGTAGGCTTCATCGAGTTTGGCTTGTCTGTGCTCCACGGTTGTAAGCTGGAAATCATTAAATTTAAGCTTTACTCCCTGTGTACGTACCCTTACCGGCCTGCCCGTTCGCTTCTTGTGATTATCCATCCGCTCACTAAGTTTTAAAAACAGATGAGGTAAAAATGCCTTACACTCTTCGAGACTGTAGATATCTTCACTTAAGGTGCGCTCCACGCCAATGGATTTGCGTTCCCGTGAGACCGATAGTGCCCGCTCATCAATTCCATGCGCGCGCTCCCACAATACACTACCAAATTTCCCTAACGCCTTCTGGATACGCTCATAGGGATAATTGCGCACGTCTTCACAAGTATTAAGTCCCATACGCTGAAGCTTTTGCATGGTGACTTTACCCACGCCAGGAATTTTTTTAAGCGGAAGTTGACGCACGAAACTATCGAGTTTGTCGGGAGTGATCACACAAATGCCATCGGGTTTATTTTCATCGCTCGCTACCTTAGCCACAAACTTGCAGGGCGCAACCCCTGCTGAAGCTGTAAGCCCAAGTTCGCTTTTAATGCGCTCGCGTATTTCTTCAGCAATTAAGGTGGCACTGCCACCACAAAATTCACTGTTGGTAACGTCCAGGTAGGCTTCGTCTAATGATAAGGGCTCGATAAAGTCGGTATAGTCGGCAAAAATTTTACGTATTTTTTGGGACTCAGCTGCGTATATGTCCATGCGCCCTTTCACTAACGTCAAGTTTGGGCACAGTTTAAGCGCATATGCAGTGGCCATGGCAGAACGAACTCCAAACTTACGCGCCGGGTAATTACAGGTAGAGATAACACCGCGACGGTCAACACTGCCGCCAATGGCGATGGGGATATCACGCAAATCAGGGTTGTCGCGCATTTCAACTGCGGCGTAAAAACAATCCATGTCGACGTGGATAATTTTTCGCATTAACCTCTACCTGGCTGTATCTTAAAGCCTGAATTAACTGTACAAAAGAACAGTATATTATCAACAAGTTGAAAATACACCCTTTTGTTTCGATATCAGATTTTATTCAACGCATCTTCTCTACCGCCAGTGAGGCTCCCTGCATAGGCTGCCACTATCGGCGTAAGCGCATGTTAGTGAGAGAAAAAGCATTACTCGTGCTCCCTTTTTTTGGTGACTCAGGATTAGACGTTTTTACTTGTGGCGTCTGTCTAAATTCATCACTTAACTCTTTATGTCAGTGTGATATGGTGGGAAACGCGTCAACACTCTGCCCCTTTACATTCAATACACTACCTCAACAAGCAATGGCAGCGAATGAAAATCTAGGAGAAAGGAATGACATGGCTGGATTATTCCATTGTGGGAATCTATTTACTGGGACTACTTTTTCTAGGACTGAAATTCAGGCATCAACATTCCGGTCAAGAGTACTTTCTCGGCGGGCGCTCACTCCCATGGCCAACATTAACGCTATCTGTCATGGCTACTCAACTCTCCGCTATCAGTTTTATTTCTGCACCGGCCTTTGTCGGACTGCGAGAAGGCGGCGGTCTTATTTGGCTGAGCTACGAGCTGGCTTTACCCCTTGCAGTGATCATCATGTTGTGGCGTCTTCTGCCGACGCTACATAGTGCTCAGGTGGTAAGCGTATACGACTATCTGGAGCAACGCTTCTCTCGCTCCACCCGGTTGCTGATCAGTTTTGTTTTTCAGATAAGCCGTTCATTTGCCACCGCCATTATGATTTATGCCATCAGCCTGATATTGCAGGGGACCATGGGGCTGGATCAACTCAATGCCATTCTGGTTATCGGTATCATCACACTCATTTATTCGGCAATGGGCGGTATGAAAGCTGTTGTGTATGGCGATGCTATTCAAATGGTACTTATCGTTGCCGGTGCCTCGCTTTGTCTGTGGGCAGGCCATAACGCCATCGGAGGCTGGGAAAATGTCTTCGATGTAATGCCCCCTGAACGCCTTAAAGCCGCCAATACCAGCACGTCAGGATTAGGTGGCAGTGACTTTGGTTTACTACCCATGTTGTTTGGAGGGGTGGTGTTGTACGCTTCTTACTATGGATGCGATCAGTCTGAGGCTCAGCGGGCGCTTTCCAGCCACAGCATTAAAGACTTAAAGAAAATGATGCTTGCGGTGGCCTTTCTGCGCTTTCCCGTCACTTTGATTTATTGTGCCGCCGGCTTGGTCATTGGCGCTCTTGTGATATCAACGCCAGCATTACAGGCACAGATACCAGCCGGTGAGCCGGACTGGATGATGCCCATATTTATAATTAATTATCTCCCCGCAGGCATAGTGGGTATTCTTATAGTGGCAATTCTTGCAGCAGCCATGTCCTCACTCAGTTCCGCTATTAATAGTCTGGCTGCTGTCACAACAGAAGACATCTGCCGTATCACAGGCGCAAAACCAGTTGATGAAATCTATCTCAGACGTGCGCGCATTGCCGGCCTAGTGTGGGGGTTAATTACTCTCGTGTTATCCTTGTACGCAGGGCATATCGCGCCCACTGTCATCGAGGCAATCAATAAAATTGGTTCGGTATTCTACGGGCCGGTATTGGCCACTTTTTTGGTCGGCATTCACAGCCGTAAAGTTTCTCCTGTCGCCGCCAATATAGGGTTACTTGCGGGCGTAGCAACAAATGTTTTCTTTTGGCTAAGCGACAATCCTTTGTTTTGGTTTTGGTGGAACCTGATTGGTTTGGTCGTCACCATGTCCGTCGCCTTCCTCTTATCGCGCTTTTTCCCTAACGATACCGCACACAAGCTGCCATCCGTGAGGGGGATCAGTTACCGCGCAGCCGCTTTACTAGTAGCTTGGTCTAGTGTTTTAGTCGTCGCGGTGATATATCTGCCTGAGTGGCTCGGGTAATCTGCTAATTCGGTTACCTATTTACCCCCAAGGGCTCTGTAAAACCTAGGGATAAAAAAAGCGCTGTTTGCCTATAACGAACAGCGCTTTTTAGACTTCATAGACTTTAAGGCTAAACCGCTACAAAATTTGATTCTGCTTCCATTCGTTAAGCTTTTTCTGACGGGCTTCTTCTTTCCACTAAACGGCACAGTTTTTAATTAGAATTATTCCGTTTTTCTTGGAAACCTGCCGCGACTAGGATTTTTGAGATATTCAATATAGAGCGGCTCACACCAATATAGATGTGTCGCCGCTCAATCATGAAATCGCCTTAGAAAAGTGTCAAAATTAACCTAAGTGGTGCTACTTACTCAACGCGGCCTAGCCAATACATTACCCGTGATGTTGCCATCATCACTTCCAGGCTTCCCTCAGCAGACTTTCTCGCGTGTAGAGAGTGACTGCGAGCCGAACCAATCAGCACCGGGCTTTTCCAGATAGTGATACCTTCAACCGTCATTTCGCTGAGTTCAGAAGCACCGTAATACTTCCAATCATCGTCATTCGCCGAAGTCACAAGAAGTGTCTGTTCTGTAGCGGTTACTGGATTTGCTGCCATGTCGTCGATATCCATATTTACAGAAACGTCTGATGTCTTAGTTAAACTGGTGTCTGTAACGTCAAACAAAACCAGTGATCTTTTCTGATCGTTATAACAGGCTAACTCTGCAGCAGCGTCACTATCAGCATTAATAAACGTCAGACGTGCGCAATAAGTATCGGTGCTTGCCTGAATAGAGAAGCCTGACGCTGTTGGCTTAAGTAATTGAATTGTGTCATCGCTTTGAGAAAGCGCCACGTACACACTGCCATTCGTCGCGACAATATCAAAATCACGGAAACCTTGAGGCATGGTGTAAGTAGCCAAGAGAACTTGATTGTTCACGTCGATAGCTTTTAACGTAAGACCATCGACATATACAGCATCTTCGAAACCATCGTTATTGAAGTCGAATGCCTTGATAACTGAAACATTGCCCGAATAGTCGCCTGTAATCTCATATTGAATAGAGAAATCATTTAACTGCATTGCAGCAAATGAATTCTTATTAGATTGTGTAGTAGGCAGGAATAAATCACCGGCACCGTCATTGTTGTAATCGGTAGTGACAGCAATACGAGAATTATCCCAGTTGGATGAAATCTCTTCACTGGTGATAAAATTTCCTGTGTTCTCCATTAGTAAGACCTTAGAGCCGTCATAGCCGCCGCTCCCTGTTCTCGGTACGAAGAAAACAGCGCGTTCGTCACCAGGATACAAATCTGCCCACCCAGCCGCATTAAAGCTGTCCAGTTGATGTGTGGTTGCTGTCGTTTTTATTATTGCAGAAGTGGCGGTGACATCTGCCGTTACGAGTAGACCTTTACCTGAAGTAAAAGAGTCAGTGCCCCACAACAGTTCGTTAAGGCCATCATTGTCGGCATCGCCAAGGGTCAGCGAAGACGAACCGTTATTTACCGTATCAACGCTAAATACTGAAGTGAGCAAGTTATAAGACAGCTTCATGGCGTGAATATTGCCCCGCTGGCAGCCACCTACAAGCAACACAGGGTTACTATCGTCGGTAAGTTTCCCTGCACTAATGTCACAAGTGTTAGAATTCTCAATACTCGTAATCTGAGATTTGTCTTGTGCTGAGTACACATAGATATGATCCCGGCGGTCTGCTCCGATAATTTCGTCAATACCGTCGCCATTTATATCAGCAACGGCAATTTGGCTATCACTAAATCCTGCCCCCAAAAACCACTGGTTTTCACCAGATTCAAGGTCATAAACCAATCCAGAATTTGTAACCAGTTCCAACTGAGCGTCAGAATCTACATTACCCAGTACAATTTCGGAGCTATCTTCTGCGGTGAAAGTGAACAACGGCGTTTCGGGCGAACCGAGATCAACTACAACAATATCACTGGCATTGCCATAATCACGTGACGAGTATAAGTAGGCCAATTCATCGTCACCATCGTTATCGATGTCACCGAGAACAGCACTATGTATGTAATTGTCAGTGGTAAAAAGCGTTGCTGCCGTTTCTTCAATGTCGGTAATCACAGATACGCTGTGTTCAGATATCACTATAATATCGGGGTATCCGTCGTCATCAAAATCGGTACTGAGAACTTGTTTTACTGTTCCACCTTGCTCGATTATGTAGGGATACATCCAAGTTTGGTTATAGCTGCCGTTTTGATAAGACAGCAAGAACACGCGATTTACAGAATCGGTGGAGAGAACTTCATTGTCACCGTCGTGGTCGAAATCACCAATTGCCATTGAGTTGTTTATTTTAGGTACTTCAACACCCGAGCGTGCTAATTCTTGAACCCGATTGTTAGTCACTGAGACATGGGTTTTAACTACTTCAGCACCGTCTTCACCGGTCGAAAAACCAAATGCGTAAAGCTGGGTTTTAAACAGCTGATAACTCGGCGCTTGCCAAGACATCAATCCATCTTCGTTAATGGTAGCACCTAAGGGAGCCGAAACTAAGGTGGGAACCCCTTGGTTATCACCAATATCAGGGTCAGACACAATCGCTCTGAATTCGATATATTCTCCAGGAGACGCTGATTCAGGTAAATTCTCAAACGCGACCTGGGCCGGGGCATCCGACAGAACAATTGAAGTGCGACCTGACTCTACAGTGTTAGCGCTATCTGAGACGACCATAGACACTTCTACTAAATCGTTAAATACAGCGCGATAGGCTGGTAAGGTATCACCAGATATGTCCTCTACTAGGACACCGTTGATGTACCAGCGATAACTGACCGATAAATCTTCTTCTTCTGTATCGATATCGTAATAGTAGCCTTGGCTAACGGTGATAGGTGTCGTCGTGTCCACAGTGTCCCTGGTGTAAAAATCAGGTGCATAAACTCTTGGTGGGACAGACATGTCAGCAATAGCGACTAGTAATCTGTCTGCAAGGTTACCATCAATTAAATCATAGGCACCTACTAAAATTGTACCTACGTCGAAGGTACCGTCATTGTCTGTATCTTCCAAGTATCGAATATACCCTCGCTCGAACAGTAACGTTGCGGTTTTATCGCCCGCCACAATCAATTCGCCCTCTTTCATGTATGGCGAGAAATCTTCAGGGCTATCTAATGCAATAGCCAGTTTACCTTTAGAGCCAATGTAAAAGTCTAATTCAGCATGATTAGTGTTTTCGCTAGAATTGGAAGATGTATTGAAATCGCCCTCTAACTTATATTGCTCTGAGCCAATGGTAAATGTGACATGTTGATCGGTTTCTACCTCGAAGTTGCCGCTAGTTTGGTTGAAGCCCTCATTGACCGAGACGACGCCTGACAAAGTGTATGACATATCTTCATCAGTCCACGTTAGACTGTCGAAATACATACTGTATTTTGCTTCACTGTCTGACACACTTTCGATGGCGATAGCTGTTGATCCAGAAATGGCAACACCATTGGCATTCAACCAACAGTTTTGATAATTCATGGCAATGATACCAGTGAAGGCATCCGTTACCTTGCCGTCATAAGCAACATTACCACCTTGATCACAGGCGTATGTTTTTTTTATCACGCCGTTATTCACATCACTACTGAAGTCCTGTTCTGACAGTTCTGGCAAAGCCATGACGGAATCGCTAAATAGTAGATTAAACGCCTGTTGGACCAACTCAAGATCCACTTCCGCAGTAGTTGTTTTGCCCTTATATTGGGCGTTCGCGATAGCTGTAGCTGCGGTCTTTAGTCGAGACGGGGAATAGTCTTTTGCGTTTTTAATAATGGTAGATGACGAAACCGAAGAAGAACCTCCGTTAACGGGTCCCGGACCTGAGTCTGAACCTCCACCGCCACACGCGGTTAGGGATAATGCAACTATACTAATAGCTGCTATATGTACGCGAGATGTCATGATTCTTCCTTGATATATTGATATTGGCGTTTTATGGACTGTTAATTTAACCTAATTGAAAATTCAGAGCAACGGAATGTGGTGGGTGGCATAAAGTGGTATAATTCAAAGCATTAGGCTAAGCAATAATTTACTCATTTAACAACCCATTACTATCATTGAGCCTCTAGTGCATTTTAGCACCTCCATATTGTATGTTATTTGTTCACTTTTCTGAGCCTAAAAAGCGCCGTTGAGAGGAATCAAACAGCGCTTATAAACTTCAAACCAGCAATGAATTAAACATCACAATATTTGATTCTGCTTCCATTCGTTAAGCTTTTTCTGACGGGCTTCTTCTTTTTCCATACGGGACTTTTTGCGATCGCATGGTTCTGGGCAATCACAGGCTTTCTCAATACCTAACGCACCTAAGCCTCCACAGCTTCCAGAAATGGACTTTTTCTGTACCAGGTAACCAATAGCCATGGCCAACACCATTGTAAGAAAGAAACCAAAAGCAAGAATGAATGTAGACATTGCTACCCCCTAATTATGAACTGTAACCAGTTTATCAAATTCTGGCGACGCATACTCCTCAAATCCGCCTTCAATGCGACGAATGAGGAAGACGGCAAGTTGTTGCTGCTCTGCTATCGCAATAGCCTGCTCCCAGCCCATTACGTTAAACGCTGTAGCTAACCCATCAGAAGTCATCGACGAGGGGTGCACCACAGTAACTGATACTAGGTTGTGGTCAATAGGTGCCCCTGTTGTGGGATCAATTAAGTGAGAATAACGCTTACCGTTTTCTTCATAGTAATTGCGATAGTCTCCTGATGTGGCCACGGCGTTAGTACCAATAGATACGACTTTTTGAACTGCGCGTTCATTAGTAATGGGTTTTTCAATAGCAATTAACCATTCACTGCCATCGCCTCGTTCGCCTTTTACGCGCATTTCACCGCCAATTTCTACAAGGTAGTCTTCAATGCCGTGTTTTTCCAATATCTCTGCAACTTCATCCACACCAAAGCCTTTCGCTATGGTCGACAAGTCGACGTATAGCATGGGGTGACTTTTCTTTAAGCCCGTCGGCGTGGTCGTTAGCTTGTCATAACCGACGTATTCCCGAATATCGTCGATGTCGGCTTGGCTTGGTACTTTCTCTGGGCGCTTTGTTGGGCCAAACCCCCACAAATTAACCAGTGGCCCCACAGTGACATCAAGCACACCACCGCTCAACTGCGCTAAACGCAGCGCTTCATTGACTACCAGTAACGTATCAGGTGACACGGCAAAGTTGTCGGTATAGCGATACTGATTAAAGCGCGAAAGCTCTGATGTGGGGTCGTAGGTAGACATCATCTTATTAACTTCAACAAGACGGGCATCTATTTCAGCTTGTAAGCCTTCTAGCGGCGTTTCAGCGACAAGATATTTAACATTGTAGGTTGTTCCCATAGTTTGCCCCTGAAGGTGCACTACAGGTGTTTTTTCATCGCTACAACTTGCCAGCAGTAATATACCCACTGCAACAAAGGCGAGAAAAATTCGAATAGCAAATCGAATCACGTTGTTGTCCTTAGCTAATATACACACTGCGAGGTAGCTATTATGTGCATTATGCGTTTTGCTTCAACGAAAAAGGGGCTTGCGCCCCTTTTAATATGCTTGAGTTTTTAAGCCAGAAGCTTAGCCACCGAAGTCATCTAGCATGATGTTTTCGTCCTCAACACCTAAGTCTTTAAGCATGTTGATTACGGCCGCGTTCATCATAGGTGGTCCACACATGTAGAACTCACAGTCTTCTGGTGCAGGGTGATCTTTCAGGTAGTTCTCAAGAAGTACTTGGTGAATGAACCCTGTGTAACCTTCCCAGTTGTCCTCTGGCTGAGGGTCTGAAAGTGCTACGTGCCATTGGAAGTTGTCATTCTCTGCTGCCAACTCGTCGAAGTCTTCTGTATAGAACATTTCACGAAGTGAACGTGCACCGTACCAGAAGCTCATCTTACGTTTAGACTTCAGACGACGAAGCTGGTCGAAAATGTGTGAACGCATTGGGGCCATACCTGCACCACCACCTACGAAGACCATTTCGTTATCTGTTTCTTTCGCGAAGAATTCACCGAATGGACCAGAGATAGTCGCTTTGTCACCTTCTTTCAGGCTCCAAATGTACGATGACATTTTACCAGCAGGTAGGCTTAGATTATTAGGTGGCGGCGTAGCGATACGCACGTTCAACATAATAATGCCTTCTTCTTCTGGGTAGTTCGCCATTGAATATGCACGAATTGTCTCTTCGTCTACCTTAGACTCGATGTCAAAGAAACCAAAACGCTCCCAGTCACCGCGATATTCAGCAGGAATATCAAAGTCTTTGTACTTAACGTGGTGAGCTGGCGCTTCAATCTGAATATAACCACCTGCACGGAAAGGTACGCTTTCTCCGTTAGGAATTCTAAGCTTAAGTTCTTTGATGAAAGTTGCTTTGTTATCGTTAGAGATAACTTCACAATCCCACTTCTTAACACCGAATACCGACTCTTCCAGTTCGATTTCCATGTCTTGCTTAACAGCAACCTGACATGAAAGACGACATCCTTGACGGGCTTCACCTTTAGTGATGTGGTCAAGTTCAGTAGGAAGAATTTCACCGCCACCTGAGTGTACGTCTACGCGACACTGGCCACATGAGCCACCGCCACCACATGCCGAAGACACAAAGTAACCTGCATCAGCAAGTGCACCCAGTAGTTTGCCACCCGGTGCTGTTTTGATTGCCTTGTCTGGGTCACCGTTGATAGTGATGGTTACATCACCCGTCGGTACCAACTTAGACTTGGCAAACATAATGATAAATACCAGCGCCAATACAATGGCAATGAACATGCCGACGCCAAGAAATATTTCTACGTTATTCATTTATATGCTCCCGAGCTCGATTACAGCTGAATACCAGTGAAAGACTGGAAGCCTAGTGCCATAAGGCCCGCAATCATGAATACAGAACCCAGACCACGCACGCCATCAGGCATGTCAGCATACTTCAGCTTTTCACGTACTGCCGCTAGCAATACAATGGCTAGTGCCCAGCCCATACCACTACCAACGCCGTATACGATACTTTCAGTGAAGTTGTACTCACGTTGAACCGCAAACGCTACGCCACCGAAGATTGCACAGTTAACGGTAATTAGCGGAAGGAAGATACCTAGTGCGTTATAAAGCGCAGGGAAGAACTTATCTAAGCTCATTTCTAGTATCTGTACCAATGCCGCGATAACACCGATAAACGTTAGGAAGTTAAGGAAGCTTAGGTCAGCTTCTGGGAAACCCGCCCATGCGAGTGCACCTGGTGCAAGAATGTTTACATAAATGACTTGGTTAACCGGTACAGAGATACCTAGTACCACGATTACCGCTACACCAAGACCCATAGCAGTTTTTACTTTCTTAGATACCGCAAGGAATGTACACATACCTAAGAAAAGCGATAACGCCATGTTCTCAACGAAGATTGAGCGAACAAATAACGACAAATAATGTTCCATGACTTACTCCTTAGGCTCTACTTGCTCTGGACGGATAGTACGGATAAACCAAATCATACCGCCGATTAAGAAGAATGAGCTAAATGGAAGGATTAACAATCCATTACCCTGATACCAACCACCATTTTGAATAAGTGGAAGGATTTCGAAACCTAAAATAGTACCGAAACCGAACAGTTCCTTGATTGTGCCAATCACAACTAGGACAAAAGAGTAACCCAAGCCGTTACCAATACCATCGAGGAAGCTCATAAGAGGCGGGCTCTTCATGGCGTAGGCTTCAGCACGACCCATTACGATACAGTTAGTAATGATAAGACCAACGAATACCGACAGCTGCTTCGATATTTCATACGAATACGCTTTCAGAATTTGGTCAACAACGATTACCAACGACGCAATGATGGTCATCTGGATAATAATTCGAACGCTAGATGGGATCTGGTTACGAATTAGTGAAATAAACAAGTTTGAAAACGCTACAACGCTTGTAAGCGCTAGCGACATTACCAATGCTGTTTCCAGCTTAGTGGTAATTGCCAGTGCTGAACAGATACCCAATACCTGTAGGGCGATCGGGTTGTTGTCCAGGATTGGCCCAAAGAGGGCCTTTTTCATTTCTTTAGTATCTGCCATGAGACTTCCCTTATGAACGCCATGCTTGGTTCTTCAGGAACTGGCCGAAGCCTTGCTCACCTACCCAATAACGCACAGTGTTTTCAACACCGTTACTGGTTAGGGTTGCACCTGAAAGCGCATCGATAGTGTGTGGATTGCTTGGGTTAGCATTTTTCACTACGCGAATAGCCACTTCGCCATTCTCGTACAGCTCTTTGCCATCCCATTTCGCCTGCCAAGCAGGATTTTGCACTTCACCACCTAGTCCGGGTGTTTCTTTTTGCTGATAGTAAATTAGCTCGCGTACCGTTTGACCGTCTGCCTCTAACGCTAAGAAACCGTACATAAGATCCCAAAGACCACTGCCGTGAACTGGCAAAATGATACGTGAAACGTCACCTGCATCATTGCGCACTAAGTAAACACTCGCCACATTAGGGCGGCGTTGAAAGCCAACATTACTGCCTTCAACTTTTGTACTTTGTTCAGTCACTTTCGCCGCTTTGTACATGTCGTAGTCTTGGCTTGGTGCTTCGACAAACGTACCAGCGTCAAGGTTTACAAAGCGCTGCTCAACTCGCTCGCTGTACGTACTTTCGATAGCTTTATTGCTCATACCAACTTCATATAAGCCAGCAGCAGTAAGGATGTTGCTCTTTTTATCAAGAGCCGCGTTCGTTTGTTGTAGAGAGCGAAGGCCAACAGCTGCGCCAGAAACAACAATTGAACACACTAAACATACGGCAACAACAATACCTACCGTTTTGCCTAAAGATTCTTTCTTAGCCGACACGTGCTACCCTCCGCTTGATATTGCTTTGTGCGACAAAATAGTCGAACAGTGGCGCCCACAAGTTAGCAAATAGAATTGCTAGCATTACACCTTCAGGGAAGGCTGGGTTTAGGACGCGGATTAGTACCGTCATGAAACCAATGAAGATACCGTAAGCCCACTTACCTTGGTTTGTAAACGACGCAGACACTGGGTCTGTCGCCATAAAGAACATACCAAAAGCAAGACCACCAACAACAAAGTGCCAATGTGCAGGCATTGCAAACATAGGGTTAGTATCGCTACCGATTAGGTTTAGCAGGGTTGCGAAGAACGCCACACCAATTGCCACACCAGCAACAATGCGCCAGCTCGCTATACGCATATACATGATGAACAAGCCACCAAGGATAATAGCAAGAGTAGACACTTCACCCGCTGAACCTGAGATAGTACCGATGAAGCTGCTCATCCACTGATCCATGTTCGCGTAGTCTAGGCTACCCGAAGCCGCTTGGCTTAGAGACGTTGCACCAGAGAAACCATCTGCTGCCACCCATACTTGGTCACCTGATATTTGCGCAGGATACGCAAAGTAAAGGAATGCACGACCAGATAGTGCTGGGTTTAGGAAGTTACGACCTGTACCACCGAATACTTCTTTCGCAATTACCACACCAAAGGTAATACCTAGTGCAACTTGCCATAGAGGGATAGTGGCTGGAAGCGTTAATGCAAACAGAACCGATGTTACGAAGAAACCTTCGTTAACTTCGTGCTTGCGCACAGAAGCAAAAAGTACTTCCCAGAAACCACCTACTGCGAAGGTTACCGCGTAGATGGGTAGCCAGAAACAGGCACCGTAGAAGAATAGGCCTAGAGTACCGGCATTTGCCAAATCACCGCCGAACGCAGTGAAAAGACCAGCTTGCCACGTATCAGGCAGTGTACCTGCGCCCATAGCAATTGCTTCTTGCGCTTGCAGGCCAATGTTGTACATACCAAAGAACATCGCTGGGAATGTTGCCATCCACACCATGATCATGATGCGTTTAAGGTCAATGCTGTCACGTACGTGCGTGTTAGCTTTGTTTACTTTACCTGGCGTGTAGAAAATGGTTGCCGCTGCTTCGTAAAGCGCGTACCACTTTTCATGCTTACCACCCGGCTCAAAATCCGGCTCAATTTTTTCTAAATACGCTTTTAAACCCATGACTTAACCCTCTTTCTCAATGGTGGTCAAACAGTCGCGTAAAATAGGCGCGTAGTTGTATTTGCCAGGGCACACATAGGTACACAAAGCTAAATCTTCCTCGTCCAATTCTAAGCAACCCAACGACTGAGCACCGTCAGTATCGCCAGAAATCAGGTCCCTAAGCAGAAGCGTAGGAATGATATCTAGGGGCATAACGCGTTCGTAATTACCAATTGGCACCATAGAGCGTTCAGAACCATTGGTAGTTGTTGTCATATCAAATTTCTTGCTGCCACTTAGGTGACCTAAGTACGCACGGGTCACTGAGTGTTGGTTTGAACCAGGTAGGATCCAACCGAACAATTTCTTCTCGCGACCTTCTTTAAGCAGTGAAACCTGGGTATGGAAGCGGCCTAAGAAACCGTGTACACCCATAGCCGTTGTACCGCTAAGTACAGAACCAGAGATAACACGTACTTCACCGTCTACCTGCTCGTTAGCAGTTAGCTCAGTCAGGTCAGCACCTAACATTGTGCGAACAAGACGAGGGTTAGTGGCTGCTGGACCTGCTAGCGAGATAACGCGACGGTTATCTAGCTCACCAGAGGTTAGCAATGCACCAATCGCCATGACGTCTTGGTAGTTGATGTGCCATACCGTTTTATTCATACCGGCTGAATCAAGGAAGTGGATGTGAGTACCCGGTAGGCCCGCAGGGTGAGGACCGCCAAATTCTTCAACATCAACTGCCGCATCGCCAGTAGCAACAGATGCACCTGCCGCTTTACAAACGTATGTCTTGCCACCGCTCAATTGTGTTAGCGCTTTAAGACCATTAACAAAATCGTCTTGGCGCTCAGCAATAATGACAGCAGGATCTGCTGCAAGTGGATTGGTATCCATTGCTGTTACAAAAATTGAACTTGGAACAGAGTCTAGCTTAGGAGATTTGCTGAATGGACGTGTACGGAACGCTGTCCACATGCCTGACTCTACAAGGATTGATTGAAGTTGCTCACGTGTTGCACTCGCAATCTGATCAGCTGCAATTTTATCAAATGTCACAGCATCACTGCCGTTAACCTTGACAACTACAGACTGAAGAACACGTTTTGCACCACGGTTAACCTCTACCACTTCACCCGCTGCTGGTGCAGTGAATTTAACGCCAGGGTTCTTTTTGTCTTCAAAAAGTACCTGACCTTTCTTCACTACATCGCCAACTTGGACGTGCATGGTAGGGCGCATACCCACATATTCTTCTCCCAGAACGGCAACGCGCGTTGCAGCAGATGCATCAGCAATCTCCTGCTTTGGCGCTCCCTCAATTGGGAGGTCGAGACCTTTCTTGATTTTTATCATATGTAATCGCACTACTCTAATAGAAATACCCTTTTGCATGACCGCAGAAAACCTGCCTGTCAGCATGCAAAAGCGCACTATTAACAGGTGTAAAACACCTTTTTCGTTATTGATTGATGGAACTTGCTGCACTTGCTACGGTCAGCCTGTTATGAAGCCGTAACGCATAATTCCTTTTGCGGACGCTTAATTCGCCCTTTCTTTATAGACCACCAGCAGAAATTTACACTTATTTTTATTATTGTGTAACTGCAATCGCTACTGCTGTTTTGGTAAGGGTAGAAAAGACCCCTACTTAATTTCGGGATTTTAGCATTAACCCATAGGGTTGTGCCATGCAAATTCAAGATAAAGCCAAATTTTTCTACTATTTAATGTAAACCTTTGGTCGAATTAATTCCAATTTTGCTAACAAAAAGCCGTCTCAAGAGACGGCTTTGAATAAATTAACACGACAATAACGCGTTTTTACCAATTTACTATGGGATCAACATCTTGGTCGTAGTCAACACTGTCAATATCAAAACCAAAGAGTTTGAGGAACTCATGGTGGTAACCTTTGTAATCACTTAAGTCATGGAAATTTTCCTGAGTGACTTCGTCCCACAGTGCTTTAATTTTAGCTTGTGTGGCGTCGTTGGTTTCCTTGCCGTCCATACGATAGCGGTTAGCTTCATCCAATGTGGCAGAATCGCCGTATAAACACTGACTAAACAACCCGTAAATCTGTTCAATGCAGCCTTCGTGAGTCCCTTCTTCTTTCATTACTTTATAGATAAGCGAGATATACAAAGGCATCACCGGTATGGCTGAACTCGCTTGCGTTACCAGCGCTTTGAGCGAACTGACATTCGCCTGTACCAGCAAGTCTGTATTTTTTCCAATAATGGCAGCCGCAGCGCGATCTAAGTCTTCTTTCGCTTTGCCTATTGTCGCCTGACCGTAAATAGGCCAGGTGAGCTCTTTGCCTATGTAGGTATAAGCGGTGGTTTTACAGCCCTCTGCCAATACATCAGCTTCACGTAAGAAGTCCATCCAACGTTCCCAGTCTTCACCACCCATCACCTTGATAGTATTGAGGATCTCATCATCATTAGCGGGCTCAAGCGACACTTCATGCACTTTGTCTTTGTCTGTGTCATAGGTTTTGGTTGTGTACGCTTGCCCCACTGGCTTAAGCGTTGACTTATAGGTCACACCCGTTTCAGGGTCGGTTCTGCGCGGAGAAGCTAGACTATAAATAACTAAATCTACCTTGCCCATTTCCGCTTTGATTTTTTCGATAGTTTCGTTTTTGATTTCATCAGAAAACGCATCACCGTTAATAGTGTATGCGAAAAGCCCTTTTGCATTAGCATGTTGATGAAAGGCCGCAGTGTTGTACCAACCGGCGGTACCGGTTTTACGTTCTGTAGGTGCTTTTTCAAAGCATACACCTAACGTTTTAGCACCATAACCAAATGCTGATGTAATACGCGACGCTAAACCGTAGCCTGTCGAGCTACCAATAACCAAAACATTTTTAGGACCTGCGCCTAAATCACCTTTTGCTTCTACATAAGCAATTTGTTCTTCAACCGCTTTTGCACATCCAACAGGGTGCGCATTTGTACAAATGAAGCCTCTCACTTTAGGCTTGATAACCATATTAATTTTCCTTATTTAAGCGTGGGGCTATTGTAATGCCGAAGCCACTGATAACAACTCGGAGCAGATAAACAAATAGCATACCTAAAGCAGGTATTTTTAAAAGTGGTTTAGCGGAAAAACGCGTAAGACTGGTAGGGAAAATTAAAGGGTAACGACTTTGATGACTAAGGCAGTTAACAAGACAGGATCAAACTAAAATTCGGTGAAAAGAGAGCAGGAGTGAAAATATGCACTCCTGCTTTTGCTGATTTAACCTAGAACGTCTAATAGTTCTACGTCAAAAACAAGCGTGCTATAAGGAGCGATTGCTGCACCTGCACCTTGCTCACCATAAGCGAGGTCATGTGGAATATGTAGACGGTACTTCGCACCTACTTTCATAAGTTGAAGTGCTTCAGTCCAACCTTTGATAACGCCACCAACTGGGAATTCGGCTGGCTGGCCACGCTCATATGAACTGTCAAATGTTGTACCATCGATAAGTGTACCGTGATAGTGAACACGCACTGTGCTCGACGCATCAGGCGTTTCACCGTCACCTTCAGCGATAACTTCAAATTGAAGACCCGATTCTGTCACGGTAACTTCGTCGCGCTTTGCGTTTTCTTCTAGGTACTTTGTACCTTCTTCAATTACGGCCTTACTCGCTTCTTCCTTTACCGCTTGCATGCGCTTGTGAATTTCGCCAAACGCATCACGAAGTGTGTCGTTGTCCACCTGAGGGGCCTGACCTGAAAAGGCATCTTTAAGGCCAGCAACTACAGCGTCAATAGCCAAACCGTCAAAAGGGTTTGATTGCAATTGTTGACCCATTTGAAAACCAATGCCGTAACTTGCTTGGGTTTCTACTGTATTGAATGTATCAGTCACAAAAACTCCTGAAATTAAATTACAAATGCAGTACAAATTTCAAACAAAACGCCTAGTGCGAGAATGTTTCTGCATTTTCCGGTGCAAGAGTGTATCACACCACAATATATCTTGCTTTGAGCAATGTTAATGAAGGGGTAAAAGTATCAAAATGTTGTAAATTATAACCGAAAGTGGTTAGACAAGACGCAAAGGACACAGTATGGTTAAGGCCATATATTTAGGAGGATAGCATGCACACACACTACGATGCTGAACTAAAAGATACCGTTCGTTACCTGGGAAAAACTTTAGGTGAAACGATTAAAAATCAATTGGGCCAAGAGTGGCTTGATCGGATTGAAAAGATTCGTAAGGACGGTAGAGCGTCTTACCAAGGTAACACCGACTGCAGCGAAGAATTGAAAGAAACTTTCAAAAATATGTCTGATAGCGATTTACTTACTGTAGGTCGTGCATTCGCGCAGTTCTTGAATTTAGGCAACATTGCCGAGCAGGAATACAATGCCGCAATGAATGTAGATGCATCTATCGATGCGCTATTTAAACACCTAGATAAAGCCGAACTTACGGCTGACAAAGTACAAGAAGCGGTATCTAAATTAAACATCGATTTGGTACTTACCGCACACCCTACGGAAGTGACCCGTAGAACCTTAATCCATAAACACAAAGAGCTGGCCAACTGCCTACAAGCCATTCATCAAGAGTCACTCAATGACGTAGAACGGGGCAAAATTGAAACCCGCATTGCTGATCTAATTGCCCAAGCGTGGCACACCGAAGAAATTCGTTCAGTACGCCCGACGCCAGTAGATGAAGCGCGTTGGGGCTTCTCTGTTATTGAAAATTCGCTTTGGGAAGCCGTGCCAGACTTTATGCGCGAGCTTGATGATCGGTTAAACGAAGACTATAAAGTATCGCTTCCTTTAAATGCTTCACCTATTCAGTTTAGTTCTTGGATGGGCGGCGACCGCGACGGTAACCCGTTTGTTACATCAACAGTGACAGAGCAAGTATTACTACTTGCGCGTAAGCGCGCCGCCAAACTCTTTGCTATTGATCTCGACCGCTTACAGGTTGAGCTATCAATGTATGACTGTAATGACGCATTGCGTGAAAAAGTCGGTGATGTCAATGAACCCTACCGCGCCCTACTGCGCCCCTTAGTCGAACGTTTTGTCGCCACCCGCGACGGTATTAGTGATTATTTAGCAGGCAAGAATCCCGATACCTCATGCTGGATTGAAAGTGACGATGAACTCGTCGCCCCGCTAATGTTGTGTTACCAATCGCTGATTGATTGTGGCATGAAGGTGGTTGCTGATGGCCTTCTTTTAGATACAATCCGCCGCGCAAATATCTTTGGTATTCATTTGCTTCGCCTTGACGTTCGTCAAGACTCGGAACGCCATGCAGACGTATTTAGCGAACTTACCCGCTACTTGGGACTAGGTGATTATGCCCAGTGGAGCGAAGCCGACAAGCAAGCATTTCTATTGCGCGAACTTGGCTCTAAACGCCCCCTATTCCCAGCACAATGGGATGCCTCTGACGAGGTAAAAGAAGTCCTTGATACCTGTAAAGTGATTGCAAAACACAGCAAGCACGGCTTCGGTATTTACATTATTTCAATGGCGAGTGAGCCGTCTGACGTAATGGCAGTACAGCTGCTACTGAAAGAAAGCGGTGTGGATTGGCCTATGCCAGTAGCACCACTGTTTGAAACCCTGGACGATTTGAATAATTCGCCAGATGTTATGCGCAAATTACTGTCTATTGACTGGTATCGCGGCTACGTAAAAGGCCGTCAGTTTGTGATGATTGGTTATTCGGATTCGGCCAAAGATGCCGGTGCATTAGCAGCGGGCTGGGCACAGTACCAATCTCAGGAAGCACTTGTCGCATTGGCTGATGAATTCGACATAACACTCACTTTATTCCACGGACGCGGCGGTACAATTGGCCGTGGCGGGTTGCCAGCCCATGCCGCTATTTACTCTCAACCACCGGGTTCACTCGATGGTGGATTCCGGGTTACAGAGCAAGGTGAAACCATTCGCTACAAGTTCGGTATGCCTAAACTGGCAAAACGCAGCCTAGGCATATACGCCAGTGCGATTATCGAAGCCATGCTCTTTCCACCGCCAGCGCCAAAAGAAGAATGGCGTGAGTTGATTACAGCCATGGCTGCACAAGGTCGTGATAACTATCGTGCAACGGTGCGTCACGATGAAGAATTCGTGCCTTATTTCCGCGTGGCAACACCTGAGCAAGAACTTGGCAAATTACCACTTGGAAGCCGTCCAGCCAAACGCAAGCCTCAGGGTGGTATCGAGAGTTTGCGTGCTATTCCCTGGATCTTTGCTTGGGCCCAAACTCGCTTGGTGCTACCTAGCTGGTTAGGTGTTATGCGCGCTATTGATAGCGTGAAGACGAAAGAAAATGAAAAAATCGTCAATGAGATGTTTAGCGAGTGGCCATTCTATCGTTCGCGTTTGTCTATGTTAGACATGGTGTTCCACAAAGCCGATCCACGTATCAGCGAGGCATATGATGAGCGCTTAGTTCCACAAGAACTCAAGCATTTCGGCAAAGCTTTGCGTAAAGAGCTCAAAGAAAGTATTTCATCATTGCTGGCTATTACCGGTGATAAAGACATTATGATGAACGATCCACTGGGTAAGGAATCCATGGAGATCCGCGCAGCCTATTTGCAGCCACTTCACTACCTGCAAATTGAACTACTCGATCGGGTTCGCAAAGCGGGAGACGATGCTCACAATACCAGTTTGGAACGCGCAATGATGGTAACCATCGCAGGTATTGCCATAGGTATGCGCAATACAGGGTAATTGATTTACCCGTTAACGTTATAGAACGCGTACATGATAAAAAGGCCCGCTTTGTCAACGAAGCGGGCCTTTTTGATTTTACAAATGAAAATGGTGTTATACCACTTTGCTTAGCAAGTTAAATCGAAGCGGTCGGCATTCATAACTTTAGTCCATGCACTGACAAAATCGCTTGCGAATTTCTTTTTATTGTCATCTTGCGCATACACCTCTGCATAAGCACGCAGAATTGAATTGGAGCCAAAAACCAAATCCACCCGCGTTGCGCTATACACTTGCTCACCAGACGCGCGATCAACAATGGCATAGGTGTTTTTACTGGTCGGTTTCCACGTATATTTCATGTCAGTTAACGTGACAAAAAAGTCATTGGTTAACGCGCCTACGCTTTCAGTAAACACACCATGTGCAGTGTTCGCATAGTTGGTGCCAATAACGCGCATTCCGCCAATCAGTGCCGTCATTTCTGCTGCCGTTAACCCAAGAAGCTGCGCTTTATCTAACAATAACTCTTCAGGCTTAACCACATAGTCTTTTGGCAAATAGTTTCTAAAACCGTCGGCCTGAGGCTCTAGTGGAGCAAATGAATCCACATCTGTCATCTCGGCCGTGGCGTCTCCGCGTCCTGCGGCAAAGGGAACATCAACACTCAACCCTGCGGCTTTGATGGCTTTCTCTACACCTACATTTCCCGCCAATACAATGGTATCGGCCAGACTGGCGCCCACTGATTCAGCCAGTGGTCTTAGCACAGACAAGACTTTCGCTAATTGCTCTGGTTCGTTCGCTTGCCAGTCTTTTTGGGGGGCTAACTGAATTCTTGCACCGTTGGCACCACCGCGTAAGTCAGACCCTCTAAATGTGCGGGCGCTGTCCCACGCTGTGGCGACCAATTCACCCACAGTCAGCGCTGATTTAGCGATTTCTGCTTTGAGCTTTTCAACGTCGTAAGCAGTGCTGCCTGCTGGCACTGGATCTTGCCAAATAAGTGTCTCTTGTGGTGCCTCAGGCCCAATGTATCTATTTTTGGGCCCCAAATCACGGTGGGTCAATTTAAACCAGGCACGGGCAAACACTTCACTAAAATAGTCAGGGTTGTTGTAAAACTTTTCAGAAATATTACGGTAATCCGGATCCATTTTCATGGCCATATCTGCATCGGTCATAATGGGGTTATACCGCTTAGTGGGATCTTCAACATCACGAGGTTTGTCTTCCTCTTTAATATTGATGGGTTCCCATTGCATTGCGCCCGCCGGAGACTTCTTCAATTCCCAATCGTAATTAAGGAGTAGCTCAAAGTAACCGTTGTCCCACTGGGTAGGATTGGTTGTCCACGCGCCTTCTATACCACTGGTAACCGTATCGCGGCCTATACCTCGCGTTTTGTGATTCATCCATCCCAGGCCCTGCTCAACAACATCAGCACCTTCAGGGTCTGGCCCCAAATTTTCAGCCTTACCATTTCCGTGACATTTACCCACGGTGTGGCCACCTGCGGTAAGGGCAACAGTTTCTTCATCATTCATCGCCATTCGCGCAAAGGTTTCACGAACGTGGTGTGCCGTTTTAAGTGGATCTGGCTTGCCATTAACCCCTTCGGGGTTTACATAGATAAGCCCCATTTGTACTGCCGCCAGTGGATTTTCCATGGAATTTGGATTCTCTACATCGTTGTAGCGCTCATCGCTCGGTGCCAGCCATTCTTTCTCAGCCCCCCAGTAGATATCTTTCTCGGGATGCCAAATATCTTCGCGTCCAAAGGAAAAGCCAAACGTCTTAAGCCCCATGCTTTCGTATGCTATGGTACCTGCATACGCAATGAGATCAGCCCAACTAAGTTTGTTGCCGTATTTCTTTTTAATAGGCCAAAGCAAACGACGGGCTTTATCGAGGTTTACGTTATCAGGCCACGAATTTAGCGGCGCAAAACGTTGGTTGCCGGTAGACGCACCACCGCGACCATCGGCAACGCGATATGAGCCAGCCGCGTGCCACGTCATCCTGATCATCAAACCGCCGTAGTGCCCCCAATCAGCAGGCCACCATGACTGGGAGTCCGTCATCAACGCTTTCATGTCTTTTTTCAGTTCATCAAAATCCAGGCTTTTTACCACTTCGCGATAATTGAAATCGCTCCCCATGGGATTTGTTTTACTGTCGTGTTGATGCAAGATGTCAAGATTGAGTGCTTCAGGCCACCAATCCATGTTTGTACTACCCGACGCGGTTAGTCCACCGTGCATGACAGGGCACTTTCTTTGTGAATCGTTTACATCGCCTAGCTTTGCGTTACTCATCTTTATTGCCTCTTGCTTATAAAAATTATTTCAGACACTGCCTGAATAGTATTTAACCATGCTACTCCTTGAGCTTATTTGATCACACTCAAATTTTTAGATTATTGTAAAAGCAATTACCTATTAATAACCAAACAAAAGATTATAAAAATAGATTTAACTTGGTGTTTTGTGTTGTTTCAATTGTCGTGAACGCAGGCAAAGCGATACGCCTCTCCACCCAATAATGCCTTTATAAAAGGTTGTTGGGTGACTTATTGAATTGGGGGGGAGTTTGATAAGCAGGCTCTCCTGTGCCAAGGATGCCGTGACGAACCCTACAAAACCGTAACAAAAAAGCTGGATACGTAAGATCGTAACAGACCTACTTTTTCCCAATTAACGAGTTTGTCAAAGGTTGTTGGGTGATGTATTGAATTGGGGGGAGTTTGATAAGCAGGCTCTCCTGTGCCAAGGATGCCGTGACGAACCCTACAAAACCATAACAAAAAAGGCTGGATACGTAAGGTCGTAACAGACCTACTTTTTCCCAATTAACGAGTTTGTAAAAGGTTGTTGGGTGACTTATTGAATTGGGGGGGAGTTTGATAAGCAGGCTCTCCTGTGCCAAGGATGCCGTGACGAACCCTACAAAACCGTAACAAAAAAGGCTGGATACGTAAGGTCGTAACAGACTGTCTGCAGCAGGGATGCTGCAGCCAAGCCTCCATGGATGGAATCTCGGCGTGTCTGTGTAGGCCTTGCGTATCCAGCCTTTTCTCGCGGATGCATTGCATCCGCTTCAAGCTTATTAGCCGTTTACGAAGTCAACGCCTAGCTTGATGTCGCCGCGTAGGCCTTCAAGCATGTCGTTTTTCGCTTTTTCTTCGAATGCGCTTAACTCGCCGTATGGCAAGATTTCTTCTACACCGTTTGCACCTAGGCGAACTGGGTGTGCGAAGAATGCTGCGTCGTCACTGTCGTCAGTTTGTACATAAGTGTACTCAACCACGTTCTCACCTTGCATAGCAGCAACCAGAGATAGACAGAAACGTGCTGCTGCTTGACCCATAGAAAGGGTTGCAGAGCCACCGCCCGCTTTCGCTTCAACCACTTCAGTACCCGCGTTTTGGATACGAGTCGTTAGGCTGGCAACTTCTTCGTCTGTGAACTCAACGCCTTCAACTTGTGAAAGAAGCGGAAGAATAGTAGTACCAGAGTGACCACCGATTACCGGTACGTGCACAGAAGATACGTCTACACCTTTAAGTTCAGCAACGAAGGTTTCAGCGCGGATAACGTCAAGCGTAGTCACACCGAAAAGCTTGTTCTTGTCGTAAACGCCTTTTGCTTTTAGCGTTTCAGCTGCAATAGCAACAGTCGTATTTACAGGGTTAGTGATGATACCAACACACGCATTCGGGCAGTTATCAGCAACACCTTCAATTAGGTTTTTAACAATGCCGGCGTTGATGTTGAACAGATCAGAACGATCCATACCAGGCTTACGAGGCATACCTGCTGGAATTAGAACAACGTCTGCTCCAGTTAATGCATCAGCCAGGTCATCTTTACCGTGACCGGTTACTTTTACCGCAGTGGGGATGTGGCTCAAATCAACGGCTACACCAGGAACAACTGGCGCTACGTCGTAAAGCGCTAAATCTGAACCTGCTGGCAATTGTGTTTTTAACAACAAAGACAGCGCCTGACCAATACCACCGGCAGCACCTAACACGGCTACTTTCATACCATTTCTCCTATGGGATTACTTCACGTATTTAAACGGAACGTCACACTAATGCAACGCGGGGGAAAACTCAATCACCGGATCGTCTTATTCACGTTATTTATGGCGATTTTTATGCGATATTCATTATCATGAATGATTATGCAAACAAATTGCCTAAAGTCTACCTGTCAGGCACAATATAACCATAATAATTATAGGTAATAATTGGGGTCTATTGATCGTTGATGTACAACTAACATTAACAGACACTAAACCTCGTGAATATATCACCGACTACACAGAAAAGAGCGCTAATGGCAAACGCAAAACAAGAACAACTCATCAAAGCATTTAAAGAAATTCTCAAAGCGGAGAGCTATGGTTCACAAGGCGAGATTGTTGACGCTTTAAAGGCACAAGGTTTTGACAACATCAGCCAATCTAAAATTTCCAGAATGTTGAGCAAATTCGGCGCGGTACGTACCCGAAATGCCAGAGGGGACATGGTTTACTGTTTGCCGCCAGAATTAGGTATGCCAACCGCTAAAAGCCCTCTTAAGCAGCTAGTACTTGATATTGTTCACAACAATGTAATGGTTATTATCAGAACCAGTCCCGGTGCAGCACAGCTTATTGCTCGGTTACTCGACTCATTGAGTAAGAAAGACGGTGTATTAGGCACTATTGCCGGAGACGATACCATTTTTATTGCGCCCGCTGACGTAGAAAAGATTGAAGAACTTCGTCAAAGAGTGGAAGACCTATTCGAAAACGTCTAACTGGCCTCTTGGCCTGATGATTTAATAAAATGCCGTAGCGAGCAATCACTACGGCATTTTTGTTTTGTTCAACGTAGGACGTTTCAATTTCATTTGTGCAATTCAGATCAGCACAGTCTAATCCAGCAGTTCGATAAGCGCCTCAGCTGCGGGACGCGACGATGCGGGATTCTGCCCTGTTACTAACAAGCCATCTGTACAGACCTTCACGTTAAAGTCTTCCGCACTTTCGAAATTTCCGCCTTTTTTGCTCAATTCATCTTCAACTAGGTAAGGTACAACTTCCGTCAGTTCCATTGCGGCTTCTTCGCTGTTAGAAAAACCGGTTACCGTTTTCCCTTCAACCAAATACTTACCTTCTGGGGTCTTCACCTCTTTAAGTACTATCGGTGCATGGCAAACTGCGCCCACGGGCTTTTTGCTCGCGATCATATCTTCAATCAGCTTTATAGAATGCGCATTGTCTGATAAGTCCCATAGTGGGCCGTGACCGCCAGGGTAAAATACAGCATCAAACTCGTCAGTGCGAACATCTTCAAGGGCAATGGTAGATTCAACCGCACTTCGGGCAATTTCGTCCTTGGTATAGCGTATAGCATCATCAGTCATAGCATCGTCAGCCAGACTATTGGGATCAATTGGAACTTGCCCACCCATTGGAGACGCTAGCGTTATCGAATAACCCTTATCGAGAAAGGCGTAGTAAGGCGCTGCGAATTCTTCCAGCCACATGCCGGTTTTCTTTCCCGTGTCACCCATAATGTCGTGAGACGTCATTACCATCAGTAATCGTTTAGACATAAATCCTCCTTGCCTATGATAGTTGTCATATGAAGGTAGATTCGAAAAAAAATGGCAGTTAGATCACATAAAAGCGTGGAAGAGCCTTAAACAACTTACAAGGAGAGTAGTTTCAAAAGTGAGGATTGCTAAAACAAAAAAGTGCCACTTCCGATATGGAGAGTGGCACCTAACACTACAATTGGTTTACACCAAGTAATTAGAAGTTGTAGTTAACACCTACGCGAACTTCCCAAAGTGATGCGTCACCCATACGAGCTTCAGGAGTAGTATCACCTACTTCAACAGTGTTAAAGATTACGCGCTCTGCAACACCCCAATCGTCGTTAAGGAAGTTAGTGAAGTTATCGAATACGATAAATGCACTTGCACTGTGACCTTCCATCAAGCCAGGTAGTTGCTGAGTTAGACGCAAGTCAACCTTGTTCCACCAAGAGCCGTTTTCACCGTTGCGCTCAGCACCTGCAGGAAGTACGTTGTTGCTATCCAAGTATGGTGTATAACCAAATACGCCATTTGAGTCACCTTGTGACAATGTGTAGCTATATGGTTTACCTGACTGAATAAGACCGAATGCACCAACTGAAGTTGGGTATCCATCAAACAATTCCATGCTGTAAGAAACGTTAAGCGTTAAACGGTGCTCAATGTTGTAATCAGACAGTGAAGATACTTGCTCGTTAGGGCTAGTAAATGCACGGTACTGGTAGTTCGAGAACGCTACAGAGCTAGTCATTGGTTGAGCGTCTTCAGCGTGGTTGTATGCATAACCACCTGCTAAGCTAACACCGTTATCCCAATTTTTCATCAAGCCGAATGAAACCGTATATGAAGTAGAATCAACATTTGCATTAGTTAATACGAATGAAGCCACACGATTACTTTCGTAAATTGCATAACCATCGTCAGTAGTACCAACCTGATCAATATCACCTCTTAGCACTATCGCTTGGTTCTGTGTACGAGAAACAAGTAAGTCTGCTTGAAGAATATAATCATCTTCAGTTTGGTGAGTAACACCGAGTGCTAACTTAAGTTCAGATGGTATTTCAAAGTCTGGGTCAAGGTAGTTAATTTCGAAGTTAGCACCTTCTCCATTTGCTACCGCGTTGTATAGCTCTGATGGAATCCCGTAACCAGGGCCAGCAGGAACGCCATCTTCTACACCAAGGTAAACAACATCAGCGTCGAACAATGAACGAGAGCCATTGGTGTAACCGAAGTTACGACCACGTTGACCGAACTGCAGAACATTATTGTTTGAGAAGTTGTTAGACAACCACACATTAGGGTTACCGCCTGAGAACAAGCCTAAGCCACCACGTAGTTCAGTGCTGTCGTTCAAGTAGTAGTTAAAACCGATACGCGGCTGAAGTAAGCCTTCGCCATCTAGGTTTGTGCTATTTGAGAAGCCGTAGCTTTCTACAAATTCAGCATTTTCTTCAGGTGCATCGTCCGTTGTGTACCAGTCGTAACGGAGACCAACAGTTAGTGTTAGGTCGTCGTTAAACATGAATTCATCTTCAAGGTACAATGCGTTTACTGCGTAACCCCAGTCTGCAGCTGCATCGTTAGGATCGCCAGAAGGTGCATTGTTGTAGTAAATCGCGCCTGGAAGACCCGCTTCAAACGCTTCAATACCACCGTAAAAACGCATTTCAGTTTCTGTGTGCTGAACAAATACGTTAAATACGTCTAGGTCTTCACGCTCATAACCAAATGTTACGTCATGACCATTGTCGAAAGAGTAGTAACCACGAAGGATTAAACCGTTTACGGTGTAATCTAGGTCATTAGCTTGACGGCTGTCATCTGCACCAATGTATACAATAACGTCTTCGCCTGTTAGCTCATCTTCTACGTAAATTTGCATTTCGCCGAAGTTAGCGCCACCTACTGTACCAGAAGCATTTTCGTTAGAGATCTGACGGTTATCAACATCTAGGTATGAATAACGGATCTCAGTTGAGAACTTATCTGTCCAATCTGAGTAAAGTGAAATAACGTGAGACTGAAGTTCTGTACCCACTTCGTATAAGTGATTGTAAAGCTCAAACTCATCCATATCACCGTCAGACGTGTTGTAGAAGTTACCGTCATTGTAGTTATAAGTGTAGCTTAAACGGTGAGCGTCGTTAATGTTCCAGTCTAGTTTAACAAGAAGCTTTTCGTCTTCTTCTGGAATGCTTGTTGGAACCGGACCTGGATCGTACTGGTAAAGCTCATTTGAAATACGGATGATTTCATCTAAGTTTTCTTGGCTTAGATTAACTTCATTAAGTGCACCAGAACCACGCGTACCACGAGTAAAGATACTTGAGCCTTCATATTTTTCGTAAGAAACGAAACCGAATAGCGTGTCTTCTAAAATTGGGAAGCCAACATTAAAGCCATAGCGCTTGTCGCTGAAGCTAGGAGAGTTGACGCTGTCACCTTCAAGTGAATCACCCTGAAATGAGTCAGAACCGTAATCCCAGAACGCACCACCATGGATTTCATTTGTACCCATTTTGGTAACAGCGTTGATGTTACAGCCTGTAAAACCAGAATAAATTACGTCAAACGGTGCAATTTCAACAGTAACCTGTTCAATTGCATCGTATGAGAATGGCATACGAATAGTTGGGTAACCGTTTGAACCCAAACCGAATGAATCGTTCATTTTAACACCATCAACAGTCAAGCTGTTGAAGCGGTTAGACTTACCCACACACTGAACAGGGTTTGAATCGCCACGCGTTTCGTCAACGTAAACACGAGGGTCGATACGGATGATATCGGTAATGTTACGGTTGATGGTTGGCGCACTTTCTAACTTAGCAAGGTCGAAAGATGCAGATGGACCCATTTGACCAAAAGCAGACACCGCGATTTGAGACGCAGATACTTGAATTACTTCAATATCGTTTTTCTCAGCAAGGGTGTAGTTGAAATCAAGCGGCTCACCTAGAGTAAGGTAAACATCATTTACTACCGTGTCTTGGAACGTATCAGAGTCGATAGTGATCTCGTAAGGACCGCCAACGCGTAGACCACTTAGGGTAAACTGGCCTGCCGAGTTAACAACGATCGTTTTTGTCGCACCTGTAGGTAAGTGCTTCAACGTAATCTCAGTACCTGGAGCTGGATTGCCCATAGGACCTGTAATATTACCGCGGATAGCAGACGACGTCTCTTGCGCCATTGCCGCCGTAGACAATCCTACGGTTAGGGCAACTGCCGCTGCTATGCGAGTAAGCTTAGCTGCTGAGTTCATGTGTGTGTTTCCCTTTTTGTTTAAAATTCTTTCGGGGCCGCTGGTAGGGTATTTCCCGTCGACGACCTTTAATTAGTCTGAACCGCTGAAATTGTTATAGAGGTTCATGTCAATTTTATTACAGTTTTACATTTTTGTTTAACAGCAATCCCCCTAGGCCTATGACATTGCAAAAAAATTCTTGACCATATGGTCAAGTTAATTTACTTGTTATTATTATTGTCAAACATTGGCGATTAGCTTGCTCTATTCTTGCCAGATAAGACACTAATAAACAGCGTTTAATAAAAATCAGGTTTACTCATAATATTAACCCAAATTTCAACAAGTTACTTAATTAAAATAAACTTACCTATTGCAATAAGTAACCTTAACTGATGAAATCACCCCATAAATCGTTAATTCATTTGGTCGTTTTTTTGACGAATTTCAGAATTATTGCTTCAGGAAAGTGGTTTCTTTTTTTCGCCGCCGCATTTATATGTAGCGTAGCGAGCTATTTTCAAAAATCCACTTTGCATGATGACATCGCACCCCAAACTGGTCAATATTTAACCTGCAAAACAGATTTGACAGGTAACAGTGATGTGTTTACCGCCTATATCACTGATGGAAGAATTGCTGAGATGGTGGAAGCGCGATTGTGCGCTGACAAAACAATTAGAAGACAATACAGCGAAGTGAAAGTTGTGGTGGGACAAAGTGACTACGACACGTTCAGGTATGTCAATCATGGTGTCGTTGATCTCGCCCTAGTCAAGCGAAATATCGTGGATGCCTTTGGCGCCGACCAGATATACGGCCTGACAAAAATAGCTGCGCACCCAGACTATTCCGCGTTCTTTATTGCATTGCGCGAAAAGCCGCTACTCAGTAAAGAATATCTTTTGGGCAAACGCATTGGTTTGCTCGATTATCCCAGCAGTCGTTCAGGTCATATTGTGCCTAAAACTGTTTTACAGGATCTAGGACTAACCGTTACCAATGTAGACATTGTTTACTACAGTTCGCATCAAGAACTTCGCCGTGCCCTCCTCGCTGGTGAGGTCGATATTATATCGTCTTACTGGGCAGAAGAAGACAGTCAGAGTTTTTCCAAAAACTACGCGACCCCCCTACAAGAGAGCGTAAGTGGCATGCAGTGGTATTTGAAAATGCAGACACAAAACACAGATTTATTTTGCGCGGTTCAGTCAGTTGTACACGAAATAGCCACCACCCATCCTAGACCATATTACAAAAATATTACACTGGAAGAGGGCTGTAACAAATGAGTACCTCTGACCCACAAATCACGTCACCGCGTATTTATCTCAAATCGAAGCACCGTATCGTATTTGCCTGGCTAGCATTGTTAATCTGTTTTCAGTTTTTTGCCGTGCTTGGTCAAAGTATTGCGTTAAGTAGTTCCATACACAGTGCGTTGGATAAAGTAGAGCGCAGAATTAGTTTAGACAGCGCTTTTTTAGACGTGGGAAATGTAACACTGAATACGCCAGTGAATCACATAGCTATCTATCGCTATTTAGATAGATTAAATGCCACTCTCAAAGCACAAGACTACCCTGTAAGAGTTAAATCAATTCAGGAAGTCACCACTTCATCAGAAGATTTCAATGCGTACCCGTATAGTCAAATAAAAATGTTCAAGAATGCTGAACAGGAAATCACAGTAACTATGCAAAGTAAGTCGTTGATAAACGCTTTATCATTCAGCTGGGTGGCATTTGTGTTATCGATTTTGGTCGTCCCCGCTTTCGCCGTGTCAGGGAAAGTCAAACGAAAAGCGTCAGTAACGGAAGCGCCTGTTCTTCCTCCACGTCCTAAGTTGGTGATCAACCTTCAAGATAAGACCATTTCTAATGGCATAGATGACAAGGTCGTTACATTACAAAATAAACCTTTGTGCTTTTATACCGCCCTGGTCAAATACTGTATCGCTCACCCTAATGAATCGCTACCGCCACACAAAGATGTTCCCCAAGAACTCATGGCGCTGGCGAATAAAAGCTTTGCTCGATTAATTGAATTGGGTCACACCAAACGCAAGCGCCCCGATTTTAATGCTAACTTAGACAAAACGCTGAGTGAAATTCGCGCTGCGCTTGATGAAGTGTTTACTGGTTATAGTGAAGAAAAAGAAACCTATTACCCACCCCGTGCACAAGGCGAAGGCTCTCGATCAAAACAGCATTCCTATGCACTGCCTTCTATTAAAAAAGAGGATATCGAAATTATTGGTAACTAAGGTCTGTTGATTTTTGCTGTACAACCTGTTTTCTAAATGAGCGCGTATTAAACGCGCACAGCCCTGGCTGGCGCAGAGAATTAAAAATAAAGGCTAAGTTAAGTACTTCTACAGCATTTTCGTATAACGCAAAGGTATCTCTTTTCGATACCTACACACACAAGGGCTAACGTGCTTTAGCTAGAATCTGACCATTTGGAAGACTTAAGGTAATGCTTTGAAGTGTCTGCAATACCTTGAAAACTCAGTAAAGATCTAGCAAAGACCGATCCAATAACTAAGAACTTGTGAATCTAGCATTGATTCGCGAGGCCTAAACGCGTATCTTTGCACCAACAAAACCAGCTTTATAGTACTATGCAATCGCCACTAATTATTGCCATTTCTGGAGCTTCTGGCTCTGGGAAGTCTCTTTTTACAAAAAATTTGTTCAATGGCTTCAGTGCACAAGGCCGCCCTGTGCAAGTGTTACGAGAAGATCACTACTACCGCGCTCAAGACCATTTACCCATGGAACAACGGGAAAAGAACAACTATGACCACCCAAATGCCTTTGAGCATGAATTGCTAAAAGCTCATCTACAGGCGTTGCGTGATGGCCAGCCTATCGATTATCCGCATTATTGCTATAAAACGCATACTCGTTTGCCAGAAACAGAAAGACTGAATCCAGCACCCGTTATCATCTTAGAAGGCATTATGTTACTAGCGCGTACTGACCTTCTTCCTCTGTATGACGTGAAAATATTTATCGATACACCTTTAGATATATGCTTAATGCGCCGCATGATGCGTGACCTTAAAGAGCGTGGCCGTAGCATAGAATCTGTGGCAAAACAGTACGAAGAAACTGTCAAGCCTATGTACCATCAATTCATCGAACCAAGCCGCTTCACTGCCGACGTAGTAGTGACGCAAGGTGGCAAAAACCAAATTGCATTAGATGTGATTAAATCACACATTCAGCAAGCGCTTCTTTAAGGGAACATTAGTATGGTTAGTTTACTGGGCATTGCGCTCCTTCTGGGTATTGCTTTCGCGTTGTCATCGGCGAAACGCAGTATAAATTGGCGCACCGTAGGGGGTGCTTTTGCTATTCAAGCCACAGTCGGTGCGTTTGTCCTGTATTCTGAACCCGGTAAAGAAGTCCTATTAAAAGCAACGCAGTTTGTCGCCAATATTATCGACTATAGCCAAGAAGGCATTAACTTCTTATTTGGCCCAATTGGTGACAAGTCAATTGCGTTTATTTTTGCCTTTAACGTATTACCCGTCATTGTCTTTTTCTCTGCGTTGATAGCCGTACTTTATCACCTTAAAGTTATGGGGCTTATCATCAAAGTTATCGGTGGGTTTCTGCAAAAAGCTTTGGGAACCAGTCGACCGGAGTCCATGTCAGCGGCGGCAAATATTTTTGTTGGCCAAACTGAAGCGCCATTGGTAGTACGCCCGTTTATTCCTCACATGACCAGTTCTGAGCTGTTTGCCATTATGGTAGGCGGCCTTGCGTCTATTGCAGGGTCAGTTATGGCTGGTTATGCCGGTATGGGTGTTGAACTTAAATACTTATTAGCTGCCAGCTTTATGGCAGCACCAGGTGGTTTGTTGATGGCAAAAATTATGTTGCCCGAAACCAACAAGCCCAATGAAGATTTACATGACGTAGACGCGGAAGATACCGGCTACGCCAATGTATTTGATGCGGCCGCCAGTGGCGCTGCATCAGGCATGCAACTTGCGCTAAATGTAGGTGCCATGCTACTCGCTTTCATCGCTCTAATTGCCATGTTTAACGGCCTGATTGGCTGGACAGCAGGTTTATTCGGCTATGAAAACGTAACGTTTGAAGGGATCCTGGGTTATGTACTTCAACCACTCGCATGGGCAATCGGCGTACCATGGGAGGAAGCACAACTTGCAGGTAGCTTTATTGGTCAGAAAATGGTGGTCAACGAATTTGTTGCCTACTTAAATTTCTTGGAAAACCAAGCACAGCTATCTGAAGCGTCTCAGGCCATTATCACCTTTGCACTTTGTGGTTTTGCAAACTTCTCTTCTATCGCAATTTTGATGGGTGGAATTGGTGCCATGGCACCAACACGCAGAAAAGAAATCGCGCGACTGGGGTTAAAAGCTGTTATTGCTGCAACGTTGTCTAACTTAATGAGTGCCGCACTAGCGGGCTTTTACCTCTCACTCGGTTAAAATTTAATTAAACAGACCAGTTGGTCAAGTTTTTACTAGACTAACTGGTCAGGTTTATGTAAATTACGCGCAAATTCCTCGCGGAGTTGATTTATGTCAATTTCTGCGACTTTTTTCTGTAGCCCGTCTACCTTTATAATGCCGCAGTCAAAATATACGGGATAAAGTTATGCAATTAGTTGCTGTTGATTACCGAGCGGAAAACGCTCAAGAAGAATTCGTGAAGTCACTTCGCGAGACAGGGTTCGGTGTTTTAAAAAACCACCCTATCCAGCAGTCATTGGTTCAAGGTATTTACGATAACTGGCAGGCCTTCTTCGACAGTGAGCAGAAGAATGATTACCTGTACAACAAAGGTAAACAAGACGGATTTTTCCCTCAGAGTGTTTCTGAGGTAGCCAAAGGCTTTACGAAAAAAGATATTAAAGAATATTACCACTTCTACCCTTGGGGTCAGTGTCCTGAAGCACTACGCCCTCAGATTTCTCAATATTATGAGGAAGCGAACACATTAGCTAAAGAGCTTCTTGGGTGGATAGAAAAGCATTCTCCTGCTGAAGTGAGCGCAAAGTACAGTCAGCCGCTTGGCGATATGATCAAAGATTCTGATCAAACATTGCTGCGTATACTGCACTATCCGCCTCTTAAAGGAGATGAAGAAGTCGATGCAATCCGCGCCGCTGCTCACGAAGATATTAATTTAATTACTATCTTACCAGCCGCGAATGAGCCTGGTTTGCAAGTACAAGCTAAAGACGGTAGTTGGTTAGAAGTGCCTTGCGATTTTGGTAATTTGATCGTGAATATTGGCGATATGCTTCAAGAAGCATCAGGCCATTACTTCCCATCAACTACACATCGGGTAGTTAACCCAGATGGCGCTGATATGACTAAATCTCGTATCTCACTGCCGCTGTTTTTACACCCGCGACCAGATGTTGTTCTTTCAGAACGTCATACTGCAGGGTCATACCTGCAAGAGCGCCTCCGTGAGCTGGGCGTTATATAAATTAAGTTCCTTTTGTAGTGTTATTTTTGCCACGGCTAGTCCGTGGCTTTTTTTTATCTATAGCACGTAATTTTCGTTAACTGCTGGCCAATGCAGCAATCTTAGAAGCGTAGCGCATGCGATCCTGATCGTTAGCAGAATGTCTGACTGCTTTCTCCAAGTAACTTTGCGCTTTGCTAATATCCCCTAACTCGTGAAAGGTCTTAGCTAAAGCAAATAAAATTTCGTGACGAGAATCATCAATACGAAAAGCGCGTTGGTAGTAAGTAAGCGCCAACTCCATATTACCATCATCAAATGCTTGCTCGCCCAGAATATAGTGATAATACGGATTATCCCGTCTTCGTGATTCCACCATTTCCGTAATTGCTATCGCTTCATCTTTTCTATCTTGATGTGAATACAAGATAGCGAGGTTTTCCCATGCTGTGAGGTTGTCATCGTTAAGTGAAAGGGCGTGTTTGTACACAAGTTCAGCTTGGTCATACGCCCCCACCATGCGATACAAAATCCCCAGATTTACCCAGCTTTGATGTAAGTCAGGCGATAGTTTAGCCGCAGCACGGAAGTAGCTATATGCACGGGTATAGCTGTTTGCTACCAACGCGTCGGCACCTTTATTGTTATAAAACATGGATAATATTTTCGTTTTTGAAACGCTGTTACGCGGAAAATGACTTCGAATCATTTGTGGGTCGAAATCGATATCGGCGGAAGAAGAGCCCACTGACACGATTAATGGTTCGTTAGGAACGGTTACTCTGAGATTAATATGACCATTGAGTAAACTGAAGCCATCTCTGCGAGTCCAATATTCAGGTATATCAACCTCATAAAAAGTCGCCTTTAACCCCGCGTGTTCGGCGAGTGCATAAGCCATAATAGACAGTGAGAGGCAATTAGCCGCACGATTATTAAAGGTAGAATTAGCTGTGGTATTCGCGCTATTTCGATACAAAACACCTTGTTCTGAATGGTCAAAAATAGCTTTAACAAGGCGTTTCAAATTTTTCTCAGAAGCACTGTTTTCATACACTGCACGCTCAGCAAAGCGTTGTGCTTCTTCACCTAAATAGAAAATTTCTTCCGGCGACTCGACGGAAAACAAAACATATGACGGAAAGAGTTGATCATTGAGTAAAGCAGGAGCCGCTACTGTAGTTTGTTCATCAGTAGATTGGCACCCTGTCAGGACAAGGAAAGATAACAAAAATAGCATTCTTCGAGTATTCATCACAGGCACCTCTTGTTACTCGATACCTATAAGCATAGTTCACAGTTGTTTATTTACATATTTTTTACATCTCATTTTTTCGTTAATTGAACTTTTTCTTTAAGAGACAAAGCGGTATACCACGCTTCTACAATTGTGTAGTTTGGCATGATGTTGTTTTTACTTTTATTATTAAACTTTTGAATAATGCAAATTTGCTTCCTATCATAGTACTCTGGGTAACGCGCCTCGCCCAATTAATAAGGAGTGGTTGTGTATAGTGAAAAGCTCAGAGAACGCAAGTTACAAGACTGCCTGATACTTATCGTCGATGATCAAGAGATAACTAGACTTCAACTAGAAACCCTACTTGCAGATACCGCAAGATGCTCCTCTGTAGGCTCTGGTAAAGAAGCACTGGCGTTCTGTGAGCAACATTCCCCTGATTTGGTATTAATGGACGTTAACATGCCCGACCTTGACGGGCATCAAACTACTGCATTAATAAAGGCTAAGCCGGCTTGCGCTTCTATTCCTATCATTTTTGTTACCTCGGCAGACGCCGACGAAGATCAATCCAAGTGTTGGGAGTCTGGCTGTGTGGATTTTGTGCACAAACCCGTCAATGCGTGTACGTTGCGCAATCGCGTAAAATCTCATCTAACTCATAAGTTAAAAAATGATTTGTTAGAGAAGCTGATATACGTAGATAGACTGACCGGCGCTTATAATCGTCATTATCTCGACGATTACCTGCCCCGCCTAGTGAAAGATGGCCTGCGGAATGCCAACCCGCTCTCCTTGGTTATTTTTGATATCGACCATTTTAAGCGATTTAACGATATGTATGGTCACTTTGAAGGAGATGCCTGTCTTTGGAAGGTCAGCAACACCATTAATAATGCCCTCATGCGTCCGATGGATAAACTTGTCCGATTAGGTGGAGAGGAATTTTTGGTACTTCTACCTAATACCGATATTGAAGGTGCCGTAGAAGTCACTAAGCGCCTGATTGACGGAGTCTATGAATTGAATATTCGTCACAGTGCATCAGAACATCAGCGTGTTACGTTAAGTGCAGGTGTGGCAATTAAAAGCGCCGAAGATCAAAAAACCATCGATTTTATTTTGCTAGAGGCTGACAAAAACCTGTATGAAGCGAAAATGCAAGGACGTAACAGGTTAAAAGCACCATCGAGAACAAAACATCAAAAAGTGGTTCAATTAACACCTAACTGATAGATACCTACTGATTTGGTATGTAGCAACGCACTGAGTGACTCATTTTGACTAATCCCTAGCTGTTCTTGCTGTGCAAACAGCAATTGCAGCGTTGCTAACGCGTCGTCTAATGCGTTGTGTTCGGGAAAGGTCGGTAGATCGAGCCGTTGTCGGCATACCGTTAACGTAGCACTATTATTAGGTAAAACCTGATGTTGCTTATTCAATTGATAGAGTGCTAATTGAAGCGTATCGATATAGATAACCTCTTGAGGGGGCAAATTGAGTACGCGAAAAGCACGATCCAGCGCTTTAAGGTCGAGACTCGCATTGTGAAACACTAAAACGGATGAGCGCAATAGAGGCTGCAACGCTTCAATCGCACTTTCCAATGACGTCCCTTCATTTAAAACTTCAAGTGTCAGCCCGTGAATAACCGGGCTTTGTCCTAATTCCGCTTCGGTGTTTACCACGTGATACCCACAGGAAGAGAGATCCACCCGGCCCCGTTTACCACTGACATAACCAATCGAAGTGATATGCGTTGAATTAGGATCGAGTGAGGTCAATTCAAAATCCACTGCACAGAAAGAGGTACTGGAAAAAGTCATCGCCTTTAGTTTTGTTTTGAGGGTACTACTTCCCCCTAATACTGCCAGCAGCCGTTGTAAGAACCCTATCGCCATTGATTAACCCAGACCGCCAGAAAACTTCATAACCATAGCTTGGTTGGTTCGTTCAATGGCTTTAAATGCTGCTTTAAGCTGATGCTTTTCAATAGATGAAAGTGCGCCTACCGAAACACAATTATCAGTGACTTTATTTTCCAACTGATGTCGCCAGCGCAACCGGTTCAAAAACAGCCAAATATCCCTTAGGTTGGTCGCGTCTTTCTTAGAAAGTTGGGAGTTGTCTGAAAGCGCTTCTAGCCGCGCAAGCGTACTGGGTACGGTTAAACCATCGGCTAACGCATATATACGTGCAATATTGTTGATAAGTGCAACAGCTCGGGTCTTTAAATCGATAGTATCTTTATATTTTCGACCTTTTTCGTACGTGAATCGTTGAAACGTGGAAAGGGGAACGGCTACCTCATTACTGTGACGCACTAGCGCTGCGAGAAACATTTTTTGTTTAAGTAATGGCGCCCGGCGTTCCTGTAGTGCTTTAAACAAACTGCTGTCACCTGCCGCACACCGCGCATCCAGATAAATGTTAAAGTGCATAATAGCGTCTTTTGTCGGCGAATTTACCCACCGCTTCGCCTCCTCAACCGCTTCATCAAGAGAGTTTCTCAAGTCAGGGTTGCTGGCCATAATGTTACCGTCACACAGTTTAATACCACACTTCGCTAACCCATTACACACATAGTCAGCCATGTCGGCAAAGTACTGAGCCTGTTGTTCGTTAGGGGTGTGTGCTAACAGCAAACCGTTATCCTGATCTGAGCCCGTAGTTTGATCCTCACGGGCTTGTGAGCCAAAAACCAACCACGCGAACATCATCGGCGCTTTGCCGTGCTCCTGCTGAAAAAAGCCAATTAGCTTACGCGTCATGATATCGGTAGCTTGCGACAATATTTTGCCCGCAATATCATAATCGCCCGCGCGTTTAGCATGGGCAGAAAAATAATGCGGTAATTGCCACGACAAACGGGTTAATTCATACAAGTTTTCCGCTTTTGACAGTTCGCCAATAATAAACAGAACATTGCCTCGCTGATGACGAATAATGTCACTGGCGGTGATCATACCTAAGGGCTGATTCGTCAGATGATCAATAACCGGAAGGTGATGGATATTTTTTTCGGTCATCAAAGACATGGCGTCAAACAACGTCCTATTTCCCGTTATCTGGGTAGGATTGGTAGTCATTATTTTACTTACCAACAGGTTAGTATCTAAAGATTTAGCGACTACCCGAGAGCGCAAGTCGCGATCAGTAATAATACCAGCCAATTTATTGTCGTCGGTGATAAGAAGAGACGACACTTTGTGCGTTGTCATTAAGCCCGCAGCATGGGCAATAGTTGAGTGGATTTCGGTAGACACTGGTGCTTTGCTAATGACGTCAGTTAACCCTTTATACAGCCACATAGAATTGCTATCTGCTAACGCATGATTCTGCAAGGCGTTGTTGCGAAGCCCTGCGAAAAAATTCCCAATGGCGGGGATCTCTAGCATTGTGGCAACATACTTTCCTTCAAAACAATAAACTAATCCTGGACTATCTACCGTGACCTGTAGTGGAAACGTGCGCTTCTCAATGAGGGAAGGATACCCGAAATAGTCACCTTCACTGAGATGACGTATGCTACTTTCCCCATCCTGAACCGAAAACTGTCCACTTTGTATGAGGTATAACATCGGTCCATTTTGCTCTAGCGTGACAGCATTGTCTGCTGTCAGATAGAGAAGCTCAGCATGCTTGATCAAGTCTGCACGTTGCTCGCTTTCTAATCCATCGAATGGCGCTGATGTAGAAAGAAAATCTTCAACCTGCTTTGCTATGACAGTCATACACTATTCCTAGAGAATGTTAACCAGGGGTCTGTTGAACGAGGGATTGCAGCCCCAGAGGGTGTTGATCTTTGCAGTACATCATGTCAAGAGTACCGCAAAGATCAACATGCTCAATAATAAAAGAAAAAACCAACCTACTCACAAATGCCAGTAGGTTGGTTATCGTTTAATTATTTAAGTTTCGTTGTATTAGTGAGCAGATGCTTCACCCGCTCCTTTTGGATAACGAATACTTTCTACTAGCTCTTGAATCTCTTCTGGTGCTTCATCTGTTGCTTTGAATACTAAGAATGCAACAAGGAAGTTAACCATCATACCCAATGTACCAATACCTTCTGGTGAAATACCAAACCACCAGTTAGCCGGCACATTTGCCGCAGGATTCACGAACTTGAAGTAGATGATGTAAGCGGCGGTGAAAGCAATACCACTGATCATACCCGCAATCGCACCCTTATCATTCATTCGTTTGCTGAAGATACCCATAATAATTGCTGGGAAGAAGCTCGATGCTGCCAAGCCGAAGGCAAAGGCGACCACCTGCGCAACAAACCCGGGCGGATTAATACCGAAGTAGCCTGCAATTACAATGGCCACACCTGCCGCTAATCGCGCATACATCAATTCTGCCTTATCGGTAATATTCGGCATAAAGTTTCGTTTCAACAAGTCGTGGGAAACGGATGTCGAAATTACCAACAGAAGACCCGCTGACGTAGACAAGGCTGCAGCAACACCACCCGCGGCCACCAACGCAATCACCCATGCAGGTAGGTTCGCAATTTCAGGATTCGCCAGAACCATAATATCGCGGTCAACCTTCATTTCGTTGCGCTCATCGCCTGAATAGAACATTTTGCCATCGCCATTTTTATCTTCAAAGCCGATAAGACCAGTCTGTTCCCAATTCTTAATCCACGAAGGCGCTTCTGCATAACTGGTACCAGTCATTTCAGGACCATTGATGGTTTCAATCATGTTCACACGAGCAAACGCGGCAAGTGAAGGCGCTGTAGTGTACAGTAGTGCAATGAACACAAGTGCGTAACCTGCTGATTTACGAGCATCGTGAACCTTAGGCACAGTAAAGAAACGTACGATTACGTGTGGAAGACCTGCTGTACCTACCATCAGTGCAAACGTAATAAAGAATACGTCGATAGTGCTCTTAGTTCCTGAGGTATATTCATTAAAGCCGAGTTCCACTGATAACATGTCGAGTTTCTGCAACACGTACATTCCGGAGCCATCAGCTAACGTGGCACCAAACCCAGTTTGCGGAAGGATGTGACCTGTCACCATAATTGAAATGAATACCGCTGGAACAATGTAGGCAAAAATGAGTACACAGTACTGTGCAACTTGGGTGTAAGTAATACCTTTCATACCACCAAGTACAGTGTAGAAGAATACGATAACCATACCGATTACCACACCTGCTACAATGTCCACTTCTAAGAAGCGACTGAATACTACGCCAACACCGCGCATTTGGCCTGCTACATAAGTGAAGCACACGAAGATTGCACAGAATACCGCAACGGTACGAGCGGTTTGTGAGTAGTAGCGGTCACCAATGAAATCAGGTACAGTGAACTTACCGAATTTACGTAGGTAAGGTGCCAAACACAGAGCAAGGAGTACGTAACCGCCAGTCCACCCCATAAGGTAAACTGCGCCATCGTAACCCATGAATGAGATTAGGCCCGCCATTGAAATGAATGAAGCCGCAGACATCCAATCGGCTGCCGTGGCCATACCATTCATTACAGGAGGTACGCCACCACCGGCAACGTAGAATTCGTTAGTTGAGCCAGCTCGAGCCCAAATTGCGATTGCGATGTAGAGTGCAAACGAAGCACCTACAATAATAAATGTGAGTGTTTGAACGTCCATGGGTTACTCCTCGTCTACACCGTAGCGTTTATCCATAGCGTTCATTTTTGTCATATAGACAAAAATCAATGCAACGAACACATAAATTGCGCCTTGCTGTGCAAACCAGAAGCCCAGCTTAAAGCCAAAGAATTGAATTTCATTTAATGCATCGACAAACAGTATGCCGGCACCAAATGACACGACAAACCATACGACTAAAAGCTTGGCAAGGAGGGCTAAATTCTCCTTCCAATATGCTTTTTTGTCTTCTTCGTTTCTAAATGCCATTGTTTCACCCTCATGTCAGGTTAACTAGTTGTTATGTTTTTACATTTCCCTAACGCCCGGCTTTGTTAACGTTATTGCTGCGTGACTTAATTAGATGGTTTTCTAATCAAAGCAGCAAAGTCAAGCATTTAGGAGATCGGCTACTACTCTAGACCTGCCTATGAGAATTCAAAATGAGACCATGGTCGTAGGTGAGACTATGGTCGCGATGATTATAATAAAATCAAAGTTGTTAATGCTTAGTTAAAAGGTGAGTTATGGTTTTTGGTTGGGTTACACTTGCTGTGTTGTACCTGTTTTTGTTGTTTTCACTAGCCAGTTGGGGGGAGAAAAACTCGCCCGCTGCGCGCAAGATAACATCACACCCCGCCATCTACTCCCTTGCCCTCGCCATTTACTGTACTGCTTGGACATTTTTCGGCATGGTGGGACAAGCCAGCCGCGATACCTGGATTTACCTTCCTATTATGTTAGGGCCTATTTTGGTCTATGCATTGGGGTATAAATTCATCTATAAGATGACCCTAGTGAGTAAGAAGCAGCATATCACCACTATTTCAGATTTTATCGCTTCTAGGTACGGGAAACGCCAAACCGTTGCACTGGTTGTCACACTGATCGCCCTGCTCGCGACCATCCCGTATATTGCGCTTCAGTTAAAGGCGGTGGGTGCCACCTTTCAATTACTCACTCAGCAAGCCAATAGTGACGTGATTATTTTGGCAGCGACCACCTTCATTGCCATATTCGCTATGTATTTTGGTACTAAACAGGCCGACGTGACTGAATATCGACGTGGACTTATGCTGGCAATCGCGTTTGAGTCCTCAATTAAACTTCTGGCACTGGTACTTGTTGCTTTTGTCGGTTACCACGCGTGGAAGGCCACTGAATCGGGTCCTTTTTTTGACAGCTTTATCAATGAAGCTGCCCTCGCGCAATTCGGTTCCTTTTCATTTATAGCCCAAACCATCATGGCAGCAGCTGCTATTGTCTGTTTGCCTCGTCAATTTCACGTGGCAATTATCGACAATTTAAGTTTAGGGCATATTCGCACGGCTCGTTGGCTGTTTCCTCTTTATCTCACAGTGATATCTGCAGTTATCCCTGTGATTGCAATCGCAGGCAAAGCCATTTTCTCGGGAGCGGGCATTGAACCCGACTCCTATGTTTTGTCACTAGCGGTTTTTTCAGAATCCACCTTACTTCAGGTCATCGTTTTTATTGGCGGACTGTCAGCTGCCACGGCAATGATCATTGTGGCTACCCTGACTTTGAGTACCATGCTGACTAATGATGTCATCTTGCCGAGGATTTTTGCATTTAGTGGGCAGTCCGATAACAAGCAAGATCTGGCCAGTCGCATCCGATTAATTCGTCGTATCGTTATTGCCTTCATTCTCTTGATGGCATTTGTCTATCACCAACAAATGACTGGCAGCCGTTCGTTACACTCAATAGGCCTTATAGCATTTTCTCTCGTCATCCAATTAATGCCTGCTATTGTGGGTGGTCTATACTGGAAGAAAGCCCATGCCCATGGTGTATACGCAGGTTTAATGGTTGGCCTTGTTATTTGGGTGCTGTGGCTAGTACTTCCGATTGTCAGCGATCAGGTTTCACAATTGGAGCAAAATGAACTCATTAGCCAAGGAGCTATGATAAGTTTGGCCGCAAACACACTGGTTTATACAATTTTTTCTTGGTTTGCCCCACAGCGACTTATTGACCGTATTCAGGCAGAAGCATTTGTCTCTCCCACTATTTCGGCAAATAACACAGTTAAAACCCAAGCGACGGATGTTACGGTTTCCGATCTTATAACCCTGCTCTCAACGTTTATGGGCACAGGGCGATGTGAACAGCTTTTAGAGCAATATCAACATCTCAACCGGTGTGAACTAAAGCATGACGCGACACCAAATGAATCGTTTCTTTCATTCTGTGAACGGGCATTAGGGGGAGTAATTGGCGCATCCAGTGCCAAAGTGCTGTTAGACAGCGCATTGCGCGGAAAGAAAATGGACTTCACCGAAATCATCAACTTTTTTGATGATACAACCCAAGCCATGCAATTCAACATGACCGCCCTACTGACCTCACTTGAGAATATGGATCAGGGTATCAGTGTGATGGATAAACATTTAAATTTGGTGGCCTGGAACAAGCGCTATGCCAATCTCTATCCCTATCCAGACAATTTACTTGCTGTTGGCACGCCAATTGAGAAACTCATTCGCTACAATGCGTCACAAGGTGAGTTCGGCACCGATGACGTAGAAGCTGAAGTAGAAAAAAGGTTGACTCACTTGCGCTCAGGCATGCCTCATCGATTTACACGTCTGCGCAAAGATGGACGTGTTATTGAAATGGTAGGCAACCCGCTGCCCGGTGGTGGGTTTGTTACCAGTTTTAATGACATCACCGGACACGTCGAAATTCAACAGGCACTGGAAGAGTCGAATATTGACCTTGAAGCGCGAATTAAGAAGCGCACGGAAGAAGTACACTCTATCAATGCAGAACTTCGCCTTGAAATTGAACGCCGTTCTGAGGCAGAAAAAGAGCTTATTCGAGCGAGAAAAGCCGCTGAGGATGCAAACGCCAGTAAAACGCGCTTTTTAGCACTGGCAAGTCACGATGTATTACAGCCGCTAAACGCAGCAAAACTGTATGTGAGCGCGCTTGAAGAACAAGAACTCTCTGAACAAGCCCATTCGATTATACGCAAGCTCAATCACAGTGTGACGTCCAGTGAAAACCTCATTGGCACGTTGTTAGACATCGCACGTCTGGATCAAGGGGAAATGAAGCCCGAGTTAGAGTCTGTTGATGTGTGTAGTTTACTTTCGCCGTTACTGGATGAAATGGCGATGCGCGCGCAGGAAAAAGGTCTCAGATTCACCCCAATTATTAGGCCTTGTTGGGTGGTGGCTGACAAAACGTATTTATACCGCATAGTGCAAAACTTACTGTCTAATGCTGTGAAATACACAGACAAAGGGCGAGTACTATTTACGGTTAAGCCTGTGGGCGATACCGTTCAGTTTAAAGTGATGGATACGGGTATTGGGATTTCGAATGAGAAAAAAGAAAGCATTTTTGGTGACTTCTTTCGCGCCAATGACAGTAAAGAGCACGGCCTTGGGTTAGGACTGGGTGTGGTAAGAAGATTGAGTTTACAACTCAATAGTGATATCCGAGTACTCTCAAAAGTAGGTAAGGGAAGTTGCTTCAGTTTTACACTTGCCAAAGCCATACCGAAAGAAGTATCAAGCGAAACGGCCAAACCCCGTAATACGACATTCACTGGTATGGATGTGTTGTGCGTAGATGATCAACGTGAAAATCTTGACGCCATGCATACACTGCTGACCAAATGGGGAATTAACGTCGCTATGGCCAATAATTGGGACGATGCCCTGACACTGTGTGAAACCATTCAACCACAAATTCTGTTGATGGATTATCAGTTAAGTCATGATGACGAGAAAAACGGGCTAGCGCTAATTGAGGAGATTCGTTCGCGATTAAATATTGTAGTACCTGCGGCACTGATTACAGCGACCCCAGACGAAGGATTGGTCACACAATGTAAAGCACAGGGCGTGAACTTTTTAGCTAAGCCGTTAAAGCCAGCCAAGTTAAGAGCCCTGTTACAGAGTATGACCCGCTATATTAGAGAAGCAAACAATGTCAACGAGAATGAAGCGTAAATGTATTCTTAAAAGATGTAGAGCTCACTTTTACTTACTTACGAGCTCTTCGGGTGTTTTGTTTTGTTCTACCTTCAAAACTGGTTTCTCGTTTGCAGACTTACCAACCACCTTCCCCATTGAACCCCAATGGACTTTGGGGTTTAGCAACACTGGTCGCGTAAGAATAAGATTATTGGGATACATCAAGGTTTCCCTTTCCGCAGTGACCAAACGCGTGCTAAATGGCCCCACATCCGCAATCATTCCCTCAATATAATTATCGCCATCTAGGATCCGCAAATAGTTTCCGCGTCTATACGCCACATTGGTTAACAGAATAAAATATGCTGTGATATTGCTGATTAAAGACCAGCTGGCAAAAAGCGCGACCCCTGTTACTGTGATAATTGACGTTGACAGCATCAAAAGCCCTGAAAAATCAATACCCCATGCAAGTAATAGTAGCGCTATGGCTACCGTGCCAACGAGCACTCGTGCAGCAAAAAGCCCTTTAATTGCACTGTGAGATTTTAATTTCGATTTTTCGATATTGGTTTCAAGTTTTGGTAAAAGCTTGCGAGACGTTGCCAAATAGAACAATAATACAATACCACTCCACACAACATTTGACTGATATTCAGTTAACCAGGACAAAAATGTGTGCCACCATTCATTCATTCGATACAACCTTTTAAATAATGAACTATTTTCGCCAATGGTATCGCGAATACCAGACAAGTTCATGCATTAAAAGCAATCGACACAACAAGAATTATTCGTAAGACAGGCAGTAGGCCTTACATTAGTATGCCCGCAAAAATACTTGTCTAATCACTGTTCACGTTCTAACGTGGGTACAGTCGTTCTAAAAATTCAGTTAAAAATAAGTACAAACAGCAGGTTTTTAAAATGCGTATTGCTATTCTTTCAAGAAATTCTAAGCTTTATTCAACGTCGCGTTTAGTGGAAGCTGGGCGAGCTCGTGGCCACCAAGTGGATGTTATCGATACCATGCATTGCTACATGGACATCACCAGCTCACGTCCATCGGTACGCTATCACGGTAAGAAACTTCCCTATTACGATGCGGTTATTCCTCGCATTGGGGCTTCTGTCAGTTTCTACGGCACCTCTGTTGTTCGTCAATTTGAGATGATGGGCACATATAGCATAAATGAATCAGTCGCTATCAGCCGCTCGCGAGACAAACTGCGTTCACTACAATTACTTTCCCGTAAAGGGATTGGGATGCCAAGAACAGGCTTTGCTCACCACCCAGACAAAATAGACGATGTAATTAAAACCGTTGGTGGCGCCCCTGTAGTGATAAAGCTATTAGAGGGTACACAAGGCATAGGCGTAGTACTTGCCGACACCCAAAAAGCCGCAGAGGCGATTATTGAAGCGTTCATGGGTCTTAATGCCAGTATTTTAGTTCAGGAATTTATCAAAGAAGCCGGTGGCGCAGATATCCGTTGCTTTGTCGTAGGAGGCAAAGTCGTAGCCGCTATGAAGCGTCAGGCTGCTGCTGGCGAGTTCCGCTCTAACTTACACCGTGGTGGTCAAGCCAGTTTAGTCAGACTGAGCCCAGCAGAACGCAAAACGGCAGTAGATGCAGCGAAAACTATGGGATTAAATTGCTGTGGTGTGGACATTCTTCGTTCTAACAGTGGCCCGGTAGTCATGGAAGTGAATTCATCTCCTGGTTTAGAAGGTATTGAGAAAGCAACCAATAAAGACGTTGCATCAATGATCATTGAATTCATCGAGAAAAGTGCCGAGCCTCATAAAACCAAAACCCGTGGTAAAGGTTAATTAATTAACAATAAAATAACTTTCTATGGTAGGAAAGCGTTAGTGGTAAATGATGTATTAAAAATCGGGGGGGAATCCATTTCACCCGGTGAAACGAAGAAGATTGAATTAAAAATGCCGCCGTTGTACACGGCGACGAACATGAGTATTCCAATATATGTCAAGCGGGGTAAACGCCCCGGCCCCACTATGTTCGTTAGCGCGGCGATCCACGGTGACGAACTCAACGGCATTGAAATTGTTGGCAGGCTTATACGTTCTAAGGCTATAACCAGTATTAAAGGTACTTTGATTGCTGTACCAATGGTTAACGTTTATGGCGTACTCAACCAGTCTCGGTACTTACCAGACAGACGAGATCTTAATCGCAGTTTTCCAGGCAACAAAAAAGGCTCATTGGCTGGTCGTTTGGCTAACCTCTTTTTAAAAGAAGTGGTTAGCAAGTGTGATGTGGGCATTGATTTACATACTGGCGCTATCCACCGCAGTAATTTACCCCAGATTCGTGCCGATCTGGACAACGAAGAAGTATTGGAAATGGCGAAAGCGTTTGGCGTACCGGTTTTACTCAACGCCGAACTACGCGATGGCTCATTGCGTGAAGCAGCCAAAGAGAATGGCGTTAAAATATTGCTTTATGAAGCGGGTCAAGCATTGCGTTATGATGAACTCTCTATTCGTGCTGGTGTAAAAGGCATAATTAATACCATGAGACACCTCGGCATGCTGAGTAAAAGTCGCAGCAAACCATCTAGAAAGGCGCACGAAATTAAGCAATTTATTGCTCGTCAGAGCGGATGGGTGCGCGCATCTGACAGTGGCTTTGTAACGCATTTAGCGCAGCTAGGTGATCACGTTGCGGTAGGTGACAAATTAGCGGTTATTGCAGACCCTTTCGGCAACCATTTAAACTATATATTAAGCCCAGCCGAAGGGGTTATCATTGGCAAACAGAATATTCCTCTCACTCAAGAGGGAGAAGCCGTGTACCATATTGCATACTTTTCAAGGCCTGGTACTGTGGCTGAACATGTTGAACTATTACAAGATAATTTATTACCACCAGAGCAAAGTACACTTGAATCATATTCGGTAGAAAATCCTTATGAAAAATAAAAAAATTGTAGGTGCGGTTGAACTGTGTGATTTACCAAAGTTAACTATTACAGATTTAACGGTGAGAGTTGACACAGGAGCCGCAACATCTTCATTACATGTAGATAATATTGAAGAGTTTGAAAAAGACGATGAATTGTGGATAACCTTCGATATTCACCCTGATATTCACAACGTAGAGCGTGTAGTGCGTCGAGAAGCAAGAGTCGAAGGTCAAAAGCGCGTCAAGAGCTCTACCGCAACATTAGAAAAGCGTTATGTAATAATTACGCCTATAATTATGGATGGTAATCAATGGGACATTCAACTTACCCTCACCGACCGCTCTGAGATGACCTATCTCATGCTACTTGGTCGAGAAGCCATGAGCGGTCAGTTTATTGTCGATCCTGAACACGACTTTTTGCTCACCGGCAAAGACTAATAGCAAGCCACTTAGGTACACTGTATAGCACAGTGACTAATAAGTGGAAATGATGGTCTTTCCGGCCGTAGTTTAAGGGAAAAAGGCGAAAATTAATGGATATTGGAATGACGCGCAGATTCATCAATGCAATGTTATTTTGTTCACTGGCACACTTGAATTCAAGTGCATTCGCACTTACTGATCAAAGTGAAAAGGTGGGCGAAAATGTCACTGATGCAAACCTTCCTCATACGGTTTTACGCTTACCCAATGTTCATCCTGGTAGAGATGCCGTATATGCCTATGCCCGTCAACTACTCAGCGAGGCCCTTGCCGTTACTGAGGACAAATACGGCTCGTTTGAGCTTGTGGTGAGTCAGGAAGAATCGGCCCAAGAACGCCAGTTGCGCAGCCTAGAGCACAATATGTTAGATGTGACCTGGAGTGTCGCCTCTACCGAACGAGAGTCCCACTTTTTACCTATTCGCATCCCCATCATGGCAGGCCTTTTTGGTAAACGCGTGTTATTTATTCGAGAGGGGGATCAACGATTTCGCTCGGTGGAATCACTACAGGATTTAAAGGCTTTCCGTGCTGTTATGGGTTATGACTGGCCTGATACTAAAGTGTTTAAAGCCAATGATGTCTCAGTATTAGAAACGACTTATCGCGCGTCGTTTAGAATTGTTTCGGAAGGTTTTGCTGACATGTTTCCCCGAAGCGTGATGGAAATTCGGGAAGAATTCGAAGACAAAGCGTTAAGTAGAGGTCTGATCATTGAAGACAGCCTGCTGATTTCTTACGACAACCCCATTTTTTACTTCGTCGCCAGTGACAACACACTACTTGCCGAACGCATAGCAAAAGGCTTGCTTATACTTATCGAAAACGGTCGCTTTCACACGCTTTTGTCGCAGCAACCCGGCTATGAACAGAGCATGAAGTTAATGAAAAATCGCAAGCTCGTTGAACTGACTAATCCACTTGTCAGTGACCAAAGTCGTGAGGCACTAAGCAAATTCTTGCACGAACACGCGATATCACATCCATAATCTCAACGCATTTTCACCCAAAGTGTTATGTGGTTAATGCGCAACGAAAAGCGCTCTGTTAGCCCAGTGGCCTTAGCTGACTCAACGCTTTAACAGCTCGCGTTAAAGCGCTATTGCGTGGGAGGCTCAAGCTCTAGTTGTGAAGCAATAAGTACCGCTTGCGTACGGTTATTAATACCAAGCTTTTTAAAGATTGCAGTAACGTGGGCCTTAACCGTTGCCTCAGCAATATCCAGGTTATAGCCTATTTGTTTGTTCAATAAGCCGTCACGCATGTAGCACAATACCTTGTACTGCGATGGCGTGAGCGAAGCTACCTTGTCTGCCAACTCAGAAAACGCTTCATTCACTTCATCTACATTTTCACTTAGGCTCTCTGGTAACCATACGTCACCATCCAAAATGGCTTCTACCGCATTGGCAATGTCGTGAGCACTGGCCGTTTTAGGGATAAATCCAAGCGCGCCAACGCTGATTATTTTAGATATGAGCGTGGTATCTTCAGTACCGGAAACTACGGCAACAGGGAGGTCTGGGAAGAGTTTACGAATGTGCAATAATCCGAACAAATCGTTGCTACCAGGCATGTGTAAGTCGAGTAACAACAGGTCGATATCTTCATTGTTGAGGATATCGACCGTAGTGTTCAGATCTCCCGCCTCTTTCAGGGTCAGGGCGGGAAGCGACAATGACAGTGCGCCTCTCAGTGCATCGCGATACAGCGGATGATCATCAGCGATTAAAAGGGTTATCATTGTCTATGTCCTTCGTTATTTGTTAAGACGCTCCTCTATCAGTGTATCAACAACCGAAGGATCAGCCAATGTAGAAGTGTCGCCTAATTGCTCGTGCTCGTTAGCGGCAATCTTGCGCAGTATACGGCGCATAATCTTACCTGAACGGGTTTTAGGCAAACCACGTGACCATTGGATCATATCTGGTGTTGCAATGGGGCTCAGCTCTTGACGTACCCACGCTTTAAGTTCTTTCGTCAGGGCTTCATCCACTTCTACACCTTCATTTGGTGTGACGTAAACGTAGATACCCTGACCTTTAATGTCATGGGGATAGCCTACCACCGCAGCTTCTGCCACCTTAGGATGCGCCACCAGTGCACTTTCTATTTCTGCCGTACCTAAACGGTGTCCAGACACGTTCAGAACATCATCCACACGTCCTGTAATCCAATAGTAACCGTCTTCATCTCTGCGAGCGCCATCACCGGTAAAATACACACCTTTGTAAGCACTAAAGTAAGTATTGATGAAGCGTTGGTGATCGCCGTATACCGTTCTCGCCTGACTTGGCCAGCTATCTTTAATCACCAAGTTACCTTCCGCTACACCCTCTAATTCATTGCCATCTGCATCAAACAGCGCTGGCTGAATACCGAAAAATGGACGGGTAGCAGAGCCTGGTTTAAGGGCTGTCGCACCAGGCAGAGGCAGGATCATATGTCCACCTGTTTCCGTCTGCCACCAGGTATCAATTATCGGACAGCGACCTTCGCCTATTACGCGATGGTACCATTCCCATGCCTCTGGATTAATCGGTTCACCTACCGTACCCAGTAAACGTAAAGAAGACAGGTTACATCCTTCTGCTGGAACATCACCGTGGGCCATTAATGCACGGATAGCGGTTGGCGCAGTATAAAGGCTATTTACTTTATACTTCTCAACCACCTGCGCAATGCGTTTTACATCTGGATAAGTAGGCACACCTTCAAAGAACACTTGTGATGCCGCGTTGACCATAGGGCCATACACCATGTAGCTGTGACCTGTGATCCAACCTACATCAGCAGTACACCAATAAATATCATCTTCTTTATAGTCAAAGGCATACTTAAAGGTCATCGCTGAATAAAGCAAATAACCACCAGTAGTGTGAACTACACCTTTAGGCGTGCCAGTTGAGCCAGACGTATAAAGAATGAAAAGTGGATCTTCAGCATTCATCACCTCAGGCTCACACTGCGATGCACAGCCATCAATGGCTTCGTGCCACCAGACATCAACAGAATCATTCCAGTCTACGTCGCCACCGGTAAGTTTGTGCACCACGACGTGTGTAATAGAAGGGCATGCACCATTCGACAGCGCACGGTCAACGTTGGCTTTAAGCGGAATAGTTCTTCCAGCGCGACGGCCTTCGTCGGCAGTAATTACCACCTTGGCGTTACTGTCGTTAATGCGATCGGCAATTGCATTGGGTGAAAAACCGCCAAAAATGACCGAGTGTACAGCACCAATTCTGGCACACGCCAACATGGCATAAGCGGCTTCGGGCACCATAGGCATATATATGGCCACGCGATCACCCTTGGTGACTCCCATTTCTTTTAGTGCGTTAGCCAGTTTACACACCTCATAGTGTACTTGCTGATAGGTGATGTCTTGACTATCTTCTGGCGAATCCCCTTCCCAATGGAAAGCAACCTTGGTAGCATTTTTCGCTAAATGGCGATCGATACAGTTATAGCTGGCATTCAGTTCGCCGTCTTCAAACCATTTAATTGAAACATCGTCCTCGCCAAAATGGGTATTTTTTATCTTGGTGGGCTTTTGGTACCACTCAAGTATGGCCGCGTGTTCAGCCCAAAACGCTTCTGGTTGATCTACTGATTGTTGGTACATCGCTTCATATTGTGAGGCGTCCAAGTGAGTAGACATAAGAATGTGTTCAGGCACAGAGTAAGTTTTGCTGGTGGTCATATAGATTGCCTCCAAGATCGAAAATGTAAATATTTTGTTTTATGGTAAAACACTCTAGTCATTCACCCACAAAGCAAAATGAGACTTTGGTCTTATCGATTATTCACCGATCGTTCACTACCCTTATAAATACGACTATGGTCTTATGCGACCATGGGCTTATTTAAATTTGCGATAATAAGTACACAATTAGCAATGTTAACGTTGAATTTACATTTAATTAACCACTCTTTTTGGAAAAACACGATGAAAGCTAAAATAAAAAATACAGCAACAGCGGTAGCGCTTTGCTTAGCAGCATCAGGCGGCGCAGCACAAGCAGCCACAATTGGCGATACAAGTGTGAAATTCACAGGTTATATAAAAGTAGATGCCATGATGAGTGACTACTCTGATGGTACGATCGCCACTGGTAGTGTCGGTCGCGACTTTTATATCCCTTCACTAACTCCAGTTGGTGGCGTTGACGAAGATGCACAATTTGACGCACACATTCGAACTTCTCGTTTCCGCTTCTCAACGTCTACACCTACAGCTGAAGGCGATACTATAAACGGTGTTTTCGAACTCGACTTTGTAGTAACTGGTGGTGGTGATGAGCGTATCAGTAACTCTTACGTGCCTCGTGTACGTCATGCATACCTAACATACAAAAACTGGTTGGTTGGTCAAACCTGGACCACGTTTATGGACGTAGGTGCATTACCAGAGTCCCTTGATTTCATTGGTACGACAGACGGTATTACCTTTGGTCGTCAAGTCATGGTGCGTTATACCAACGGCGGTTTACAACTCGCACTAGAAAACCCTGAATCAACCATTACACCATTTGGCGGTGGTGGCCGTATTGTCAGTGATGACAATAGCCTTCCTGACTTTGTGGCGGCGTATACGTCTAAACACGACTGGGGCTACTGGAAAGTCGCAGGTCTATTAAGACAATTGTCTTACGACAATGGCGGTGATATCGACGCAGATGAAACCAGCTTTGGTGTGTCTGTAACGGGTAAATTCTTACTTGGCAATGGCGATGATATTCGCTTTACCTTCAACACGGGTTCTGGTCTAGGCCGTTATTCTGCGCTTAACGCAGTAAACGGTGCGGTATTGACAGCAAGCGGTGACCTGGAAACTATCGATTCAACAGGTTACGGTATTGCTTACCGCCACGTGTGGAGCGAAAAAGCACGTAGTAGCATTATGTTCTCAGCATTTGAAGCTGATAATGATGTTGCGCTTACCGGTCTTTCAACTACAGAAAGTACCTACAGCACACGCGTAAACTTCCTCTACTCTCCAACGAAAGCACTAACAGTTGGTGCTGAATATGCGTTTGCACATAGAGAAGTAGAATCTGGTCTTGAAGGTGATATGAATCGCTTCCAAGTATCGGCTAAATACGCATTCTGATCGAGTAGTAGAAAAGCTTTAAGAAATAAAACGGCGCCTTGTGCGCCGTTTTTTTAGACTTATATTCGCTATGTTTTTGCCATTGTAATGCTTGCTCACCTTTTCCTAAAATTCGACCTAAAACCCTAAAGGAAACTCCCGCAACACATTGTGAATTTGTGACAAGGTTTCATCTGACAAGGTGATATCAAAAGCCTCGATGTTTTCAGCTAACTGAGAAGATGTTGTTGCACCTATTATAGTTGAAGTCACACCGGGAACTTGTTTACACCATGCCAGTGCCAATTGAGAAGGTGTTATCCCCAAATGGCGGGCAATTTCCATGTATTTTATTGTCGCATGATGAGCTGGTGCTTTATCTCTAAATAGACCATTTCTTTGGATCAGCGTCCAACGACTACCTTGTGGTCGCGCCCCCTCGAGATACTTACCACTGAGGATACCCGTTGCCAGCGGTGACCATGGTAAATAAGCGATATTTTCTAATTCACACATTTCGATTAGATAAGGCCAGTCTTTTGCATGCACCAAACTAAATTCATTTTGTATGGATACCGGTGGCGGTACGTTCATTTCTTTACACAATGTAAGAAAGGTATGGATGCCCCAAGGGGTGTCATCAGACAGCCCCCAATGCCGTATTTTGCCTTCTTCTATTGCCCGCTTAATACCTAGTAGAATATCGCGCATCCCGTCTACCGATTTCTCTCTATCAGTTTTAGTAGGATCTGCACCGTCTGGCCAGTGCTTTCCAAAATGGGGAGTAACGCGATTGGGCCAATGTAACTGGTATACATCAATGTAATCGGTCTGTAATCGCTCGAGGGAGTATGTGAGAGCGTTAGCAATCGCTTCTGCTGTGATTGGCCCCCCATTGCGAATATACTTCAAACCAGCACCGGCAATTTTGGTCATTAACACGATATCTGAACGTTTCTGTTGATTGCGAGAGAGCCAGTTGCCAATAATGCGTTCAGTATCACCATAGGTATCAACATTAGGTGGTATCGGGTACATTTCTGCGGTATCAATAAAGTTTACCCCCTTATCGAGGGCATAACCGATTTGCTCGTCTGCATCTCGCTGAGTATTCTGAATACCCCATGTCATAGTGCCCAAGCACACTTCAGAGACTTCCAGACCACTGGTTCCCAGATGATTGAATTTCATTATGATTTGCCTTTTTTACAATCAGCAAGTTAATTGCTGCATCAATCCCTTCTCCTGCCGAATTTGGTAGGCTTAGTCGTCTTCACCACCCTGTGTACACTTCATCCGCTTCTTCTTATTTTTTACGGTTTCACAAAGCGGTAATCTTTGAGACTAAAAAATTAGATGTGTACGAGGCCGACGCAAGCGACTACCTTCTAATGCAAGAGAATATAAAAGTACATTTACGTTAGCAAAATCCCATGAAAAAGTCGCAGTTGTCCTGATTAATTAGTGATTAATTAAGGCAAATTGAATCAAATAAGCGCTCGTACCATTCAGTGTCACCCTCGATAGCAAATTAAAGAGCCTTGGCTTTGAAGCAAAGCATCATAAATAAATGTGGAATGTCATAGTTATCTAAAAAATAGTTTTACACCTGAATGCCAAGATGGCGGTTCACTTCGGGCTTCGCAGGCTTAACTGCCACACAGACCTGATCGCCGTAGTAATTATTGTTGTAGTTACACTCTATGTGGCAAGGCGCAGACACGTTACCAGCAGCGTTGTTACGTGAAGAAATTGATAGTTTTTTAAATAGTTGACTCATAGTGAACTCCTTGTTGAATAGCTTCATTATGGCGTGCTTCACTGCGTATAGAAATCAATATTAATCGATTTATGTGATTGAATCTCCTGATTTCAATCTTATGAAGTTGTTAATTGATATTAATTTCTACAGCGATTTGCGTGCTATCCAAGCTTTCCCCCCTTCTAGTTGAAACAAAATCACACAGCAAACAGCAATACTCAATGGGCGATTTGATAGTGACAATCTCTGTCATACGGTCAAAGTAATGGCTTAAAAAATAGCTATAGGTAAGGGTATAGAAGTACAGGCATAAGACGGACCTAATTTGAAAAATAGATGGTGTTGGGCCGTGTAGGAGATGCATTTTTATCGCGAGCGAATATATCGCGGGCATAAAAAAAGCGCACCTAAGTGCGCTTTTTTGGAACTTGTGTTACTAAGTCTAGATTAGTCTAGGATCTTAGATACAACACCAGCACCTACTGTACGACCACCTTCACGGATTGCGAAACGTAGACCTTCGTCCATCGCAATCGGAGCAATTAGCTCAACTTTGAATTTAAGGTTGTCACCAGGCATTACCATTTCTACGCCTTCAGGAAGCTCTACTGCACCAGTTACGTCTGTTGTACGGAAGTAGAACTGTGGACGGTAGCCTTTGAAGAATGGAGTATGACGACCACCTTCATCTTTAGACAATACGTATACTTCTGCTTCGAAGTTTGTGTGAGGAGTGATTGAACCAGGCTTAGCTAGTACTTGACCACGCTCAACTTCGTCACGCTTAGTACCACGTAGAAGAACACCAACGTTCTCACCCGCGCGGCCTTCGTCAAGAAGCTTACGGAACATCTCAACACCAGTACAAGTAGTCTTAGTAGTGTCTTTGATACCTACGATTTCTACTTCTTCACCAACTTTAACGATACCTTGCTCTACACGACCTGTTACAACTGTACCACGGCCTGAGATTGAGAATACGTCTTCGATTGGAAGAATGAACGGCTTGTCGATTGCACGCTCTGGCTCTGGGATGTATGAATCTAGGGCTTCACCTAGCTCAACAATCTTCTTCTCCCACTCTGCGTCGCCTTCAAGCGCCTTAAGAGCAGAACCCTGGATAACTGGTAGGTCATCACCTGGGAAGTCATATTCGTTTAGAAGTTCACGAACTTCCATTTCTACTAGCTCTAGAAGCTCTTCATCGTCAACCATGTCACACTTGTTCATGAATACGATGATGTAAGGTACACCAACCTGACGACCAAGTAGGATGTGCTCACGAGTCTGTGGCATAGGACCATCAGTCGCAGCTACTACTAGGATTGCGCCGTCCATCTGTGCAGCACCAGTGATCATGTTTTTAACGTAATCAGCGTGTCCTGGGCAGTCTACGTGCGCGTAGTGGCGAGTAGGTGTGTCATATTCTACGTGTGAAGTAGAGATGGTGATACCACGTGCTTTTTCTTCAGGCGCGTTATCGATTTGATCGAATGCCTGAGCTGAACCACCGTATGTCTTTGCAAGAACAGTAGTGATTGCTGCAGTTAGGGTAGTTTTACCGTGGTCAACGTGGCCGATTGTACCCACGTTTACGTGGGGTTTCGTACGTTCAAACTTTTCTTTTGCCATTTCTCTTATCCCAGCAAAGTTACATTAAAAAATTTTTTGAATTTAACAACATGAGCTGGGGAGAAATAAAACTGGTGCTGATAGGCAGATTTGAACTGCCGACCTCACCCTTACCAAGGGTGCGCTCTACCAACTGAGCTATATCAGCACTGATTTGGAGCGGGCAGCGGGAATCGAACCCGCATCATCAGCTTGGAAGGCTGAGGTAATAGCCATTATACGATGCCCGCAAATCCTAATTCTCTGGCCACCTCATAAGAAAGTGGTGGAGGGGGCAGGATTCGAACCTGCGAAGGCT